>JAPOJV010000238.1 GCA_029978085.1 bacterium
AGCGGCCGCCGACTCGACACGACGTCGTCCAGAAGGGCCTTCACCTGGTCGCCGAGTTCGAGGCCGAGCGACGGGTGCCAGAGCACGTCGATGCCGAAGTCGGTCACGAGGTCGCAGGCACTCGGCTCCTCGGCGTTGAGGAACGACATCGTGTTGCCGCTGCAGGCGCCGCCCTGCAGCCAGAGAAGCGTGGCCATGATCGCCTCCTTCCCATGTGTCGAGTTACAGCCCCAGTTTCACGAGCAGGCCACAGGCGAGAATCGCCAGGCCGGCCAGTGCGTGGGAAAACCGTTCGAGCCGCGGCACCCGCGCGACCGCCGCGCCATACCGCATCATCAGCACCGCCACTACCATCGTGCCCACCGTGGCCGCGGCGAACGCCGCGACGACCGCCGCGACGGCGAAGCCATTGGCCTGTGCCGCCGGGTAGATGAGCAGCGGGATCAGCGGCTCACAGGGCCCGAACACGAACACGAGAAACAGGAGCCAGGGGGTCCAGACGCCCGTATTCGCGGTGGCTGCATCGGCATCGCCTTCCGGATGCACGTGACCATGCTGCCGCGCTGCCGCGGCGAGCCCCCAGGCGAAATACGCCGCCCCGAACGCCACGAGCATCCAGCCGGCTACGTCACCCCGGATCGCTTCCACGAGTTCCAGCCTCATCACGGCGACGCCGATCGCGAGGCCGAGGAGTCCGAGTGCGACGGAGCCGGCCACGTGCCCGAGACCGCAGGCCACCGTCACGCGAAGCGTCTTGGCCGCCGACCAGCCGCCGGCGTGCGACATAGCGGCGAAGGGCACGTAGTGATCAGGGCCGAGCAGCGTATGGATCGCGCCGACGGAGACCGCCGTGGCGGTGAGGGCGACGGTTTCGAGGGGAACGATCTCGGTGGACATGAGCGACCTCTTCCGAGCGCCTCGCTGCGCGCACGTCCGAGCACCCCTGCCCCATGCCGTCCCCGGCATCCATCGCATCTGTGCGACTGGCGGAACTCTACGCGCCCCTGCCCCCCGAATGCGAATTCCCATGCGGAAGCCCCGGGATATTGGACGCCATGCGTAGAGTGGTCACTGACGCGACATGTTCTCGTGACGGAATCCACCGATGCACGAACTCTCGATCGCCAGCCGGGTCGTGGAACTTGCGGCGGAGCACTGCCGGGCCGCGGCCGCCGACCGGGTCGCGGCCGTCACGCTTCGCATCGGTCGCCTGGCCTGCGTGCACGAAGACGCCCTGCGGTTCAGCTTCGACCTCGTCCGCGAGGGCACGCCACTGGCGAGTGCGATCCTGCGCGTCATCGAGGTGCCGGTGACGGTCTGGTGCCCCGCGTGCGGCACGGAGCAGACACTGCCCGGGATCCAGCACTTCGCCTGTCCTGCCTGCGGCACCCTCACCGGCGACATCCGCGCTGGGAAAGAGCTCGACCTCGACTCGATCGAGCTCGAAACAGAGGAGACGGCCGCGTCATGATCGAACCTCGCATTCTCGAAGTCCGCACGAAGATCCTGAAGAAAAACGACGAACTCGCCCGCGAGATGCGGCGAGACTTCCAGGAGGCGGGCGTGCTCGTGGTCAACATGGTGTCGAGCCCCGGCACGGGCAAGACGGCATTCCTCAAGGAGACACTCGCGCGGCTGCTCGACCGCGGCGAGCCGGTCGCCGCCATCGTCGGCGATCTCGAGACCGACAACGACGCCCGCCGGCTGGCCGAGAGCGGCGCGCCGGTGCGGCAGATCATGACCCACGGGCTCTGCCACCTCGAGGCCGACATGGTGCAACGGCACCTTGACGGGTGGTGCCTCTCCGACCTCCACTACCTGTTCATCGAAAACGTGGGGAACCTCGTCTGCCCGACCAGCTGGGACCTCGGTGAATCGGTGCGGCTTGCCCTGCTTTCAGTCACGGAAGGCGAAGACAAACCGCTCAAATACCCAGGCCTCTTCAACACCTGCGACGTGGCCGCCCTGACGAAGCTCGATCTCGCGGCTGCATGCGGTTTCGACGGCGCGACCGCGCGAGCCAACATCGAGGCCGTCCGGCCCGGCATCCGCACCATCGAGACCTCCGCGAAAACCGGCGCCGGTCTCGACGAATGGCTTGATTACCTGGCCGTCC
>JAPOJV010000115.1 GCA_029978085.1 bacterium
AAATCGTGGAAGAGCGGAAGAAAGCCGAACTCGCCGCCGCGAAATAGAAGTGGCCAAGTCACGCCGTGACTTGTTCCGGTCACGGCGTGACCGGGCTACGGTGACCGGGCTACGGTGACCGGGCTACGGTGACCGGGCTACTTGTGCCCGTGCTACGACTACGGCCCCACGCGAACCGTCTTCAGCCGCTGCTGCCGCAGGCTGAGCGTGGCGCGATTGCCCGCCACATCTCGGATCACCGCGCCGGCCGGCAGCACGAGCGACTTGCCCGTCGTGATCCCGCTGCGGGCCAGGTCGCCCGGCTGCACCGTGTAGTGAAACACGAGTTCGCTCGTGCCGCTGCCCGACACGTACCGGGCCTCTCGATTGGCCTTCCCAATCGTCACGGGCAGCACGGGCTGCCCGCTCACGGTGACGGCTTCCGTAAACCGCACGACGAAGGCAAGGACCGCCCCCACGACGTAGTCGCCAGGCGAGGGGCCCGCCACACCTGCCACACCCGGCCCGGTGGTGTCGATGCGGAGCCGCGATCCGTCGATCGTCGGCAGGGTCGTGGGGAGCACGCCGCCCGAGGCCGTGCGAAACGCCGTGCCGACAGGCAGGCGAATCGTGGGCGCCACGAGCATGCCGGATCGCGTGGGGTCTTTGGGCTGCACCGTGTAGGTGAACGTGAGGCGGTTCCCCGGGCCGGTGTTCTGAAACACGAGCGCGGATTTGCGACTGCCGATCATGAGCGGAATCTCCGGCCGGCCCGGCCCGACGAGGCTCACGGCTTGCGTCGTCACGATCGTGAATGAGAGCACAGCCCCGGGGCCGTAGGCGCCGTCCGCCGGCACCATCACCTGCGACACGGCAGCTGGCTCATCGACATCGGTCACGTTCACCACGACCACCTGCTCAATGAACCGGCCGGTGGCGTCGGTTGCCCGCAGGCGGACCGAATGGCTCGCCTGCGTTTCGAAGTCGAGCGGGGCGATCGCGCGGAGCTTCTGTCCTACGATCACGAAGCGGCCGTTGTCGGCGCTGCCCGGTCCCGACACGAGCTCGAAGGTATGCGTGTCGCCCACGTCGGGATCGATCGCGGTGAGCGCCGCCACGAGCGCGTTCGCAGGCCGGTTCTCCGCGACTGTGGTCTTCGAGAGGGTGATGCCTGTGGGCGCCTCCGGCACGTCGGTCACAGTGATCTCAAATGCCCGCTCCGTGGAGAGGCCGCTGGAGTCGGTCGCTCGTACCCGCACCCACTGCGAGCCCTGTGTTTCCCGATCGAGCACGGCCGCCGTCCGCAGCTTGTTGCCGACGATCCGGAAGTTTGCGTTGACATCGACGCCGTATGCCGCGACGAGCTCATACGTGAATGCGTCTCCTGCATTCACGTCAACAGTGGACAACGCAGCCACGAATGCGTTGGCGGGGGCATTTTCCGCGACGGTCGTTTTCGAGAGGCCGATGTCGAGCGGGGCGATCGGTCCGTCGAGCAGTTCGATCGTGGCGGCCGCGAAGACCGCAGGACTGGCGTTGACCGGCGAGCCGAGAAGCGAAAGAAGCGTGAGAAATCGATCCTCAGGGTAAAGATTGACATCCAGTGTCACCGGTTTGTCGGTCGCGCGGCGGAAGATCCGCTCACCAGTCATAAAGCCGCGCTCGTCGCTGAGAATCACATGACACTCCGCACCTCCTAGCTGATCCATCACCCCGAAACGAGCAGTGAACCTGCTGGGCAGCCCACCGTGACGCAAGGCTATCTCACGCAGGTCGAATGTGATGCCCGCCGAGCCACTGATGGCTACGCCGGAACGATACCCGGTGCGGTCGAGCATGAGCGGTGTATCCCGGCCCGGCTGACGGGCATGGGTGATGGAGTCGAAACTCGTCGCGAGCACCCCTTCGACTGGCCAGAACACCGCCCCCGTGCTTGTGATCGTCGTGCTGCGGTCGCGGTTGTTGACCACGAACACGCCGTCGATCAACGGCCCCGCGACGGCTCTGTAACCCGCGTTGGCCACAGGTCCGCTGAGCGGTGCGGGCGTGAACTCTCCGGTGGCGGGGTTGATGCCATCGACGCCCGGGATGCCGGTCACCGGGCCGCCGAACCCATCCCGCCCCGCGACGATGTCGCCCAGATCGACGGCCCGCATGCGGCGGATCGGATCATCGGTCCATCCCATCACCGGCAGATCGGCATCGAGCGTGGTTCCCAGTCCATCGTTCGCCCGCACGCGAATGCGATACGACGTATCGAGCCGGAAGTCCTTCGACACCACAACCAGTTCGTCGCCGTTGATCGCAAACAATTGCCAGTCAGTGCCGGGCTCGGGCAGCAGCGTGAACGACCGCGTGGCGGCTGCGTCCACCGGGAAAGCCCTGAGCACTCCGATGCGGGTGCCTTGCATGCGCCCATCCCGCACGACCACTTCCGTGATCGGATCGGGGGCGTTCTCCACCGTGATCGAGAACTTTTCGACCACGGGCTCCCGGCCGGGAACGGCGGCCACCACCCAGAACGGGTTATACGTCTGGTGCTCGTAGTCGAACACCTGGCGGGCCCGCAGTTCGCCATCGACGATCTCCACGAAGGGATGGCCCGCCTTTCCGTCGTTGGAAAAAATCGCGTACTGCGGGGTTTCGCCCGGCCCGAGCGTGCCGGTGGTCAAGCGGCCCACCACGGCCCCGATCGCGTTGTTCTCTGTGATCGTCGTTGACGAGAGCGACAGCGTGAGCGGAGTCGGGTTGACGGGCGCTGCCGCCAGTCGGAAACCGATGTCCGACTCCCGGTGATCGGGCGGGTTCGTGCCGAAAGAGCCGAATTCGTATTGGAACGTGGTGGGGTTGGTGTAGGAGGCCAACGCCTCCTTACCGCTCCCTGCCCCGCCGCCCCGCAGCCAGCGGGTGCCCCCGGGATCCGCGTCGAGATACTCCCATACGTTGCCCCCCTGGTTGTAGGTGCCGAGCGCACTCACACCGACTCCTGCCAGAAGCCCGCCCTTGGGAACGGCTGGTTGCTCGGGCGTGGAGTAGACGGCCGCCTGCGGCGTGACGTCGTTTGACTGAGTGGGATATCGCCAATAGCCGGCCGTGCTGCCGATCAACGTCGGGCCGCGATAGGTCGGGCTGAAATACGCGGCCTTGTACCACTCGTTCTCGGTGGGGATCCACACCCGCGCCTCGGCCGACCGTGACACCCTGCCGGAGGTGGCACCGTTGAGGGCATACGCCCCCGATTCGGTATCGCCCCCCGGCAATGCTCCGTTGTGCATCCAGTTGGCGAACCGGGCGGCGCTGTGCCAATTCACATAGGCCACCGGGATTCCACCGGTTGTCCATGGCACCGAATAGACGTAACCGCCCGGCTCACCGGTCCGGACGATTCCCGCCTCCCCCGTCGGCGCCCAGGTCATCCGCGCGTCATAGAGGCCGTAGGTGTCGGTCGCAGCCACTGCATTGAGGAACCGCGTGTATGCGAGGTTCGACACCTCGATCGAACCGATGCGATATTCGTAGGGCACCGCGCCCAGGCCCGTCACGTCGGGGGCGTTGCCGGGGTGACCCACCGTTGCGAACACGATGCCCGCTTGCGGCACCCATTCCGGTGTCTTGGGGCCGGTGTTCGGAGGGAGAACGATGTTCGACGCCGAGATATCAGAGCCGCCGGCAGTGAGCACGGCCCGCGATTCGAGCTGCTCGATCCCGCGGCCGAGGCTGCGATCCGGCCTGCTTGTGCGCGGCTTCCGGCCACGAAACAACCGGCGTCGCGACGTGAAGCGGTTGAGCATCAGAGGGGCCTCAGACAGATCACCCTTTCGAGGGATATTCTTACCCCGTTTTGAGGTCGCGTCAACGACCGGGCTATTGAACGCGCGGCTGGGTGGCCAAGTCACGCCGTGACTTGTTCCGGCGTGGTCAAGTCACGCCGTGACTTGTTCCGGTCACGGCGTGCCCGGGCTACCGTGACCGGGCTACCGTGACCGGGCTACCGTGACCGGGCTACCCCGCCGCGAGCGCGTCCCAGAAGGCGATCCGCGCCTCGATGCACTCCCGCGCCGTCGCCGACGCCTCGGCCCACTTCACCGGATCGGTGCCGCACAGCCGGGCCACGATCCGCCGGCAGACCGGCGCGTGCTTCTCGTCGTCGTGCTCGATGTGCCGCTCCAGATAAAACCGAAACCGGCCCCACGTGGCCGGCTCCTGCTCGGCCAGCTGCACGACGAGATGGCGGAACATGTCGGGGATCACGTCCTCACGGCCGTAGGTGAAGGCGGCGACGATTCTGTGCGTCTCGCCCGACTCGATCACGGCGAACGAACGCCGCACGAACTCGAGCGCCGCCGGATGCCCGCCGCAGGCGGCGAGTGCCTGCGGCAGCGGCGCGGCCCGCCGGAGCATGGCGATCAGACGGTCGATCGGCCCCGTATCGGCCCCGGCCTGCCGCATGCCGTCGAGGTAGAGCTCGAAGTGCGAGGCCGATCCTCCCTCAGGCAGTTCGTCCGACTCCTCATCGAGCACGATCTCGTTGACGAGCCGCCGCGCCTCGGGGTCGGGCGTGGGTAGCCAGGGGAGCGTCGTGCAGGTGAGCCGCTGCTGCATCGCCTTGAGCAGGCTCTGGAAATCCCACACGGCGAACACGTGGGCCTCCATGAACCGCCGGAGCCGGTCGGGCGAATCGACGCGCCCGTAGATCGGGTGCGACACGAGCCGCTCACGGGCATCGCCGAGGTCGATCGTGAGCGGGGCCGGCTGGGCGACGGCGGGAGCGGGCCGTGAGGCAGATGCAGTAGCGGTGGGCGTCATGGGAGGACTACCGGCGTGGGTCGGAAACCATCGTATTTCTAACAGCCACGCCCGCCCCGGCCAGTCTGGCCGTCAGCTGGCCGCCTTTGTGGCGTGCTCCCGAATCCACTCCCGAATGACCGTTGCCTCGTCCACGCCTCGGGCTTGGGCGGCCGCATGAACGGCCTCCGCCTCCGCGTCACTTAACCGCAACACAATGCGGTGCCCCTGGCCAGCCACAAATAGCGGCTCATCCACGACATCCAGCTCTGATTCGAAATCAGTGATGTCGTGCGCGTCCCAAAACCGGGCAAGTTCCGAGATCGAATCCGTGCTAGGGATGTTCTCGTGCATCATCGATTCCTCCAACGCACATATCTGCGACGTTCGCGATCGGTCATCGCTCGAGCCGTGACCGGAAAAGCGTTGCCGTCTGGAAACACAATAACGACACAGAAGAGGTAGCGGCCCGAGATCGACCGCCCCAGGCAATAATACACCGGGTTGAGCCCTTCCGCCTTCGCCCGTAATACCAATGGTCGCGAAAAGCAGACCTCCCCGACCTCTTCGGGCGTGATGCCATGACAAGCGACATGGTCAATGCGATCCTCAGACCATATGAATCGCGAGCAAAGCACGGCGGGCCTCAGCGGACAAAACAACCCGCAACGAGCAGGAAGTGTACGGGCGTATATTCTTTTGTCAAGCGGTCGCCCAACGATGGGTCGCTGATTTTTGATCCTCCGTAGGGCCGTCACTCCGCGACGGGCCTACCCTTCTTCCGGTCACGGCGTGACCGGGCTACCTGCGCCCGGGGTTTCCCGCCGCACAACACCCGGGGCTAGCACTCCCCTCCGCTGCTGGTACGCTACCCCTCTCTCGGACGATCAGCCCGCGCGAACGGATTCGCCATTTCGCCGCCCGCACACGGGCCTCGCGCATGGCCGCCACACGCCGCTTTCGTCGTCTCTTCCGCCCCGCCACAGTTCCCGCGAGCTTCGCGTCACGCCGCGGCTTTTCGCTGATCGAGCTGCTCGTCGTAGTGGCGATCGTCGGCGTGCTCGTGGGCCTCCTGCTCCCGGCCATCCAGTCCGCCCGCGAATCGGCCCGCCGCACGCAGTGCCTCAACAACGCTCGGCAGATCGGGATCGCCATGCTCGGCTTCGAGACGGCGAACGGGTTTTACGCCCCTTCGAACTCCACCGGGGCGGGAGCCATGTGGCCGCCGAACAATCCCAAGGAACACGGGATGTTCGCCCTCCTGCTGCCCTATCTCGACAACGGCTCGCTGCTCACCACGCTGGGTTACGACTACGAGCAGAACTGGAACGCCGCTGCGAACCGGCCTGCCGCCCAGACGATCATCTCGACGTTCGCCTGCAGCAGCACGCCGGACGGCCCGCGGAGGATCACGGCCGCCCGGTATCCCACGAACGACGACAAGTCGTGGGGTCCTGCCTGCAATGACTACAGCACGATCGTCGGGGTGGAGTCGGTTTTGTATACGGCTGTCGGCCAAACGGCTCCGGCATCACGGCAACGCCTCGGCATGCTGCCGACAAACAGCCGCACCGTGGCGGCACACGTGCGGGACGGCCTGAGCAATACGCTCGCCGTCATCGAATGCGGCAACCGTCCACTGCGGTTCTTCAACGGCCACCCGATGGCAGTCCGAAGCAGCGCTGCCACCAGCCCGTGCGACAAGCACAACGACAGCATGGCGGCCGCCTGGGCCGACAATGGCGCCACCTTCCCCTTGAACGGCGCCGACCCTTCAACCGGCGTGCAAAACAGCTTCTGCTATCACACCGACGCCACGGGCCGCGTGCCGGCATCGGGCGTGACCAGCGGTGGCCAGTGCGTGATGAACTGCACCAACTGGGACGAACCGTATTCGTTTCATCCGGGCGGCGTAAACGCCGTCTTCGGCGACGGAAGCTCGCGGTTCCTTGCCGACGACCTCTCGCCCCTCACGATGATCGCGATCGTCACCCGCAGCGGCGGCGAAATCGCCAGCCCACCCTGACAGCCCGCGCTCGACCGGCGCCCGTGAAGCCCGAGGCGTGAGCCGAGGGGAGTGCGGGCCGCTTTCCAGGAGTGCACCCGTATATCGCCGCGTCGCCCGTGGCTGGCCGGCGTGAGGGACATCGGAGTACACTTGCAGGGTGATGTTGATTCATCACGACGCACAGGAACGCCATATGCACACGATCAAATATGTCCATTGGCAGGAGGGAGACTGGTGGCTCGGCTACCTCGAGGAATATCCGGATTACTGGACGCAAGGCGAGTCCTTGGCTGACTTGGTCGAGCACCTCAAGGACCTCTACCTCGACCTCTCCGGCGGCCACATCCCCGGTGCTCGCAAGGTCGGCGAATTAGTGATGCCATGAAGCGCGTCGATCTGATCAGATCGATCGAGGAGGGCGGATGCATCTTGGTGCGACATGGTGGGAAGCACGATTGGTATCGAAATCCGACCACGGGCGTGTCACAGCCGGTACCTCGGCACCGAGAGATCAAGGAACCACTGGCGCGTCGCATCATTCGGCTTCTGACCGAAAGCCCGAAAGACCGTCTCGCTGACGATGCCTGATGGATCGCCGGCCGTACGTCAGAAAAGATCAAGCCAGCCGGCGGCCTTTTCCGCACTGACCAGGAACCTCACGCCACGAGGCGATGCTCTTCGAGCAGGCCGAGGCAGAGTCGCCTGATGGTGGCGATTTCTCGCGGAAACTCTTTGGGTGCTTCCTCGGCATTGAGCGCCGACTCCATGATTCCGAGAGTCAGGATCGCGAAGAGTTCGAGTTGCCGTGCGGACTCAGCGCCAGCCGCGCCGAGCACCTGCTGCAAGTTGATTTGCCTTTTCATCGCTCCTGCCGGCGGGCAGTCCGTTTCATGGATTACTCCTCAGGCCGTCTCTGGGAGGAGGCGGCCTTTGATGAGCACTCGCACCTTTTCGCGGCTGGCAAGCTCTGCCGTCTTGTGCGTGATCGCGTCGCAGGCAACGAATGCGATCGTAGGAAGGCCGGCCTTGCGCAAATGCTCAGCCCGCCGCAGCGCCCGCACGACGTCCTGCTTGTGGGCCGTGCGCGACACCTCTCCCGCCAGATGCATCAGCGTTCCATCGACCTCAGCCGTCGCCAGGATATCAATCCGGAGAAGATCCTCGATCTCCTCGATGGTGAGCCGCCCCTCGACGGTGTCGAGTATCTGTTCGACCGTAATGACGCGACATTTCCGCATATGCGGGCCAAGATAGGCCGGCAGACGAGTCCGGAGCAGAAGCTCGAGGGTTCGCCCGTCAGAATCATCGAGCCGAATACGCATTTTTTTCTGTTCGGCGACAAACTCTTGGACCGTCTTCGTTAGCCCCCTCAATTCCTGCTGAGTTTGGTTGTGCGATTCGGTGAGGGCCCAGAGGCTTTGCTCCGTCGTCCCTTGCGCTACTGCGAGTGTTTCGACCCGCTTCTCTGTCCGCCCCTGGGCTATGACGAGCTCTTCGACTCGTTGTTCCGTGCGTCCCTGGGCTACGGCCAGCTCTTCTACCCGCTGCTCCGTACGCCCCTGGGCTACGGCCAGTTCCTCGACCCGTTGCTCCGTGCGCCCCTGCGCGAGGGCCAGCTCCTCGACCCGTTGCTCCGTCCGCCCCTGCGCGAGGGCCAGTTCCTCGACCCGTTGCTCAGTTCGCCCCTGGGCTACGGCGAGTTCTTCGACTCGTTGCTCTGTTCGCCCCTGAGCTACGACGAGCTCCCCGACCCGCTGCTCTGTCCGCCCCTGGGCTACGGCGAGATCTTTTACAACGCCCGTCAGTTCGTTCAACTCGGCCTTCGTGACAAGTTGGTCTTGCGACTCGACGAACACGTGCGCGAGCAGGTCCGCTTGCGGCTCGGGGAAGCCCTCCAGGAGTCGGTTGCGGATTTGGGGGATCGTTGCCATTCAGCACCTCAACGCAAGTATACGACAGCCGGCCCGCGGTTCGCCCCGGCCACCACAGAGTGTACTTCCGTACATGCTTTCGTCAAGCACCCCAGGAAGCCCAACGCGTGAGCCGAGAAGAATGTGGATCGGCTCACGAGAGGCCGAGCGGATTCCCTCAGCTCGCGCTGCGGGCTTTCAAGCAAGAGGCACTCGCCCGATGAGGGCGTTGGACGGACTGCACGGCATCAACGATCCCGGAGGGCGATCACGAGTTTCTTGCCGAGAGCCGTGGCCATGCGGTTGAGCGTGGCCACTGTTGGATTCGCATCGACGAGATTCTCGAGCCGGCAAATCGCGGCGCGGCTGATTCCAGACCTCTCGTGCAATCCGGCAAGCGAAAGCCCTTGCTCCTGCCGTTCGGCCCGCAGCAACTCAGCGGCCCGTGCAAGCTCAACTTCCGCTGCCCGCTGCTGCGATTGAAAAGCCCGGGCCTTGCGGGACAGGTTGGCTTTTTCATCGACAAGAATGGTCTCTTGAAGCTTACGGAGCCTGGCTTGCTGGGCAGCAGAGAGCTCGATGCCTTGGCGGCGGGCAGTCCGTTTCATGGATTACTCCTCATCTGGCTCAAAGGCCGTAACCGGCAGGATCGTGTACTCGTCGGCGTGTTCGTACACACATACGAGTAGCCGCCTCTCCGCAGTTACGCCAATGGCGATCGGGCGACCATTCGTCCGGCTCGTGTCAATCCGCCCAGGTGAACACACGACTTCTTCGAATTCATCTTGGGACACGCCATTCGCTGCGATATGGGCGACGAGGCCTGCCGTCCACAAGAACAGATAGAAAGGCATTACGTAACCCCATTTTCTGCGCTGTTGCTTCATAAAGCAACAGCGGCCCGACCGGCTGGTCCATTCCGGCACGGACAGGCAGAGGGTGTACATTTGTACCCTCCTCGCCGCAAGGGGCCGGCGAACATTTCGATCCGGCTTCCGGGAAGCCCGAGGCGTGAGCCGAGAAGAATGCGGGCCGGGTCACGAGTGGCGACGCGGATTCCCTGTCCCGTTTCCGGGAAGCCCGAGGCGCGAGCCGAGAGGAGTGCGGGCCGGGTCACGAGTGGCGACGCGG
>JAPOJV010000018.1 GCA_029978085.1 bacterium
GACAAGGTGATCGATGGCTACGCCCTGCGGACGAACCGGCCGGCCGCTGCGATCACCGACATGCTCTCGGGCGACGAGGCCGCGGTGCGCCGGCTGCTCGCGCCTTCCGGTGCGGTCGAGCGGACGGACGCCTTCTGGGGCCTGACGCCGCTCGCGTGGGCCACGATGCGCGGCGACCCTGCGACTGTGGCAGCCGTGCTCGATGCCGGCGGCGACGCCAATGAACGCGACGGCAGCGGCAACACGCCGCTCCACCATGCCGCCTACTTCGGTCGGGATGCGGCTGCGAAGCTGCTCATGGAGCGGGGAGCAGACCCGACCGCCGTGAACGCGGTCGGCCGGATGCCGGCGGCGATGCAGAGTCTGCCGGCCGATCTCGTCAGCGAATTGGCGCCCCTCACCGACATGCGTCCCGTCGGCGTCGATGAGGTGCTCGCCGGTCGTGAGCGGCTGCGTGCCATTCTGCCCACGGGGCCGAATCCGGAGGGCACGCTCGGTGGGCCGCTCGACCGGGCGACGCTCGCGTGGTCCGATCTCCTGTCGGCGGAACGGCTTCGTCTGCGCGTCGGTTCGCGGTCACTGCACCTCGTGCAGACGAATGTCTTCCACCATCTCTGGTTCCTCTGGTTCCTGTGCTGGCTCGTCGCCGCGTTCGCGATCCTCGCCAGCACGGGCCTCCTGCCGACGGGCCGCAGCCGCTGGTGGCTCGTGATGGCATCGTGCCTGCCGCAGCTCGTGATGGGGATGTCGATGGCGGCAGGCTACGGCCCCGACTCGTCGTTCGGGATCCTGCCGCGGCCGCACGTGCTCGCCTTCTATGCCTGCTTCTATTTCTTCGGCGTCGCCACGTTCGCCGCGGAAGGCCTCGACACGCGGCTCGGCCGCCACTGGAAGTTCCTCATGCCGGCGGCGATCGTGCTCTTCGTTGCCGGCATCGCGACGATGAACGACCGGCTGCTCGCCAGCCTGCTACAGCCCGCCTACGCGTGGGCGATGTCGCTGGGGCTGATCGGGCTCTTCTCCCGGTTCTGCTCCCGGCCCAGCCCGCTCGTGTCGTGGCTGGCCGACGCCTCGTATTGGATGTATCTCGTGCACCCCCCGCTGGTGATGGTGGCGCAGATGATCGTCCGCCCGTGGGCGATGCCCGCGGACCTGAAGTTTCTCGTCGTCATGGCGATGGTGACGCCGGTTCTGCTCCTGACCTATCGCTACGGCGTGCGCCATACGGCGATCGGCAGCCTGCTCAACGGCCCGCGGAGCACGTGAGGCGGCGGCTGAGGGTTCGGAACCGGCTGAGGGCGACGTTCAGCGGCCGAGATCCTGCTCGAGCGATGTGAGTCGGGCGACGAGGTCGGCGACCTGGGCTTCGAGCCGCGCGACGCGGTCGGCGATTTGCGGGCTGCCGGCGGCCGGTCGCTCGACTGCCGGGACAGGCGGAGCGGCCGGTGCCGGCTCGCTGATGGCCGCGACGTTGGCCGGAGGCTCGGCCTCGGCAGGTGCAGCCGCGGCTGCCGCCGTCATCCCGAGTTGTGACCGTACCTTCTCGAGCTTCTCCGCAGGCAAGAGGCCGTGCGTGAGCAGTCGGCCCCGGCCGGGAGGCGAGAGCCAGACGACGAGGCTCTTGGCCGCGAGCCGGTCGAGAAAACCACGGAGCAGGTCGAGATCGGGAATCGGATCCATCCGGCTGGCGCGGCCGCGAAGATCTCCCTCCGACTGTTCCCCGCGGAGCAAGAGTTCGCCCATGATCGCGAGCTCTTCCTTCTCCACGCCGAGCCACTCGTAGGCGAGGTGGCGATACCGCGGGATCTTGCCGCTGCCGTAGACCTCGGCCACGGCGCCGGCCTGCCGCAGGCTCGTGAGGGCCCGCATCACCTGCTCCTCGTCGAGCGTCATCACCGGATCGCGGTTGCTCTTCTGATTGCAGCCGGTGACCACGCCGTTGAGTGAGAGCGGATACTGGTCCGGCGTGGTCTTCGCCTTCTCGATCAAGACGCCGAGCACCCGCCGCTCGTTGGCATCCAGCGGCCGCACCGCATGCCTCGCACTCTCCCCGGTGTCGGTCACGCGAGGAGTTCCTTGACGATGCGGGCATGCTCGACGCCCGTGAGCTTGAAGTCGAGGCCCAGATGGCGGTAGGTGAACCGCTCGTGATCAAAGCCCATGAGGTGCAGCACCGTGGCATGGAAATCGCGGATGTGCACCGGGTCCTTCACGATGTTGTAGGAGAAGTCGTCGGTCTCGCCGTAGATCTGGCCGGGCCGCGAGCCGCCGCCGGCCATCCACATCGTAAAGCACCGTGGATGGTGGTCGCGGCCGTAGTTCTCCTTCGAGAGGCCGCCCTGGGAGTAGACCGTGCGGCCGAACTCACCTCCCCAGATGATGAGCGTCTCGTCCAGGAGCCCGCGGGCCTTCAGGTCCTGCACGAGCCCATAGCAGGCCTGGTCGATGTCCTTGCACTGGCTCGGCAGGCGGCCGGCGACGTTGCCGTGGTGGTCCCAGTTGTTGATGTAGACCTGCACGAATCGGACACCCCGCTCGACCATGCGGCGGGCCATCAGCACCGTGTTGGCGAACGTGCCTGGCTTCTTCGCCTCGTCGCCATAGAGGGCGAAGGTGTTCTCCGGCTCGGATGCCAGATCGGTGAGCTCCGGCACGCTCGACTGCATCCGGAACGCCATCTCATACTGCGAAATCCGCGTCTGCGTCTCCGGGTCGCCGAGCTGCTGGAGCGTCCGCTGGTTCAGGGCCTGCAGGCCGTCGAGCGTCTTGCGGCGGACTTCGGCCGACACGCCGGGGGGATTGTTGATGTAGAGGATCGGATCACCGGCCGAGCGGAAGCTCACGCCCGCATGCTCGCCCGGCAGAAAGCCGCTGCCCCAGAGCCGGGCGCCGATCGCCTGGTTCTGCTCGTTGTTGGTGGGCCGGGCGACGAGCACGACGAACGTCGGCAGGTCCTTGTTGAGCGACCCCAGGCCGTAGCTGAGCCAGGCGCCCAGGCAGGGGCGGCCCGTGATCTGGTTGCCGGTCTGCATATAAGTGATCGCCGGCTCGTGATTGATCGCCTCGGTGTGCATCGAGCGGATGAAGCACATCTCGTCGACCATCTTCGCCGTGTGCGGGAGCAGGTCCGTGACCCACATCCCGTTCTGCCCGTGCTGCGCGAACTTGAACTTCGACGGGGCGATCGGAAACCGTGACTGGCCGCTCGTCATCGTGGTCAGACGCTGGCCGTTGCGGACGCTCTCGGGGAGGTCCTTGTCGTACCAGTCGTTCATCTGCGGCTTGTAGTCGAACATGTCCTGCTGCGGCGGGCCGCCCACCATGTGCAGGTAGATCACGTGCTTCGCCTTCGGGGCGAAGTGGGGGCCGATCGCCCCCGCCACCCGCTGCACGCCGTCCGCGGGCGGCGTGGCCGTGTTGCCCAGGGCGGAGTCCTGCGCGAGCAGCGACGCGAGCGCCGCCCCGCCGAGCACGTGGCTGCCGCGCTCGAAGAACCGCCGCCGCGTGAGGCTGAGGCCGAGTTCATCGAGCGGTGAGAGGATGGGAGGGTTCATGATGCTGCGTCCCCTTTTCACTTGCAGAGGGCTTCGTCGAGGTTCATCAGTTCGTTCGTGAGCATCGTCCAGGCGGCCAGTTGGGCTGCGTCGGCCGTGGTGGCCTTGGCATCTCCCACGGCGACGAGTTTCTGGGCCTCGTCGGGATGTCCGCCGTACCAGGCGGAGAGATCAGAGAGCGACTGTTGCACGATCGCCAGTTCGTCGGAGGCGAACGGCCGCGACAGGACCCGCTTCACGATGAAGTCGATCCGGGCTTCGTCGGTGCCGGCCGTCTGGATCGCCCGGTCGGCCAGGATCCGGGCCGCCTCCACGAACTGCGGGTCGTTGAGCGTGACGAGCGCCTGCAGCGGCGTGTTGGTCCGCTCCCGCTTGACCGTGCAGGTCTCACGCGAGGGCGCATTGAAGATCTCCATCGACGCCGGCGGCGCCGACCGCTTCCAGAACCAATACATGCTCCGCCGGTAGAGGGCGTCCCCCTTGTCCCGTTGGTAACGGCTCGTGTTGCCGCCCATCGACACCGCCTCCCATACACCGTCGGGCTGATAGGGCTTCACGCTCGGGCCGCCGATCTGCTTCACGAGCAGGCCGCTCGATGCCAGAGCAGCGTCGCGGACCATCTCGGCGTCCATGCGGAATCGTGGGCCGCGGGAGAGCAGGCGGTTGGCGTTGTCTTTCACGAGCTTGTCGGGCGTGGTCGCCGCACTCTGGCGGTAGGTGGCGCTCGTGAGCATGAGCCGGAACAGTTTCTTCACGTCCCAGCCGCTCTCACGGAACTCGATGGCCAGCCAGTCGAGCAGCTCAGGATGACTCGGCAGTTCGCCGGTGATGCCGAAGTCGCCCGCCGTCCGCACGAGCCCCGTGCCAAACACCTCCTGCCAGAACCGATTGACCGTCACCCGCGTCGTGAGCGGGTGATCCTGGAGCAGGAGCCACTTCGCCAGACCGAGCCGATTCTTCGGCAGCTCCGCCGGGAAGGCCGGCAGGACCGCTGGCGTGGACGGCTGTACCTCATCCTTCCGCTTGTCGTACTCTCCGCGGTCGAGAATGTAGGCCTTCGCCATCTCGTTCTTCTCGTTCATGACATGGGCGACGGTGCCCCGCTTGCGGATGTCGGCATGCTCGCTCTCGAGCTGGGCCAGATCGGCTGTCGCCGCCTTATACGTCTCGTCGAGGCTCGCGAGCCACCAGTCGTAGAGCCCGGCGGCCGCCTTCACCCGCTCCTCGGGCGCGAGCCTCACGATCTGTGCCAGTGCCTGGGCCTTGGAGAGGCTCTCCACTTCACCGGCCGTCAGGGCCCGACCCCAGAGTTCGATGCCAGCCAGGCCCACGCCATGGGCCGTCGCCGCCTGCGACCGGCCGCCGATCACCAGCGGCGTCTCGGTCTTGATCGTGTGCTTCTTGAACGTGTTGGTCTCGACCTTCGGCTTCTGGAGCTTGCCGTCGTAGTAGATCTTCACCCCCTCGGCCTTGCCCGAGCCGTCGTAGGTGACCGACACGAGCGTCCAGGCATCGGCCTTGAGCTGGGCGGACGACACCACCTTGATCGCGTCGGCGGGAAACGCATGGATGAGATGCATCGCGATGCGGCGGCCCTGCACCCAGACATCCCAGCCGCGGAAGGCATTCGCCTCGTCCATCCGGGCGATCACGGCATACGACGTGTCGTTCGCCGGCGGCCGGATCCAGAACGTCGCGCTGAACGGCTGATCGTGCTCGAAGTCGCCGACGGTCGGCAGCTCCGCCGCCCGGCCATCGAGGAGCACCGCGGCCGCGCCGCTCGGGCCGGCCTGCCACTTCGTGGTCGTGGTCAGCGGCAGGTCGGTGTCCTTGCCCACGAGGCGGGCCCGTGTTTTCGTGCCCTCGCCTTCGAGCAGGTCGAGCTCCAAGAGCGGCGTGTCCTGCGGCGCGGCCTTCGCCACTGCATCCGGCGTCGCCTCTTTGATCCAGCCGTCGAACTCGGCGCGGGCCGCCTGCTTCCGGGTTTCGACCGCCTTGCGGCCTGCGGCCAACTCCTTTTCGAGCGCGGCGAACCGCTGGCGATCCTCGGACTTCGGCACCACGACGATCGGCGGCGTGTCGTGGATGTTGCCGTCCATCGCGGCCTGCGTCGTGTTATTGAAGAAGGCCGCCAGCTCGTAAAACTCCTTCTGTGAGAGCGGGTCGAACTTGTGGTTGTGGCAGACGGCACAGCCCGCCGTGAGGCCCAGCCAGACCGCCGCCGTCGTCTCCGTGCGGTCGCGGGTGTAGAGCACGAGATACTCCTCGGCGATGGCCCCGCCTTCGTTCGTCGTTATGTTGCAGCGGTTGAACCCGCTGGCGATCTGCCGGTCGAGGATGTCGTCGGGGCTGCCCTCCGCCTCATTGGCCATGAGGTCGCCCGCGAGCTGCAGGATCGTGAACTGGTCGAACGGCAGGTTGCGGTTGAACGCGTTCACCACCCACTGCCGATAGGTCCACATCTCGCGATAGTTGTCGTAGTGGATGCCGTGTGTGTCGGCATAGCGGGCGTAGTCGAGCCAGTGGCGGCCACGGTGCTCGCCCCACTCGGGCTTCGCCAGGAGCTGATCGAGGAGCTGCTCGTAGGCGTCGGGCCGCGTGTCGGCGACGAAGGCCTCGACGAGGGCCGGCTCCGGGGGCAGCCCCGTAATGTCGAGCGCGACCCGGCGGGCCAATGACCGCCGATCGGCCTCGGGGGCGGGCGCGAGGCCTGCGGCTTCCAGCTGGGCGAGAATGAACCGGTCGATCGGATTCTTGACCCAGGCCTCGTTCTTCACGGCCGGCGGCTGGGGACGCGCGGGCGGGATGAACGACCAGTGCGGCTGATACTCGGCCCCTTCGGCGATCCACCGCTTCAGCAGTTCCTTCTGCTCGGCCGTGAGCACCTTCTTGAGGCTCGGCGGCGGCATGACCTCTTCGGGGTCGTCCGAGAAGATGCGGTCGAGGGCCACGCTCGAATCGGGGTCGCCCGGGGCGATGGCGCCGCTTTCGACCGCCGCGTCGCGGTCATCGAGGCGAAGGTCGGCCTTTCGGCCGGCACTGTCGGCCCCGTGGCAGCCGAAGCAGTTCTCCACGAGAATCGGCCGGATGTCCTTGTTGTAGGACAGCGGGGCGGCCGCGGCCGACGGCACGCCGGCCAGGCACAGGGCAATGAGCGGAAAAACGGCCAGCATGGCGTGCCGGCTCATGGGTGCGCTGCAACGAGGCTGACGCATGCGATCTCCTTGGGGCAGACAGGCCGCCGCGGTCAGACCGGCACGGCTTTCGGCGTTGGATACCAGGAGTCGGCGTTGCGCTCCGCCGGCTCGGCATTCAGGAGTATAGCCTCCGGTTTCCGGGTGAACCACCGCGGAGTACGGCTGATAAAACCGCCTACCGCATACACTTTGCCCTTCCAGACTCCGTGCGTGTAACGGTTGTGCCGCAGGGGCGTCATATGAGCGGCCTTCTCGACGACGGGGCCATCCATATTCATTTGGAGAAACGTGTCATGCTCCTCTCGTCGCGGCGGCCGGCCGCCAGCGTCCTGATCGGCCTCGTGATCCTCGGAGGAATCGCCGTGATGCACCGCTCGAGTCAGGGTGCCGAGCCCGCCACCGGCCCGCGGGCCGCAGCCTGGGGCCGCGTGCAGCAGGCGCTCGACGAAGGGAAGCCGAAGACGGCACTCGAATCGCTCGCAGGCATCGAACAGGCGGCCATTCAGGAGAAGGCCTGGGCCGAGGCGGCCCGCGCGATCGCCACGCGGATTCTCGCGGAAACCGGCGACCGCCCCGGCGACGACCCCGAACGGGTGATCCGTCTCGCCGCCGCAATCGACAACGCGCCCGCCGAGACGCGAGGCGTGCTCCAGGCGATCCGCGCCAACTGGACGTGGGGCTACTTTCAGGCGAACCGCTGGCGGTATCAGCAGCGGACGCCAGGTTCCGTGCCGACGCCGCAGGGCGGCGCGGACCTCGCGAAACTCGCCGAGTGGGATCTGCCGACGATCGTGGCAGAGATCCGCAGCCGGTTTGCCACAGCCGTCGGCGCTACCGGCAGCGCTGAGCGAACGCTGCTCCAGTCGCTCCCCGTGGCCGACTGGTCGCTGCTGATCGAGAAGGGCACGCAGCCCGATGCCTATCGACCCACCGTCTGGGACGTGGTCGTCCGCAATGCGATCGAGTTCGCCGCGTCGGGGGAGCGGGGCCTCGTCGATCCAGAAGACGCATTCGAACTCGTGGCCTCGAGTCCTGCCCTCGGCACGCTCGACGAGTTTTTGGCCTGGAAGCCGGCAGCCGACGCGACGGTGACCGACACGGCAGCGCCCGTGCTCGACACGCTGCGGCTGTATCGCGAACTGATCGCGTTTCATGCAGCCGACGCCGACAAGACGGCTCTCCTCTCGGCCGATCTCGACCGGATTCTGTGGGCGGCCGGCGCGGCAGTGCCCGACGACGGCCCCGAGACGCTCGCTGCGCGGAAGCGGCAGGCACTCGAGGCCTTCGCCGCGCGGGCGGGCAATCACGAGACGGCGGCGCTGGCCACGTATCACGTCGCCGAGAGCGTGCGCGACGCAGGGGATCTCGTCGCGGCACGGACGCTCGCCGCCGGCGTGATCGATGGGCAGCCGAAGTCGCCCGGTGCGGCGATGTGTCGCAACCTGATCGCCGAGATCGAGGCGAAGAATCTCTCGCTGGCGACCGAGCGGTCGTGGGCGGCGCCCTGGCCCGCGATCCGCGTGAGCTATCGCAACCTCGCGAAGGTGCACCTCCGGCTCGTGAAGGCCGACTGGATGCAGCGGCTGCGGGCCGGCAAGCAGCTCGACTGGTTCGACGACGAGGATCGTGCCGCGCTCCTGAAGCTGCCCGCGGTGCGGGAGCAGGCCGTCGATCTGCCCGCCACGCCCGACTTTCGCGAGCGGCATGAGGACGTGCCCGTCACCGTGCTCGATCCGCAGGGGCTCGAGCCGGGAGGCTACTTCGTGATCGCGAGCGCACGCCCCGACTTCGGCGGCAGCGACAACGTCGTGGCGGCCGCATTCGTCCGCGTGACGCGGCTGGCGATCGTCATCGAGCAGGGCGGAGCCGGGCACGTCGTGAACATCGCCACGGGCGAGCCGGTGGCTGGCGCGACCGTGAAGGCATATGTCGGCTCATGGGACAACGCCCAGAGCCGGCAGGTGTTTCAGGAGTACGGTCCCACGACGACCGACAAGGACGGCCGGTTTTCGCTGGAGCTGCCCGAGCCGGCTCACAACGTCGTAATCGTGGCGTCGGCCACGCTCGACGGCGCCACGCACGAAGCGGCCACCGATCGGACGCACGTGTGGCAGCAGCATCGGCCACACCCGCACGGCGCCGTCGTGCTCATCACCGACCGCGGCATCCACCGGCCCGGGCAGATCGTGCACTACAAGGGCATCGTCTGCAGTGTGGATCAGGCCGGGGCGAAGTATGCCGCGGCGGCGAACGTCGCCGTCGATGTCGTGTTCCGTGATGCGAACGGCCGCGAGGTGGCGAAGGGGCGACACACGACGACGGCCAATGGGTCGTTTCACGGCAATTTTCCGATCGCGACCGGCGCGCTCCCCGGCCAGTGGTCGATCCAGGCGCAGGCGGCCGGGCAGCAGCCGGCCGCGGGGGGCGTGGGCGTGCGGGTCGAGGAGTACAAGCGGCCGAAGTTCAAGGTCGAGCTGGCGAAGCCCGCGCAGGCCACGCCACTCGGCGGCACCGTGACGCTCACCGGCACGGCCACCACCTACACCGGCCTCCCGGTGGCGGGGGCGAAGGTTGCCTGGCGGGTCGAGCGGCAGGTCCGCTGGCCGATCTGGTGCCGCTGGTTCTTCCCCTGGCTGCCGTTCGACTCCGGTGCCCAGCGGATCGCGCGGGGCACTGCCGTCAGCGATGCCAACGGGGCATTCACGATTGCGTTTCCGGCGAAGCCCGACCGCAGCGTGCCCAAGGACTCGCTGCCCGTGTTCACGTTCGCCGTCACGGCCGACGTCACCGACGCCGGTGGCGAGACGCGCAGTGCAGACCAGAGCGTGAGCGTGGGCTACACCGACGTCGAGGCCGCGGTGACGACCGATGCCTGGCAGGCCGTCAACGACGCGGGCGAGCCCGCGGCGGTCGCAGTGACGGTCAACACGACCACGCTCGACGGCGTGGCGAAGGGAGCTACCGGCACGCTCACGGTCTCGCGGCTGGTGCAGCCGGCCGAGGTCGATCGCGGCAGCTTCGCCGGGCCGATGCCACGCCCCGTGCCAGTGATGCGCGGCGGTCAGGCCGGCCTTCCTCGGCCGCCCGAGGTCGATCCCGCGAACCCCGACACGTGGGCCGCGGGCGAGGCCGTGCTCACGGAAAAGCTCGTCACCGACGCCGCCACCGGCAAGACCGTCGCTACGGCGAAGCTCCCGGCGGGCATCTATCGCGCAGTGTTCGCGATTCCCGCCGCGGGCGACGTGCCGGCGGTGAAGGCCGAGCAGGTGATCGAGGTGCTCGATCCGCGAGCCGAGCGATATGGCGTCAAGCGAGCTCTCGCGCTCATCGCACCCAAGACCACCGTCGAACCGCTTTCCGACTACACGGGCCTGATCGGCACCGGCTACGACCGCGGGCGAGCGTTCGTCGAGATCTCGCAGGCGGGCAAGGTGCTCGAGCGGTTCTGGACGCAGCCGGGCCGGACGCAGTGGCCCGTCACGTTCAAGGTGGCCGCCGAGCACCGCGGCGGCTTCACCGTCCGCACCTGGATGGTCCGCGACGGCCGCCTGCACGACCGCACGCAGGTGGTGGACGTGCCGTGGACCGACAAGAAGCTCGCGGTCAGCTGGGAGCGGTTCACCCGGCGGCTGGAGCCGGCAGCGAAGGAAGTCTGGCGGGCGAAGATCGTGTCGGTAGCCGATCCGGTTGCGGGGCCGGCTGCGCCAGTCCAGGCTGAACTACTCGCCCTCCTCTACGACCAGTCACTCGATGCGCTCGCCGCACACGACTGGCCGGCTGCGGGGCTTGCGGGCCTCTTTCGCAGCGAGTCGGGGCCGTTGCCGCTCGCGTTCACGAACTCCGGGTGCGGACTCGCGCAGCTCCTCTGGGCGTTCGACGTAAAGCATGTGGACGTGCCCGAACTGACCTACCGGCAGTTCCGCGAGCCGTTTGGCCCGCAGCCGTGGGGGATGTTCGGCGGCAGACCGAGGCTGATGCGCGGCGGCCGGATGATGGCCGAGCGCGGGATACCGATGCCGGCCGTGGCGATGGCGGCCGATGCCGCGGTTGCCGATGAGGCGCCAACGGCAGCACGGCGGGAGAAATCAGCCAGCAACGCCGCCGAGGCCGGCAAGGGCAGCCCGCCCCCGCGGACCGGCGGACCGGCAGCCGCGCCGCCACCGCCCCGGAAGAACCTCGTCGAGACGGCGTTCTTCCTCCCTGCCCTCTCCTCCGACAAGGAGGGCAACGTGACGATCGAGTTCACCGTGCCCGACACGCTCACGACGTGGCAGTTCAAGGCGCTCGCCCACGATGCCGCCCTGCGAAGCGGCACGCTCGTGGACACCTGCGTGTCGGCCAAAGACCTGATGGTCGAGCCGCTCATGCCGCGGTTCCTCCGCGAGGGAGACGTCGTACAGATCCCGGTGAAGGTGAGCAACAAGTCCACGGGCCGGCTCACCGGCACGGTGACCTTCGCGCTCTTCGATGCGCGAACGGATGCGTCGCGAGACGACCTCGTGGAGGGCAAGCGCGAGCAGGCATTCGACCTCGCGGCGGGTGAATCGAAGCCCGCGGTCTTCACGGTGAAAGTGGCCGACGGCACCGACGCGCTGCGGTATCTCGCCACCGGCCGCGCCGGCACCGCGAGCGACGGCGAAGAGGCCATGATCCCGGTGCTGCCGCGGCGGGTGCTCGTCACGGAGACGGTGCCGGTCACGATCCGTGGGCCGGGCGAACGCGCCGTGTCGCTCGACCGGCTCGCGAAGAGCGCCGGCACCGACATCCAGAGTCAGTCGCTGGTCGTGCAGGCGGCATCCAATCCCGCCTGGTACGCCGTGCTCGCGCTCCCTGCGATCATGGAGCAGACCGACGAGAGCACCGAGACGCTCTTCACGCGGCTCTACGCCAACACGCTCGCCCATCATCTCGCCACCCGGGATCCGCGGATCGCCAAGGTGTTCGAGCAGTGGAAGGGCACCGACGCCCTCACCAGTCCGCTCGAGAAGAACACGGATCTCGTGAAGACGCTCCTCGCGGAGACGCCGTGGGTCCGCGATGCGGTAGACGAGACCGAGGCGCGGGCCCGGATCGCGTTGCTCTTCGACGCCACCCGCGCGGACAACGAAGCGGCGGCGGCCCTGCAGCGGCTCGCGGCCCTGCGCAACGGCGACGGCGGCTGGCCCTGGTTCTCCGGCGGTCAGACCTGCGACTCCGTCACGCTCGGGATCATCGCGGGCTTCGGTCGTCTGCGGGCGGCGGGCGTGAAGCTCGACGTGCAGCCGGCGCTCGAGGCGATTCCCTGGCTCGACGGCCGGCTCGTTGAAGAGCGAACTCGGGCGAAAAAGAGCTGGGGCGACAAGCCCGACGATGTTGTGCTCACGCCGATCGGCGCCTACGCCCTCTATGCGCGGAGCTTCTTCCGTGACGACGCACCGCCGCAGGGCGAGGCGGCCGGCGCCATCCGCTGGGGCCTCGACGTGGCGAAGCGTAACTGGGCCAAGCTCGACGGCCGGATGACGCAGGGGCATGCGGCGATCGCACTCGTGCGGGCCGGTGAACGAGAGACGGCTCTCTCGATCGTCGACAGCCTGAAGCAGCGGGCCGTGGATGCCGACGTGCAGCCCGGCGCGGAGAAGGACTCCTGGCAGGGGATGTGGTGGCGCGACCCGCATCCGGGCTGGTGGAGCTGGAACTACGCCCCGATCGCCACGCAGACGATCATGATCGAGGCCTTCGACGAGGTGGCCGGCGATGCCCCGAGCGTCGAGGCGCTCAAGGTCTGGCTGCTCTCGCAGAAGCGAACGAGCCAGTGGCCGGGGAGCCGGGCCACGGCCGATGCCGTCTCGGCGCTGCTCGGCCGCGGCACCGACCTGCTCGCCTCGCAGGAGCTCGTCGAGGTCACGATCGGCGGCGAGCGGATCGAGCCCGTGAAGGTGGAGGCCGGCACCGGCTTCTTCGAGGAGCGGCTCGTCCGCCGGGAGATCACGCCGCAGGCCGGCGCGATCAGGCTCGTGAAGAAGGATGCGGGGCTGGCCTGGGGAGGCGTCCACTGGCAGTACCTCGATGACATCTCGCAGGCGCCCGCAGCCGGACGCGAGGAGCTGGCCATCGAGAAGCAGCTGTTCGTGAAGCGGTTCACAAAGGCGGGGCCGGAGCTCGTGCCGATCGCAGGGGCCGCCGGCGTCACGGTCGAGCCCGGCGATGAGCTCGTCGTGCGGCTCGTGGTGACGAGCGACCGCGACTATCAGTTCCTGGAGCTGGCCGATCACCGGCCGAGCCTCACCGAGCCGGTGGACGTGCTCTCCGGCTGGCGGTGGGGGGACGGCGCCGGCTGGTACGTCGCCATCCGCGACGCCTCCACGCAGCTGTTCTTCGAGCGGCTGCCGCGGGGCACGCACGTGTTCGAGTATTCGCTGCGGGCGGCCCACCGGGGCACGGCCTCGAGCGGCTTTGCCACGATCCGCAGCCGCTACGCCCCCGAGTTCAGCGCCCACTCCGCAAGCGTGAACCTCGAGGTGCAATAAAGGTGCCAGCCACCAAATCTGGGTAATCTGCCAGCTTCTCCAGATTTGGTGGCTGGCACCTTTTCCGGAGTAGACTCGGCGGGGATGGCTGATCCGATTGCCGACGAACCGTTCTCGCTTACGAATGAACTGGCTCGCGAACGCAACCGCGAGGCGGCGGATCGCACGCTGCTCGCCTGGATTCGCACGAGCCTGGCGATGATCTCACTCGGCTTCGGCATCGAGCGGCTGGGACAGGCGGCCCTTGCCTTCGACGGCCGCATGATCGGCTTCTCTCCACTCAAGACGCGGCTCTTTGGCACCGTGCTCATCGCGCTCGGCGTCGCGGCGACACTCGCAGGGATGTGGGAGCACAAGCGGGTGCTCCAGGCCGTCTCTCAGGACGACTACCGGTATACCGACCGGCCGCCGATCGCCCGCTACATGGGGATGGCGCTCGTCATCGTGGGGCTCGCGGCGCTCGCGCTGATGCTCGTGCACTTCTCCAACCCGGAGGCCCAGGGCCCCGTGGGCGGCTGATGGTCTGGTCGCACGTGTATGACCCGCTCGGGTCGCAGCTGCTGTCGACGCTCGTGGCGCTCGTGCCGCTGGCGGTGTTGCTTGGCCTGCTCGCCTTTGCCGGCTGGGCGGCCCACTGGGCGGCGCTGGCCGGACTGACGGCGGCGCTGGCGATCGCCGTGGGTGTCGTCGGCATGCCGGTCGACGCGGCCGCAGCCGCGGCCGTCCACGGCGCAGCGTTCGGCCTCTTCCCGATCGGCTGGATCATCGTGGCAGCGATGTTTCTCTACCGGTTGTGCGTGGAGGCGGGCGCGCTCGACGTGATGAAGCGGTCGGTGACGGGACTCTCCGCCGACCACCGGCTGCAGGCACTCCTGATCGCCTTTTGTTTTGGCGCGTTTCTCGAGGGGGCGGCCGGGTTCGGGGCACCCGTCGCGATCTCGGCGGCGCTTATGACCGGCGCCGGATTCCCGCCGCTCGAGGCGGCCTGCCTCGCCCTCATCGCCAATACAGCCCCCGTCGCCTTCGGCGCGCTCGGCACGCCGATCATCACGCTGGCGAAGGTCACGGGCCTCGACGAGCAGGCGATCTCCGCGCTTGCGGGCCGACAGCTCCCCTTCTTCTCGCTGATCGTGCCGGCCTGGATGGTGGCCGCGATGGCGGGCTGGCGCGGGCTCGTTGGCGCCTGGCCAGCGGTGCTCGTGTGCGGCGCGACGTTTGCGGCCGTGCAGTTCGCGATGGCGAATTTCGTCGGCGCCGCACTCGTGGACGTGGTCGGCGGTGCGGTCAGCCTGGCAGCACTGGCGGTGTTTTTACGGGCGTGGAAGCCGCGGCAGATCTGGCGGCATGGCAGCGGCTGGCATGAAGAAGCGCCTGCTCACGCCGCGGCCAACGATTCGCTCGGGCGGATCGCCTGGGCCTGGACGCCCTGGGCCGTGCTCTCGGTGGCCGTCTTCTGCTGGGGGCTACCGCCTGTGAAGGCGATCCTCGAAGGACGAGCCGCGCCCTTCGGAGTCGCCGCCACTCTCCCCGCGGCCGCCGTGGCCCCGGAGTTCCCCGTGCCGCGGCTCGATGGCCGAATCGCGAAGGTGCCGCCTGCAACCCGTGAGCCGCAGGAGATCGAGCGGGCCGTCTACCGATTCAACTGGCTCTCGGCCGCGGGCACCGGCATCCTCGTGGCGGCCGTTCTCTTGGTGCCCTGGCTCGGGATTCCGTGGCGGCGGGCTGCCGTGATCTGGTGGCACACACTCCGCGGCCTTGCCCCCTCGCTGGCGACGATCGCCGCGATGCTCGCGCTCGCCTTCGTGACCCGCTATTCAGGCACCGACGTCACACTCGGTCTCGCCCTCACGAGCACAGGCCCGTTCTACGCCTTCTGCGCCCCGCTCCTCGGCTGGCTGGGCGTGGCCCTCACCGGCTCCGACACGTCGAGCAACGCCATGTTCGGCAGCCTCCAGCGGGTGACGGCAGAGCAGCTCGGCCTCGACCCGCTCCTCACCTGCACGGCCAACAGCACCGGCGGCGTGATGGGCAAGATGATCGACGCCCAGAGCATCGTCGTCTCGGCAACGGCCACGGGCACGCACCGTCAGGAAGGGGCGATCCTCCGCCGCGTGTTCCCACACTCGCTGGCGCTCGCCCTCCTGATGGGCTTGCTCGTCTGGCTCCAAGCGGGCCCGCTCGCGTGGATGGTGCCCCGCTGACACGCCTGCGCCCGAGGGCACGCGAGTGGGTATGCTCTCCACGCGTGTTCAGCGCACGCGACGCACACTCTCTCGGAGAAACCGTTCCATGGCGAAGAAGAAGGCGAAGGCGGGCAAGGGGGCGACGGGGCGGATCATCCTGCGGACGGGTGAGGCGCTCGTGGAGGACGAAGCCGCATGGAGCGCCGCGGAGCCGGAGGTGGTGATCGGTGAGCTCGACGGCCCGGTGGGCTACGCGATCGCCAATCTCATCGGCGACCAGACGAAGGGGCACTCCCGCGTGTTCGCGATCCTCAATTCCGACGTGCAGGTCCGCCCCGCCACGCTCATGGTGAGCAAGGTGACGGTGAACAACTCGAAGTACACCAACATCCTCATGGGCACGGTGCAGGCAGCGATCGCCCATGGCGTGCTCGACGCCGTCCGCTCAGGTGACATTCCCGAGAAGAAGGCCAACGACCTCGGCATCATCGTCTCGGTCTGGCTCGACCCCTCGATCACCGAGGTCGACTACGACCCCGAGATCCTGTTCCGTACGAACCGCGAGGCGACGGCCAAGGCGCTCCGTAAGGCGATGAACCACGAGCCGTCGATCAAGTGGCTGCTGGCGAACCAGGCGAAGGTGCCGCACTACTTCCACGACCTCGCCGTCAAGGGCGAGCTCTGACGGGCAGCTCGATCGTGCCATCGACGCCGGGCGGAATGCCGAGCACAAGTGCGGCGACCGCCCAGGCGTCGGCACTGGCACATGACGACGACCGAACCGTGGCCGATATGGCCGACGGGCTTACGACCCGTCCCGTCCGCGGATCGATCGGCGATCGGCCGGAGCGGCTCGTCGCTGTTGCCAGCGCGAGGCCGTCAGCCAGTTCGATCACGCGTCCGCCCGCGCCGACCGCCATTCTCCAGGCCGTGCCGTCCGGCCGCCGCCCCCACGCCCGCACCTCGCCCCCCAGCTCAACAAGGTGCGCCATCGAGCCGAGTTCGCTGAGCCGATCCCCGATCGCATCGACCCCGTAGCCGGGGCCGATTCCGCCCACGTCCAGCGCGATGCCGTCGACGTCTTTCCGGAGGGCTGCGGGGGATTGCCGAGTCTCGACGTGTTGCATGCCGAAGGGGCGGCCACTGCCGGGCGGTGCGAACGTGATGTCGAAAGCTCCCTGCGACTCGGCGTGCACCGTGCGGGCGATCTCCACGACAGCCACGAGATCGTCAGCCACCTCCACCCGCTCGCCCGCCGCGGCGCGGTTGAAGCGGCTGACGTCGGAATCGTCCCGCCACGTGTTGAGTGCCCGGTCGAGCCGCGCAAGCACGCCCTCCACCTCACGATGCACCTCGCCGATCGCCATGCCCTGAATCCCGCGGGCCAGCGTGACGCGAAACGTCGTGCCCATCGCCGGGCCGGCGAACGTCAGCAGCCCGTCGGCAGCCGCTGAAAAAGGTGCCAGCCACCAAATCTGGGCAAGACAGCAAACTACCCAGATTTGGTGGCTGGCACCTTTTCTGTTCATTGGGGCCACCAGTGGACGAGGGTGGCGACGGCGAGGCAGGCGACGAGCAAATAGTCACGCCACGTGATCCGGTCAGCCTTGCCGTGGAACCGGAGGTGATCGAGCAAGGCGCCGGTGGGGCAGCCGTGGCGGCAGTAGGCCATCGGGAAGAAGGCACTAGCCACGAGGCTGACGACGAAGATCGCGACCGCGGCGGCGCCGGCGACCGCCGGCAGATAGCCGTCGAAGGGCTCGATGTCCACGAGTGAGAGCGGCAGATGGAGCATGGCCGTGAGGATCGCCACCACGAGAAGTGCCCAGGGCAGACCCGTGAGCCAGGGCCGGAGTTTCGCGGGAATCGTCCGCTTCGGCTTCACGAACCGCACGAGCAGCTGCTGTGCCGCGCCGTGGGCACAGAGATGCGCGCAATAGACATTGCGGCGGGTCGTCACCGGGAGCACGACTGCCGCCACCGCGAGGGCCGCCAGCACGACCGCCCCCCGGGGCACGCCGGCTTGGGCCCAGCCCCACATTTGCGCCTGCGAGAGCAGAGCGCCGGCTCCGAAGCCAAGATAGAGGAGCACCGTAATCGGGAGCGCGAGCCGTCCGAACCACGTGCCGCGCAGCCGGGTGAAGGCCGTCACGATGCCTGCGGCGATCACGCCGAGCGCCCCGAGCCTGGGCCCGTCGAGGCTGCGCAGGATCCCGCTCCAGCCTCCGGCATCCGCCCGCGTGTCGCGCGCGGCCACCTGCTGCCGTGCGGCCAGCACGATCCCGCGGGCCACCGCCTGGCTCGTCATCGTGGCGCCGCTCACGCCCTCGACACCCGTATCGCCATCGTCGATGCCGGCCACCTGCTCGAACGTCATCCCGCGATACACGCCGCGAAACGCCCCGTCGTCACGGACGTAGCCCACGTAGGGGTCGTTGTCGTAGCTGGCGAGCACGGCGACGCCTGCGACTTTTCCGGTGGCATCGAAGCCGATCACGGCATCGGTCGGCCCCTGGTAGCCGATCACGCGATCCGCCGCCGGGCTCGTCCGCAGCGCCCAGCCGAGCGGTATCCGCTCGGCGGCATACACGCGGATCACGGTCGGATCACCGGCGTCCGCTTCGATGGCGACGGCCTCAGGAAAGATCTGCTGGAGATCGACGAGCGTGGGCGCCGTCTCGAAACGGCTACCACCGACGGTGCCGCCGAGCCGGAGTGCAAGGGACTCGGCGATCGCGATGCAGGTGAGCGTCGAGCCACCGACGGCATCGGCCCGGCCTGCATCCCGGGCGGCAAGCTGATCGAGCGACGTGCCGACGAACGACTTGAGGAACGTCGCATCACGCTCGATCGCCGCCACGTGGTCGCGGGTGTCGCGGCTGGCGAGGATCTCGACCCCTGCCACGCGGAGGTCTGCATCGCAGACGACGAGCAGATCGGTCGGCCCCGAGAACCCGATCGCCGTATCGCCGGCCGGTGACGTGCGAAACATGGCACCCACCCGCTCGCCGGCTCGATCGAGGAGATCGACGCCCCCCGCAATCGCCGGCGACGGTCCGCCGATCGCAGCCGCCGTGCCCAGGTGCCGCTGCACCCGCGAGACTGGCACTGCTTCGATCGCGGCGGCCTGCTGCCGCCCAAGAAACGCCACGTGCTCGGCATGCACGAGCCACACGAGCGCCGCCACGACGGCGACGCGGCCGCCATGCGTGAGGAGACGACGAAAACGGGTGCTGTCGTGCGGCCGCATGTCCCCCACTCTACGCGAGAGGCGGTTCTCGCGTCGATTGACGGAAAGCCATTTTGGCCGTATGGTTTTCCATATGAAGACGACCCTGTCTATCAGCGACGCGACGATGCGGGCGGTGAAGCGTGAGGCCGCCCGTCGCGGGCAAACGATGTCTGAACTCGTCGAGTCGGCCCTGCGGCAGGCGCTCGGGCAGGCGAGGCCGATGAAGAAACTACCGCCGTTGCCCATCCATGCCAGCGGGGGAGCCCGCGTGGACATCTCGGATCGCAAGGCTCTCTACGACGCGATGGGGCGGTAGCGTGTTCGTCGTCGACACGAACGTGCTGGTATACGCGGTCGATCGCGACGCGGCCGATCACGCCGCCTGCCGGAGCCTGGTGGAGCGGTGCCGGGCGCAGCCAGAGCCGTGGTATCTGACCTGGGGTATCGCATACGAGTTTCTGCGGGTGACCACCCACCCAGGCATCTTCCGAAACCCGCTCGCGACGAAAGACGCCTGGGCGTTTCTCGAGGCCGTGTTCGCGTCACCGGGCCTGGACATGCTGCTCGAAACCGAGCGGCACGCCCACGTCGCGGCCGAGGTGTTCATCGAGGTTCCGAGCGTCGCCGGCAATCTCGTCTTCGACGCCCATACTGCGATCCTGATGCGCGAAAATGGGGTGCGGGCCATCTACACGCACGATGGCGATTTCAACCGCTTCGCTTTCATCGACGTGCTCGATCCCGCCACGGGCCACCGGCGATCATCATCCAAGCGACACCGCTGAGCCGTCCACACTGTGTGGCACGTTCCCCGCGCTGGAAAGGAGCTCCGTCTGCCGATCGTCGTCCGCAATCTGCAGAGCCGCTCCACGAACGGCGCCTTCGACTGCACCGCAACCGTCACGCTCGACGGCGTGGAACGGCCGCTTACGCTCAGCCGCTACGGCGACCATCCTGAACTCAACCGCCGGGTCGACACCTGCGATCCCTTCGCGGTAGCCCTGCTCGTGCCGGCGATGCTCCGCGGCGACCCGCTGGTGATCGAGGGAAGCATCGACGAGATGCTGCTGGAATCGCTGCGCGGCCCCGTGCAACACACGCTGCGGCTGATGGCGCCGGGCTGGCGATATGTGCCGATCGAAGCGGATGCCCGACCCGCGTCATCCTTGACCGACTGGACACGGGGAGCGGCGATGGCCATGAGCGGGGGCATCGACAGCATGCATCTCGCCCGCCACAGGATCCTCGCCGCAGATGTGCCCGAGCCGCTCCGGGTGCGGCTACTCGTGCATCACCACGTCGGAGCGCATGGCGACGACGATCGAGCGTTCGAGGAGCAGTTCGCCCACGCCCGGCGCATCGCCGATCGGCTGGGGCTGCCGATCGTGGGCACCCGCTGCTCGCTCACCGCCGCCTTCCGGGGCCTGAAACACATCTACTCCGTGACGACGCGGAACCTCGCGGCCTCGCTGGCACTCGACCACCTGTTCACTGCTTTTCATTACGCCTCGACGGAGCCGATCGGTGAGCGGCCCCAGATGAGCGAGATGGGTGGCGCGTCGATCCTCGACGCCACGCTGCTGCCCCTCTTCAATACGACGAGCACGGTCTGGCTCCCCTTCGGCGGCGATACGACACGCCTCCGGAAGACGACCGACGTGATCTTCGACGACCGACTCTGCGGTGAGTTGCTCGTCTGCGTCCGCGGCTTTCGCCGCGACCGGGCCGCACTCAACTGCGGACGCTGCTACAAGTGCGCCAGAGTGCTTCTCCAGGCCGAGGCCGACGGCCGATTCGACACCGTCGCCAGCATGTTCGACGTGGCGGGCTATCGTCGCGGCAAGTCACACTCGATCCTCAGACTGCTCCGCTGGTCGCTCGGCACGAGCCGCAATGTCAACGAGGTCGACCTGGTGAAGCATCTCTATGCCCGTCGGTATCCCTTTCCGGACTGGGCCTGGCCCGGCGTCGCCCTGACGCTCCTGCTGCACGGCACGACACCCAGCGGACACCCGTTGCCTTAGCGTCAGCCTGGCGACGGAGACTTCGCGTCCTCGTTGCGCTCCACGGGTGGCCGGGGCCGCCGGGCATTGCCGGGGAGTTGCAGGAGTTCGTCCAGCTCGCTCCAGTGCTTCTCATAGACGCCCCGCGGCGTCGTGCTGTGCCTGAGCGCCACGCTCGCCGCCTTGCCCACCACTTCTCCCATCATCCCGCACGTCTTCATTACCCGGACGGTGCCAAGGGCCTCGTGCGTGACGGAGATGCAACGCCCCGCCATGAACAGGTTCTCCACGTCCTTTGAATAGAAGCAGCGGTAGGGAATGGGGTAGCCGTACTTGCGGTCGATGCGGTTGTCATGCACCGCGATCGAGATGAACGGGTTGTCAGGAAACTTTTTGGCGTACTCCTTCTTCGGGTAGTGGAGGTCGATCGACCACGTGCTCGGCACGCAGCCGTCGACAAAATCCTTCTTGCCGACGATATCGTCCTGCGTGAGCACCACGTCGCCGAGGATCTGCCGGCTCTCGCGCGGGCCGCCCACGTAGGCCACCCACGTGAGCGCGGCCTTCGGGTGCTTGGCGGCGCCATCACCGTTTTTCATGGCGTTCCACGCGCCGAAGACGGCCCGCAGGTTCCAGTCGCGGATGCCCTCGGCGTCGCCGAGCGGGTCCTTGTCGTAACCGCTCTCCCAGAACCACTCGGCATGAAAGTTTCGCGGATAGGGGAAGTCGGCCATTTCCAGAGGCAGGGCCCACGGCGTCTCGGGAAACGACTGTGGCGTGGTCTCCTCTGCCCACGTCCACATGTTGCTCATGCCCATCCGCCCCTTGGCCTCCATCACCGTCTCAGCGCCGGCGAGGTGGGCGATCGTGGCATGGCCGGTGGCGTCGCAGAAGAACGTGCCCGTGAACGCGAGTTCGCGGCTCGTCTTCGTGTCGAGACAGGTCACGCTGGTGATCCGGTCGCCCTCCCGCGCGACCGCAAAGGCGTGCGTGTTGAGAAAGAGATCGATGTTCGGCTCGTCGCGAACCACCTGCTCCTTTTTCGCGTCGCCAAACTCCTCGTACGTGCCCGGGCTCTTCTTCGCCTTGTCGGCGAATTCGTCCACGATCTCGCCGATGTGGGGATATTTGCCCCGCTTGATCAGCCCCATCGCCCACACGCGGATCTCGCTCGAGCCGTTGCCGCCGAGCACGGGCCGGTCTTGAATGAGCGCCGCCTTCAGGCCCATCCGAGCGGCGGAGATCGCGGCCCCCATTCCGGCATAGCCGCCGCCGACCACGACCAGGTCATACGGCCCCTTCGTCTCGGGCGCTTGCGGCAGGCCGAGCGCCTCCCGCCGCCAGGTGGCCAGAATCGCCGAGTCGTTCGGCGGCGGGCGATCCTCGGTCGTGAACGCGATGCAGTCGCAGCGGCCGTCGAAGCCCGCGAGATCGTGCAGCGCGATCGTCGTCTCGCCAGCCGGCACGTTCACCGTGCCGCCATCCTGCCAGCCCCAATCCGCCCCCTGCGTGCCGAAGGTCTCCGCGAGGGGAGCGCTGTTCACCAGCACCTGAAACCTCCCTGGCGTGCCCGGGGCATTCCACCTCGCCACCCAATCCTTCGTCCGCACGAACACGCGGTAGGTGCCCGCTGCCGGAAACACCACCTTCGTCGTGGCGTCGGCCACAGGTCTTCCCAGGCCGTGGGCCAGCAGATAGGGCGACCCCATCTCGCGGATGAACTGCGTGTCGAGGCTCCATCCGCCATGGTCGGTGAAGCTCTCGGCCTCGACGAACACCGTCGCGGCGGAGGCCTTGTTGCAGACCACGCTGCATACCACAACCAGGATCAACACCAGTCCACGACGCCACATCGCCATACCTCCCACAATGATCTTTACGTCGTCGCCGGGTTTGCTGTCGAAGAGCGGCCAAGTATAACGCGATGCCATGGCCTCCAGCCTCCTGCTCCTGCTCGACGACATCGCGACGGTCCTCGACGACGTGGCGACGATGACGAAGGTCGCCGCGAAGAAGACGGCGGGCGTGCTTGGCGACGACCTGGCGCTCAACGCCAAGGAGGTCACGGGCGTGCAGCCTGCCCGTGAGCTAGCCGTCGTCTGGCGGGTGGCCCGCGGCTCGGCGCTCAACAAGGCGATCCTCGTGCCGGCGGCCCTCGCGCTCAGCTGGCTCGCACCGTGGGCGGTCACGCCTCTGCTCATCGCCGGCGGCGCCTACCTCTGCTACGAGGGTGCCGAGAAAATCCTGCACCGACTCCTGCATCCTGCCACCGCTGGCCACGACGGGCACGCCCACGCAGCTCACGCGGCCCCATCACGATCCGCTGATGCGGGCGACTCAACTGCGCTCGAGTCGCAGAAGATCGCCGGTGCGATCCGCACCGATTTCATCCTCTCGGCCGAAATCATCGTGATCACGCTCGGCGTCGTGTCGGGCAGGCCATTCCTCATCCAGCTGGCCGTGCTGCTCGCCATCTCCGCCGCGATGACGGTCGGCGTCTACGGCCTGGTGGCCGCGATCGTGAAGCTCGACGACGCCGGTAGCCTGCTGGCAACTCGGCGAGAGCCGTTCCTTGCGGCCGTCGGCCGTGGCATTCTTGCCGCAGCCCCGTGGCTGATGCGCGGGCTCTCCATCGCAGGGACGGCCGCGATGTTTCTCGTGGGCGGCGGCATCATCGCCCACGGCGTGCCGGCCATCCATCACGCCCTTCACGATCTCACGGCTTGGCTCTCCGCGAGCGGCCACGCTCCGTCGCCATGGGCCACACCGCTCGAGACGGCAGTCAACGCGATTGTCGGCGTGAGTGCCGGCCTACTCCTCGTCGGTGGGGTCACCGTCGTACGCGCGGCGTCGGGGTGGAAGAACGGCTCAGGACGACACGCCTGACCACCACCCGTAGGTGCAGACTGGCAGTCTGCACACTGACCGCGGCCCGCACTCCGCAGGTTGGACAACCTGCGGCTCCAGCGGGACGACCTGTGCACCGAACCGTGGGCGGCCGCCGAGCGTTTGCGCGAGGGCGTAGGCAAGCAGGAGTGCCGATGCCGCCGTGGCCGCCGCGACGAGCAGCATGCGCGTGCGGTCGCCGAGTCCGGCCCGCCGCGCCGCCCATGCGACGAACGGCAGCCACTGGATCGCATGGATCACCACGCCGTGCGGAAACTTCACGACGCCGGCCGCCCCGAAGATTTCCGGTGGCCGGCCGGCGGCCACCTGCATGTCGCCATACGCGCCCGCCCAGATGCCGAGCAGGCACGAGACGACGAGTAGCACGAGCCCGGCCCGCGCGGCCAGGAGCATGTCAGTCGCCACCGGCGGCCGCGCACGACACCAGCGGACCGCGAGGTCGATGATCACGGCGGTCACGACCAGAATCAGCCCGCCCATCACGTCGTAGAGCCACGAGTCGAGCGGCGTCTGCCGATTGAAGTGGCTGGCCACGCCCCGCCACCGCTGCAGGTCGATGAGTGCCACCTCGATCAGGAGCGCCCAGGCCGTGAGCCGGGCGAGCCACACGTCACCCCACCGCTCGCCCAGCTTCGACCAGGCCCAGCCCAACGAGATCGCCGTCGCGCCGCCGGAGATGCCAAACAGGATCGGCTTCCGCCACGTGACCGGCCCCTCCCACGGCCCGCCGAGCACGGCCCACACCACGAGATGGATCACACCGCTCGCGACGAGCACGAGGCCGATCGCGGCCAGCGGCCACGCGCGGCGATCGAGCCACCAGCGGTTCGGGCATCCGGTCGATGGGGCGGCAGGCATCACACATCGAGTCTACCGCCGATCCGCTGGCAGGTGGCCAGCCGATCGGTCACACTCCCTCGCATGAATACTCGCACCTTCGGACGGACGGGCTGGCAGGTTTCCGAGATCGGCTTCGGCGCCTGGGGCATCGGCGGCGGCCAGTGGGGCGGCGCCGACGAGGCCGAATCGATGCGGACGCTCCACACGGCCCTCGACGCCGGGATCAATTTCTTCGACACGGCCGACGTCTACGGCGACGGACTCTCCGAGCGGCTCATCGCCAGGCTGCGGCGCGAGCGGACCGAACCCTTTTATGTCGCCACGAAAGCGGGCCGGCGGCTCCCGTCCCAGACCGTGGCCGGCTATTCGCGTGAGAACCTTACCGCATTCGTGGACCGCAGTCTCTCGAACCTCGGCGTCGAGCGGCTCGACCTGCTCCAGCTGCACTGCCCCCCCACCGACGTCTACTACCGGCCCGAGGTGTTCGGCATCCTCGATGACCTCGTAGCCGCTGGGAAAATCCGGTTCTACGGCGTGAGCGTGGAGAAGGTGGAGGAGGCGCTCAAGGCGATCGAGTATCCACATGTGCAGAGCGTGCAGATCATCTTCAACGCGTTTCGCCTCCGTCCATCGGAGCTGTTCTTCGAACAGGCCAAGCGGCGGAACGTGGCCGTGATCGCGCGGGTGCCGCTGGCGAGTGGCCTGCTCTCTGGCCGGTTCACGCGGCTCACGGAGTTTCCGGCGGATGACCATCGCGCCTTCAACCGCGAGGGTGCGATGTTCGACCGCGGCGAGACCTTTTCCGGCGTCGACTACGACACGGGACTCGAGGCCGTCGAGCGGCTCAAGTCGCTCGTGCCACCCGGGGCCACACTGGCGCAGTTCGCGCTGCGGTGGATTCTGTCGTTCGAAGCCGTCTCCTGCGTGATCCCCGGCGCGCGGCGGCCGGAGCAGGTTCGCGACAATGCCCGGGCAGCCGATCTGCCTCCGCTCGACGCCCCCACGCTGGCGGCGGTGCAGGAGATCTACGACGCCGCGATCCGTCCGCTCGTGCACCAACGCTGGTAGTGATGGAGACCACCGACATTCTCGTCGTCGGCGCGGGCGCGGCAGGCCTGTTCGCGGCCACGTGGGCGGGCCGCGCGGCCCGGGCTACGGCGGCGAGTGATGCGCGGCAGCGGATCCTCGTCGTGGATGGCGCCCGCAAACTCGGCGCGAAGATCCTCGTGGCGGGGGGCGGCCGCTGCAACGTCACACACCACGTAGTCAGCGAGGCCGACTACGCCGGTAGTTCCCCGGCCGCGATCCGCAAGGTGCTCAGGCGATTTTCTGCGGCCGACACGATGCGGTTCTTCGAGGAGGCGGGCGTCGCCCTCAAGCAGGAAGACACCGGCAAACTCTTTCCCGTCACCGACTCGGCCCGCACGGTGCTCGAGGCCCTGATCGCCGAGGCGACCCGCGCCGGCGCCGAGATCCGCCATCCGGCCCGCGTGACGGAGATCGTGGCGACTCCGAATGGCTTCACCATCACGACCGACGCCGGCCCGATCGAGGCCCGCCGCGTGATCCTCTGCACCGGCGGCAAGTCGCTGCCGAAGTCGGGCTCTGATGGCGGCGGCTTCGCGCTGGCGCAGAGCCTCGGTCATTCACTTGCCGAGCCACTCGTGCCGGCCCTCGTGCCGCTCGTGCTCGCCACCGGCCACTGGATCACCGGCCTCTCCGGCCTCACGCTGCCAACCACCGTCACGCTCACCACGGCCACGGGCAAGCGGCTCGTGTCGTTCACCGGCAGTACGCTCTGCACCCACGTCGGCCTCTCCGGCCCGGCGATCCTCGACATCAGCCGCCACTGGCTCATCGCCCGTCATACCGATCCGGGCGTGGCACTCGCCATCAACTGGCTGCCGGGTGTTTCCACCGACGACTGCGACCGGCTGCTCGTGGAGGGGCAGCGCCGCGGCGCCGTCGCCGTGCTCCGCGACATGGTCCCCGACCGCCTCGCCCGCACGCTCTGCGAACTCGCCGGCGCACCACCGACGGGTGACGTGCCCCGCGATGCGCGGCGGCGGCTGGCGACGCTCGCCACGGCCACGCCGCTGCCCGTCACGGGCGACCGCGGCTTCGCGGTGGCGGAGGCCACGGCCGGCGGCGTGCCGCTCGCCGAGGTGCGGCTGGAGACGATGGAGAGCCGGATTCGCCCCGGCCTGTTCTTCGCCGGCGAGGTGCTCGACGTCGACGGCCGCATCGGCGGCTTCAATTTCCAGTGGGCCTGGGCCAGCGGCTTCGTCGCCGGCTCCGCCGCGGGCCGGCGCGAGCCGAGTCGCCCGTGAAGCTCCGCATCCGGTCACGGCGTGACCGGGCTACGCGCCGCTACCGGGCGAAGCCCACGAAGAAGCTGAAGAGCTGCTTGCTGTCGTAGGGTGCGTAGACCACCGGGAAGGCGAAATCGAGTGCGATCGGGGCCGGGCCCATCGCCGGCAGCGTGATTCGCATGCCCACACCCGGCGACACGCGGAAGTTCTTGATCGACACGTTCGACTCGACGGTACCGAAGTCGGTGAACACCACGCCGCGGAGCGTGTCGTCGGCCGTGATCGGGAACAGATACTCGACCGTGTTGAGCCACTCGAACGGACCACCGACGATCGCCAGCTGGCCGTTGGGGCCGGCCTGCCGCGGGCTCGCCCCACGGAACACGAAGCCGCGGAGGGTGTTGTAGCCGCCCGCGAAGAAGTTGTCGTAGGCGGGCGTGTCGGGACCGCTCATGCCGAGCACCGAGCCCACCGAGAGCACGTGGCGGCCCGAGCCGTCGGGCCGCTCGTTGAGCAGGAAGTATTGCCGCCCTTCGAAGATGCCGCGCGGATAGACGAACGTGCCGATCACCTGCTCGAACTCGAACGTCGCCAGGTGCCCCTGCGTCGGCAGGAACGGGCTGTCGCGGGTGTCGTGGACGATGCCGCCGGAGAAGCCGTAGACGGAGTTGGTGCCGAGCATGTTCACGACGTCGGGCGCGAGCACCCGCGGATTGAACACATCGACGCTCTCGCCGCGGAAGCCGGCGTTGACGGAGAGGTCGGGGGCGAACTGGAACTGGTAGCCGAGGCCGACGCGGCCGCCGGTACGGGCTTCGGCCCAGTCGTAGAAGAACCGGGTGTAATAGGAGGCCGAAAGCGACAGGCCGATCCGCGTGTCGAAGAGATACGGCTCCTGGAACGTGGCCATGTACCGCTGCAGCTGCGTGCCCGGCGAGGCCTCGAGCCGGAACCGCTGACCCGCGCCACGGAAGGCGGTGCCGTTGCGAATGTCGTCCCAGCTCCGGGGAAGCCGGAGGATGTCGAAGTTCTGCTCATCGATGACGATGTTGCCCACGAGGCCGGCATTGGAGTTGACGCCCGCACCGATCATGAGCCGGCCGGTCTGCGTCTCCTCGGCATCGACGTCGACGATCACGTAGGGCTCGTTGCCCGGGTAGACCTGCTGCGGCGTGCCGAAGTCGGGCACCATGCCGGGCTGCTGGAAGGCGCCCGGCTGATTGGGATCCTGACCGTTGAAGGGCAACCCTCCCGGGAAGCCCGCGGCCGGCCCCCCCGGAAACCCGGGCTGCGTCTGCTGCTGCACGGTGTAGACCGGCGGCTGACCGGGCATGCCCACGGCCGGCTGCGCCGGCGGCGGAGCGACCATCCGCGAGTAGTCGAGCGCCTCGGGGCCTGTCGGCGCCAACGGCCGGCCGCCCCACGGCTGGGCCTGGGGCGCGGCCTGCCCGAATGGCTGGGCAATCGGCTGCACGCCGGGCTGCATCGGAGCCTGTTGATAGACGGGCTGCTGATACGCGGGCTGGGGATAGCCGGGTTGAGGATAGACCGGCTGCTGAAACCCGCCCTGTGGCTGCTGGGCCACTGCCGCCGGAAACACCTGCGGGCTCTGACCGCGCCATACCGGCTGCGTGGCGACTGGGTTCGGGGGCGGGTTTGCTGCGGGAGCTGCCACCGTCGGCGGCTGCGGCGCTGCGGGCGCCGTGAGCCCCTCCGCGGCGTCGTTCCAGTCGCCTTCGATCACGAGGTCGATCACCTCGTCGAGTTCGGCCTCGTCGGGACTCTGGCCGCGGAAGCCCGGTCGCTCACCTGGCGGCGGCGTGCGGGCCGGCTCCTCGGCCACCCGCGTGCCCATGTCGTCGGCCTTCGAGAACACGATCTTCGGCCCTTCCCCCTTGGCCGCGTCGGCCAGGAAGAGGCTGCTCGACTTCAGCCGTCGCTCGTCCTCGCGGAGCTTGCGGAGGTCGAGGATATCGCCGGGCCGCAGCGAGAGGCGATTGAGCACGGTGCTATGCCGCGTGTGCGGATGGTCGCCGCGGATCCGCACGTTGATCTTACCGACGCGATACCGCTGCCCCTCCTCCACGTTGTAGACGAGGTCGAGCTGGCCCGGCGTCTCGAGGAACCGCGGATCGGCCCGCACGTCGGCGAAGACGAACCCACGGCCGCCGTAGATGTCGCGGATCAGGTTGAGGTCCGAATCCATCTTGGCCTGGTTGAAGTGTTCGCCCCCCTTGAGCTTGATGTCACGCTCGAGGAACTCCGACTTGAACTTGCTGTTGCCGATGAACGACACGTTCCGCACGGTGTACCGAGGTCCCTCGCTGATCACGAACGTGAGCGTGGTCCAGTCGCGATTGCCCTCGTGCACGACCTCCACCTCGCGGCTCACCTTCGCCTGGAAGAAGCCGAGGCTGCGGTAATAGGCCGTGAGCGCCTCGACGTCCTGATCGATGACTTCGCGGTCGATGTCACCGCCAAGGAGCCAGAAGATGCCGGGCTTCGACTTGATCTGCGTGAGGAGCCGCGCGTCACTGGCGATCGTGTTGCCCACGAAGCTGGTCCAGAGCGCCTTCCGTCGCTGCCCCTCGTCGATGAGGAACACGGCTCCCTTGTCGCCCGGCTTGCTCCCCTCGACGGTCGTTACGCGGGCCGCGTCGTAGCCCTTCTCGTGGTAGTACGACTCGATCCGGCGGCGGGCCTCCTCGACGACGTAGGGATCCATCGAGTCGCCGACGTCGATCTCGCTCTTCTTCTTGAGCGTGCGGTTCGTGACCGAACGATTGCCGACGTACTTGACGTAGCGGAGCATCGGCCGCTCGACCACCTGGAAGATCACGACCACGCCCTCGGGCATCCGCACGTACTTCGGGTGGACGTCGACGAACTTCCGCGAGCGATGCAGCGTGCGGACGTCTTCCTCGATCGCCTGCGGATCGAAGATCTGGCCGGCACGGGTGACGAGCTTGGGGAGCTTCGAGGCCTCGGTGGCATGGTTACCCTCGATCCGCACTTCGATGATCCGGTCGGCCGGGTTGCCTGCCGTGGCCGGCGGCAAGGGCTCGACCGGCGGCAGCGAGGCCGGCGGGGCCGCGTCTGTCGGCAGCTGGCCGTTGGCCGGGGCCGCCATGAGCAGGCAGGCGCAGGCCAGCGACAACAGCGGCACGCACACGGCCGGGCGAACGCAGGGCGAAACGCGGATGAGCATCAAGTGCGGCACTGCAGAGGGGGTTCGGCGGAGCCGCGGAGAAATAGCGGAGCGGTGGGCCGCGTCACAAGCCGAAAAGTGTCGCTTTCGGGGCCTCTTGCCCAGACTGTGATTCTTGACTGGCCCGCTCAGACCGCGGTACCGTTGCGGGTGCGGTCGGCAGTGTGGCCGCGATGCAACCGCAGCCCTGCGTTGCAGTCGCAACGTTGGCCCATCCGATTCACGGCTGCCCCCGCCGGCTCGTCTCATGCCGATGGTCATTGATCTGCGTCGCTCCGAGGATGCCCGCGACGTCGTGCACCGCGCGGTGCAGGCGCTCGCCGAGGGGCGGGCGGTGGTCTTTCCGACCGAGACCGACTACGTGATCGCGGCCGCCGCCCGGGCCGCCGGGGCCGCCGATCGCCTCCGCGGACTGGCCGCGACGCATCCCGACGAGCCGCTGCTCACGCTCGCGCTGAAGAGCGCCGACGAGGTCCTCGATTGGGCGCCCGCCATGCCGCCGATCGGCCGGCGGCTGTCGCGCCGGTGCTGGCCCGGCCCGGTGGCGATGCTCGTGCCCGACGACCACGCCGAGAGCCTGGTGTATCGCCTGCCCGAGGCGTCGCGGCAGGCGTTGGTGAACGCGGGGCGGCTGCGGCTGCGGATCCCCGGCCATCCGATGCTCGCCGAGTGCATGAAGATGCTGGCAGGTCCCGTGCTCCTGGCCGAGCCAGGCGATGCACCGGCCGTGACGGCGGCGGAGCTGATGGCCCAGGCCGACGGGGCTGTCGCGCTGGTGCTCGACGATGGCCGCACCCGCTACGCCCAGCCGGTGTCGACGATCGCGGTCGAAGACAATGCGTTTCGCATGGTGCGGCAGGGCGTGGTGGCCGAAGAGACCGTGCGGCGGCTGGCGAGCCTGATGGTGCTCTTCGTGTGCACGGGCAACACCTGCCGCAGCCCGATGGCGGAGGCGGTCTTCCGGCGGCTCGTCGCGGAGCAGCTCGGCTGCAGGCCCGACGAGGTCGACCAGCGCGGCGTCGTGGTGGCCAGCGCCGGCCTCGCGGCGTGGGGCGGCGGCCCGGCCAGCGCCAATGCCGTCGAGGCCGCTGCCGAGCTGGGGGGCGACCTCGGCGGCCACGAGAGCCAGCCGCTCACGGAGGCGCTCGTGCGTCAGGCCGACGTGATCCTCACGATGACGGCGGCCCACCGCGACGCGATTCTGGGGCAGTTTCCCGAGGCTGGCGGCCGCGTCGCGATGCTGGCACCCGACCGCCGGGACGTGATCGACCCCATCGGCGGGCCGCTGGAAACCTATCGGAAATGTGCCCGACAGATCCACGGGCATCTGGTCGCAAGAATGGATACACTCAAGGGCGACCTCCCGCGGCAGTGAGCGGGGGTTTCGACCCATCGTCACGGAGTGTGTCGTCCATCATGCGGATTGCAATCGGCAGCGATCACCGGGGTGTCGCAGCGCGGCAGCGGCTCATGGGGCTGCTTCAGAAACTCGGCCACGAGATCGTCGACTGCGGCTCGCATGGCGAGGAGGCCGTCGATTATCCCGACATCGCCGCCGACGTGGCCCGCCGCGTGAGCGAGGGCACGGTCGATCGCGGCATCCTCCTCTGCTGCACCGGCGTCGGCATGGCGATCGCGGCCAACAAGCTGCCGGGCGTGCGGGCGGCCACCTGCCACGACGAGGTCACGGCCGAGATGAGCCGGCGGCACAACGACCTCAACGTGCTCTGCCTCTCCGCCGAGATGATCGGCCCGGAGGTGCAGGACAAGCTCATCCAGACCTGGCTCACCACCCAGTTCGAGGGAGGCCGCCACGCCCGCCGCGTGGCCAAGATCGCCGCCCTCGAGCCCGACTGCTCCGACGCAAACTAGTCAGCATGTGGCCCCACGGCCGCTGGACGTGGCAAGCGGGCGACGCACGGGGGTTTTGCAAAACGGGTGAAGCCGCGGAAAGTCGGCGCGTCGTAGCGGTCGTACCGGCCCGACGGCCAAAAAACCGTGGATTTCGGCCGGCTGATTCGTTGAACCGCCCGACGGGCTGGGTATCGTCGAATCCGTGATCCCGCGGCCCGGTGCAGGTGCGCTGAGCCGACTTTCCCCCTGGAAGTGTCACGGCATGCCCCTCGCTCACCACCCGGATTCGGAAGAAGTCGACTGCCTGCTCCGCAACGCCGAACTGCGGGACGCCATCGAGCCCTATCTCGACGAGGCGATCTGGGAGATCGACTTCCGCTCGCTGCCGACCGCTGCCGAGAACCGGTTTCTCGAGTCGATGCTGGCCTGGGAACTGGCACCGCTGGTGCCCGTGGCCCGCTGGTTCGACCCGCCGCTGGCGATGCAGCCGGCCTGCACGCTCGACGACGAGCAGGTGCGGGAGCGGCTCTGGGAGACGATCGACCGCCTCTACGAGAAGCGGATCGTGCTCGACTTCACCGACCACCTCTGCGATCGCGAGCTCTATTCGCTGATCCGGCGCGACATCCTGCCGGCACTGCTCAAGCAGGTCGATCTGCCCGACAACTACACCCACTGGGATTGCAGCTGCGCTGGCGACGACGACCGCTCCGTGTGGCTGATGTACTACGCCAGCGATGACGAGCGGGAAGAGTGGCGGCTGGAGGAAGGCCGCGAACTGCCCCCCCGGCTCGTGCCCCCGTACCCACGGGCCATGCCCGCCGCCCCGGCCTGAGCATTTCCGTTGCGGGTCCTCGACGCCTATCATTGCGGCACGTCCACTTTTTCGCTGGAAGGTGCCACATGCTCCTCTCGCGCTCCGTTCGTACGTCGCTCGCCATCGTCGCGGTCGCGGCCTTCACCCCGACGTCCCGCGCCGCCGATCCCGCCGCCATCCGCGCGGCGATCGCGAAGGCATCCGCGTTCCTCGCCGAGAAGGCTCAGGCCGATGATGGCAGCTTCTCGGCGGAGGCGGGCCCCGCCATCACGGCACTCGCCGTGACGGGCCTCGTGCGGTCGGGCACGCCAGCCGACGCGCCGGTCGTGAAGAAGGGGCTCGCCTATCTCCTCTCGTTCCGCCAGCCCGATGGCGGCATCTACCAGCCCGGCTCGCCCGTGGCCAACTACGAGACATCGATCGCGATGCTCGCGTTCGCGGCATGCAACGGCCAGGGAGCTTACACAGCAGAGATCAAAGGAGCCGAGACATTCGTCCGCAACCTGCAGTGGGATGGCGGCGAAGGAAAGGACAAGGCCGACCCGGCCTACGGCGGCGCCGGCTACGGCAAGAAATCGCGGCCCGACCTCTCCAACACGCAGTTCCTCATCGAGGCCTTGCGGACGATCGGCGCCAGCGAGAACGACCCCGCCATCCAGAAGGCGCTCACGTTCGTGTCGCGGACGCAGAACCTCGTGGGCCCCGACAACCCGACCCCCTTCCCCGAGAAGAACCCGGACGGCGGCTTCTACTACACGCCCGCCGCCGGCGGCGAGAGCCAGGCCGGCACGCTCCCCAACGGCGGACTCAGGAGCTACGGCTCGATGACCTACGCGGGCCTGAAGAGCATGATCTTCGCGGGGCTGAAGCAGGACGATCCTCGCGTGAAGGCGGCCACGGAGTGGCTGCGGAAAAATTACACCTTCGCCGAGAATCCGGGGATGGGCCAGGCAGGGCTCTTCTATTACTTCCACACGGCCGCCAAGTCGCTCGACGTGCTCGGCGAAGATACGTTCACCGACGCCGCCGGAAAGCCGCACGACTGGCGGGCTGAACTCTCCGACGTGCTCCTGGCCAAGCAAAAGCCCGACGGCTCGTGGACCAACGAGAACCCCCGCTGGATGGAGGACAATCCGACGCTCGTGACGAGCTACGCCCTTCTCGCCCTCGCCTACTGCCTGCCGTAGGTCCGGCGGGCAGGTCACGGCGTGACCGGGCTACTCCTTCAGATCGAAGAGCCGCTTGAGGGCGTCGAGCAGGCCGTGGGGCGGGCCGGCGCGGCTCTCGCTCCGCAGTGAGGCGAGCGGTGGATGCAGCAACTTCGCCGCATAGCGCTCGAACGCCTGACGGATCTCCCCCCGCTGGGCATCGTCGAGGCCAGGGAGCCGCCGGAAGAGCCGGTCGAGTTCAGCCTCGCCCGTCTCGCTCCAGCCGGCCCGCAGTTGCTCGATCACGGGCGCCGTCGACCGGTGGTGGAGATCGCCCATGAAGCGGCTGGTCTCCTCCTCGATGATCGCCCAGGCCGCCGGCATCTCCTGCTGACGGCTCTTACGATTGGCATCACAGGCCGCGGCCAGATCGTCGACCGAGTAGAGCCACACACCGGCCCGGTCACCGATCCGTGGATCGAAGTCGCGGGGCACCGCGAGGTCGAGCACCACGAGCGGCCGCCCTTCACGCCGCGACTCGACCTGCCGGAAGGCGTCGAGCGTCACGACCGGCTCCGTCGCGCCCGTCGTGCTCACGACGAGATCGGCGGCGGCGAGTTCCGCCACGAGTTCGTCGAACCGGCCGGGCCGGCCGCCGAGTCGTGCCGCCAGCTCCACCGCGCGGCCCGCCGTCCGATTGACCACGGTCACGTCGCGGGCCCCCGCCTCCCGCAGGTAGCGGAGCGTTTCGGCGGCCATCTTGCCGGCGCCGAGCAGGAGCACCCGTTTGTCGTCGAATCGCTCGAAGACGGCGCTGGCGAAGTCGGCCACGGCCACGCTCGGGATCGACACCCGCTCCCGGCCGAGCGCCGTCTCCGTCGCCACCCGTTTCGCGGTGCGGAGCGCCGCCTGGAACATGCCGCCGGTGAGCGGGCCGGCCGTGCGGCTGTCTTGGGCCAGCGCCCAGGCCTGCTTTACCTGTGCGAGGATCTGCGGCTCGCCCAGCACCATGCTGTCGAGGCCTGCCGCCACGCTGAACAGGTGCCGGGCCACGCCCTCGTCGTGCTCCCGCGCGAGGACGGGCTCGAGCTGCACCGCATCGATGCCGCGGCACTCCGCCAGAAACGCCACGAGCTGGTCGGCGGCCGGCGGTTCGGCTCCGGTCTCGCCGGCGGCGTAGAACTCGACGCGGTTGCAGGTGGACAGCAGCACGCCCTCGCGTCCGGGAAACCGATCGCGAAACCGCGTCAGGGCGGCGGCCGCCTGTTCGGCCGAAAAGGCGAGCCGCTCGCGCATGGCGAGCGGCACCGTGCGGTGTGTTCCGCCGACGAGCGCGAGCGTCATGGGGCGGCCTCGCTCGGCGCTGCGGCCGGCTCGCTTCGGCCGGCCGGCGGCATGCCGTGGCGGGTGGTGCCGAAGAGCCCCCACACGATCGACAGCGTGAGCACCGCCAGACTGGCGAGCGACAGCCAGGCCATGAGGCGGGCACCGCCGGGCCGCCGGCGGGCCGCATGCGCCAGCGCGTCGGCAACGATCAGCCAGGCCACGAGGGCCGCCATGCGGAGCACGACGGGATCGGTCCAGGGGACCGTTTCGAGCAGCCCACGCTGTCGGTTCACCGCATTGAGCACGATGCCCGACACGAAGCCGGCGGCGGCGGTCCAGGCGGCGACGGCGATCGTGCGGCTGGTCACGTTGGCCAGC
>JAPOJV010000225.1 GCA_029978085.1 bacterium
CCCCCCCGTTTGTCAAGCGTCTGCCACCGCCGAAAAACGCAGGCTAACGGCCGCGGCGGTCTGTTCGGGGTCGGAAACAGCCCACAGGGTCTGCTGAAGACCCTGGTGATAAACTGCTTGCCGCCGAGGTCACCACGCAGCTGGCCGAACTCACCAGAGGAACGTCGTGATTCGCACCGCCGGCATTCAGAGGAGTGATGCGTGAAGTTTTTGGTGGCATGGTGTTGCCTGTCGACTGCGTTGGCCGCGGGAGCGGAAACCGCGGCCCACAAGGGCAGCATCTACGACGTCGTTGCCGACCTCACGGTCCCGCCGGTCACCCAGGGCGATCCCGCGGCGGGCAGGCGGGTCACGGCCGTCACTCCAGGATGGCAGCAGACCGACGTTCGGCACGTTCTCTATCTGCCGCGTGACTGGCGGCCCGGCCAGACGTATCCCGTGATCGTCGAGTATCCGGGAAACGGCGGGTATCGAAACGACCTCGGCGACGTCTCGGACGGCACCCCGGAATCGTGCCTGCTCGGATATGGCCTCAGCGGCGGAGAGGGATTTCTCTGGGTGAGCCTCCCGTTCGTCGAGGTCGCTGCGGATGGTTCCAGGCGGAACTGCCTCCAGTGGTGGGGAGACGTCGAAGAGACAAAACGCTATTGCGCGGCCACCGTCAGGGACGTCTGCAACCGCTACGGCGGCGACAGGTCTCGGGTCGTGCTCTGCGGCTTTTCGCGGGGTGCCATCGCGTGCAACTACATCGGCCTGCATGACGACGCGATGGCCTCCCTGTGGTGCGGCTTCTTCTGCTTCAGCCACTGCGATGGCGCGGACGAGTGGCCGTACCCTGAATCCGATCCGGCCGCAGCGACCCGCCGGCTCGGTCGCCTGGGCAACCGGCCGCAGTGGATGTCGCACGAGCTGGATATCTCCCGGGCGGAAAGCTTCGTGAAGGCAAGCGGCGTCAGCGGCTCGTTCACGCTCGTGCCCATTCCCTACCCAAACCACTCGGCTGCCTGGATTCTGCGAGCCATTCCGGAGCGGGCCCAAGCCCGCGAATGGCTCCGCCGTGCAGTGAATCCGTAAATCAACCTTCCTGGAGGCTTCTCACCATCGTGGCGACCATCACACACCCTTCTCAACCCGTTCTCATCGATGGCCAGTGGATCACGGAGGATACGGCCACTTCCTTTCGCTCCACGGACCCTCAGACATCGGAGCCGATCGAGCGCAGCTATCCGGTCAGTGCGTGGGCAACCTGCGACCGTGCGTTGAATGCCGCCCAGCAGGCGTTCCAGGTCAGCAGAAACCTGGAGCCGGCCGCACTCGCCGCATTCCTGGACGACTATGCGGCGCGGATCGAAGCCGATCGCGACGAGCTGGTCGCGATCGCGCATCGCGAGACGGGACTGCCCACGGCGCCACGGCTTGCGGCGGTCGAGTTGCCGCGAACCGTGAATCAGTTGCGAATGGCGGCCGAGGCCGCCCGCACTGAATCATGGCGGATGCCGATCATCGACCGCGCGGCCAACATCCGCTCGTGCTTCATCGCCCTGGGACCGGTGGCCGTGTTTGGGCCGAACAATTTCCCGTTCGCGTTCAACAGCATCTCCGGCGGAGACTTCGCGGCCGCGATCGCCGCTGGGAATCCCGTGATTGCCAAGGCCAACACGTCCCATCCGGCGACGACCGAGCGGCTGGGCCAGTTGGTCGCCCAGTCGATGAACGCCACCGGGATGCCGCGTGGCCTCGTGCAGTTGATCTACCGCACGTCGCACGAGGATGGGGAACGGCTCGTGGCCGACCCGCGGCTCGGTGCCGTGGGCTACACCGGAGCCAGGACCGCAGGATTACGGCTCAAAGCGGCGGCGGACCGGGTCGGCACGCCGTTTTATGCCGAACTCTCCAGCGTCAATCCCGTCGTGTTCCTGCCCGGGGCGCTCGCCGAGCGGTGCGACACACTGGTCGAAGAGTATGTCACCAGCGGGCTGATGGGAGCCGGTCAGTTTTGCACCAATCCCGGCTTGCTGCTCGTGGTCAAAGGCCCCACGACCGATGCGTTCATCCAGGGCGTGGTCTCGCGATACTCCGCCGCACCGGCGGGCACGCTCTTGTCCGCAGGGGTCCAACACTCGCTGGTCGAGAGCGTCGGCATTTTGACCCGCGCAGGCGCCGAGTGCCTCGCCGGAGGCGGTGCCCTGGCTGGCCCGCGGTGCGCCGTGGCCAACACGGTGCTGCGGATCACCGGCGAACGGTTTCTCGAGGATCCGCATGTGTTCCAGACCGAAGCATTCGGAAACGCGGTGCTGATCACCGTCTGTGATTCCGTCGAGCAGATCGTGCGCATCATCGAATCCCTGGAAGGGAACCTGACGGGCTGCATCTACAGCGACACCCGCGGCTCCGACGACGGGGTCTACGACCGGGTTGCCGATGCGCTGCAGCAGCGGGTCGGCCGGTTGCTCAACGACAAGATGCCGACTGGGGTGGCCGTCAGTCCGGCGATGAATCATGGCGGGCCGTATCCCGCCACGAGTCACCCGGGGTTCACGGCCGTGGGAATTCCGGCGAGCATGCTGCGGTTTGGCAAGCTGACGTGCTACGACGCGGTCCGGGAACCCCGGCTCCCACGCGTGCTGCGGGATGCCAACCCGACGGGCACAACCTATCGTTGCATCGACGGCGCGTGGACCCTCGACTGAGCGGCCGGCATGTGCCGCGTCAGCCCAGCCGGCGA
>JAPOJV010000176.1 GCA_029978085.1 bacterium
ATCCCGAGATTATGCCAGCCACCCGAGCGGCCAGTCCACATTCCGTCGACTTCCCAGCTTGCCACCCTCGCCTCGCCCTACTCGGCAGACGATCCGGATAGGGCAATCCGGGCCGTCGATTCCGATTCTGCGGAAAATGAGAGACTTTTCGGGCGAGAACTGCCGATTGAACCGGCATGGGTGTTTTCGCGCTCTTCCACGACCTCGGCACGCAGCTCGCACGCAGCCGAATCTGCTGGCCCGCAGCCGTTGCGGCTGCCGCGTGGACCGGACTGGCCATCGGGACAGCTGCGGAGCCGGGCGGGCTGCCGGATCTCGTCCGTACGAAGCACCGCACGTTCGCCATCCCCTTCCGGCTGCCGAAATCGCAGGATCCCGATGCGACGGCCGCCGCGGAACGGGTCGTACTCCACGTGTCGAAGGATCTGGGCACCTCATGGGAGCCCGCGGGCGAGACGGCCCCGACCACCGGCTCGTTCACCTACACCGCTGACGTCGACGGCGAATATTGGTTCCGACTGCGGGCGATCGATCGCAAGGGCCGCACCCGCGGGGGTGAAGGGCCGGACATGCGGGTGCTCGTCGATGCCGCCGGCCCCCGGCTCGCGGCCCGGGTCTGGAAGGGAGTCGATGGAGAAATCGTTTGCCGCTATGCAGCGGTCGACGACTCCATCAGCGTCGAGTCACTGAAGGTCGAGTACCGTGGCCCCGGGGTCCCGGGCTGGAAGACCATCGCTGCCGAAGGCATCCTTGCCCGCGAGTCGCCGGCGCATCTCGTCGGCGAGGAGATCTGGTGGGCGGGCGAGAAGGTCGATTCGCTCGCCGTGAAGATCACGGTGGCCGACTCCTCCGGCAATCAGACCGTGAAGCAGTTCACGCTCGAGCCCGCCGACCCCCGGGTCGATCAGGCTGCACTCGCTACCGAACTCGGCGTGCCTCCGCTGCCCTCCCAGTCGGAACCTGCCTCTGTGGCCGCGACGACGGAACCGCCATCATCCGCTCCGGTCGCGATGGCGACCGCACCCCGCACGAACGGCTGGACGCAAGAGACCGCCTCGTGGTCTCCCGACGGCCGCCAGCCGCAGGCAGCCGGCGAACGCACCTCGCGTGGGCACAGCGTCCTCGTCAATCGCCCTGCGCAGGCGACACCGATCGGCGTGGGGTATCGAGGAAGCCCCCAGACGCAAGCCGGGGGATCGCCTGCGGCACGCCAGCCCGACATGGACGGTGTCTCCGGTGCGATCGGCGGCGGGCTCGAGTACCGCGGCAAGCCGTTGCATCTGTCGCGATCGCGACGTTTCCACTGGGACTACGAGGCACCATCACCGGGGGCGCCGCTCGTGGCCGAGTTGTGGAGTACCCGCGACGGCGGCATCACCTGGCAGCGAGCAGCGGTGGATGACGATGGCCGCAGCCCGATCCAGGTCGAACTGCCAGCGGCCGGCCTCTACGGCTTCCGGCTCGAATTGACGTCGGGGGGCGCGGGCGGCCCGCGGTCCGGTGACGCACCCGATTCCTGGGTGGGCATCGACGAGGAACCCCCGCACGTCGAGCTGATCGACGTCGCGAGCGATGGCGCGGGCGAACAGACGACGCTGGTCATCCGCTACGCCGCCCGCGACCCACTCCTCGCGCCGAACGGCACCCGCATCCTGTATTCGCCGAATCCGGACGGACCCTGGGCGACGATCGCCTCCGGCCGCGACAATCAGGGTGAGCACCGCTGGCAGCCCGACCGCAGTGTGCCCGCCCGGGTCTACATCCGGGTGGAAGTCACCGATGCCGCCGGCAACCTCGGAGCCGCCACGACGTCGGACTCGGTCGCGGTCGCCCAGTCGAAGTTTACCGGTCGGCTCGGTGGCCTGAGGCCCGTCCCGGCCGCGGGCCAGTGACATGCCGGGGCTGATCATTCCAGGGGCGATGAAGGCGGGCACGACGTCGCTGTTCCGCTATCTGGAGGGGCACCCGCAGCTGGCGCCGGCGGCACGCAAGGAAGTGCATTACTTCGATCACCACTTCCACCGTGGGCCCGCCTGGTATCGCCGGCAATTCCGCACCATGCGGTGGACGACCTCCGGCACGGCCCGGATCGCCTGCGAGTCGAGTCCGTATTACATGTTCGAGCCACGGGTGCCGGCGCGGGTGCATGACCTCGTGCCTGATGTGAAGCTCGTGTTCCTGCTCCGCGACCCCGTTGAGCGGGCCTTCTCCCACTACCACAACAATCGTCGGCTCGGCCGCGAGCCGCTCGACTTCGAGGCCGCCCTCGACGCCGAGGACGACCGCACGCTCGCCGAAGAGGAGCGGCTCCGCGCCGATCCGACGCACGTCAGCGAGCCGCACCGTCTCTATTCCTATCGTCGTCGGGGTCTCTACGCCGAACAGCTGCTGAGGTGGCAGTCGTGCTTCGCAGCCGAGCAGATCCTCGTGGTGGACTCTCGTCAGCTCTTCGCTGACCCGGCAGCCGTGGTGGCCGAGGTGCTTCGCTTCGCCGGCCTCGCCCCGTGGCAACCACGGAGCCTTGCGGCCCGCAACGAGGGGCGACACGGCGACGCGATGTCGGCCCGAGCCCGACGGCGGCTCGAGGCCTTCTTCGCCCCGCATGAAGAGCGGCTGCGGCGTCTCATCGGCTGGTGCCCGTCGCAACGCAGCTGCAGCACCACGTACCGCGCGGCCTGAGCCGGTACACTGGGGGCTTTCGTGCTTCGCCGATCGCCCCGCAGAATGTGTCACCGTGGCAGACGCCCTCAGCGCCCTCGATCTCCTCGCCAGCTCGGCCGTGCTGCCGCTCGACACGGCCGCCGTCGTGGTGCTCCACGGCGACGAGCCGTTTCTCGTGCGCGAGATGCTCGCGGTGCTCCGCGACGCCCTCTGCCCCGACGAGGAAGATCGGTCGTGGGCGTGGCGCGAGTTCGCGGGCGACGACGACCAGCTCGATCCGCGCGACGTGTTCGATGAAGCGGCCACCGTGCCGATGTTCGCCACCGCCACGCGGGCGGCCGTCGTTCGCACTGCCGATCCCTTCGTGACCGCGGCCCGGGAGCGGCTCGAGTCGCTCGCATCAGGCCCGCGAGGCCGCCGCGGGATCGTGATCCTCGAAGTGAAGACATTCACCGCCACCACGCGACTGGCGAAGGCGGTCGCCAAGGACGGCCTCGTCATCGAGACCTCGATCCCGAAGGGCGCCAACCTCACCGCCTGGGTGCGGAAGTGGGCTCCGGCGCGGCACGGCATCCAGCTCGCGGTGCCGACGGCGCAGCGGCTGCTCGAACGGCTCGCTGGCGACATCGGCCAGATCGATCAGGCCCTCGCCCGCCTCGCCGCGGCGACGCCCCCGGCCGACCGCACGCGGCCGCTCGGCCCCGAGGCGGTCGAGGACTTCGTCGGCTCACCCCAGGAACGAACGGCGTGGGAGATGATCGATGCCGCCACGACCGGCGATGCCGCCGCGGCCATCAAGCAGCTCGCCGAACTACTTGCCACTGGTGAGAACCCGATCGGCATCGCGGCCCAGATCGCCGCGGTCCTGCGGCGGCTCTCGACCGCGGCCCGGCTGCTGGCGTTGCCCGTCGGTCACGGGCGGCCGCCGGGCGTCGAGCAGGCGTTGCGGGAGGCGGGCGTCGCTGCCTGGCCGAAGGCGATGGCCCAGGCCAAGGCGGGCCTGGCACAGCTCGGCCCGCGCCGCGCCCGACAGCTGCCCATCTGGCTCTTCGACCTCGATCTCGCGCTCAAGGGCGATGCCTCCCGCGGTCTGCGGGCGCGTCTGGCACTGGAGCGGCTGTTCTGCAAGATGGGTCGCACCGCGGAGCCCGGCGTGAGGCCGGCGCCGCAAACCGCATCAGGAGCGCGACCATGAATGCCGACCGCCAGCCCGATCCCCGCGACCTCTGGGACAACCCGCTCGCCGCCCGGTACGCCTCCGCCGAAATGACGCGGCTCTGGAGCGACAACCACCGCTACATGCTCTGGCGCACGACCTGGCTGGCGCTCGCGGAGGCCGAGGCCGAACTCGGCCTGCCGATCACCGAGGCCCAGCTCGCCGAGATGCGGGCCAACCTCGCGCCGATCGACTTCGCGAAGGCGGCCGACTACGAGCGGCGGATGCGGCACGATGTCTTCGCACACCTGCACACGTTCGGCGACGCCTGCCCGCAGGCCCGCCCCATTCTCCACCTCGGCGCAACGAGCGCCTTCGTCACCGACAACACCGATTTGATCCTGATCCGCGAGTCACTCGATCTGCTGATCGCCCGGCTTGCCACGGTCATCGAGCGGCTCGCCGCCAAGGCGTTGGAGACCCGGCACCTCGTCTGTCTCGGCCGCACGCACCTGCAGCCCGCGCAGCCGACGACGATCGGCAAGCGGATCTGCCTCTGGATTCATGATCTGCTGCTCGATCTCGAGGAACTCACGCACCGTCGCAAGCTGCTGCGGGCCCGCGGCGTGAAGGGCACCACCGGCACGCAGGCGAGCTTCCTCGAACTCTTCGACGGCGACCATGCCAAGGTCCGGCGGCTCGACGAGCTCGTCGCGGAGAAGCTCGGCTTCCACAGCTCCTACGAGGTCACGGGCCAGACCTACACCCGCAAGATCGACTCGCAGGTGGTGGCGGCGCTCGCCGGCGTGTCGGAGTCGATGCACAAGGCGGGCAACGACCTGCGACTCGCCGCCGCCTGGGGCGAATTGGAGGAGCCGTTCGAAACCGAGCAGGTCGGCTCCTCGGCGATGCCCTACAAGCGCAACCCGATGCGGGCCGAGCGGATGTGCGGCCTGGGCCGGTTCGTGATGGGACTGGCGACGACTGCCGGCCAGACGGCGGCCGTCCAGTGGATGGAACGGACACTCGACGATTCCGCACCGCGGCGGCTCGTGCTCCCACAGGCTTTCCTGGCGACCGACGCCCAGCTCGTGATCTACGCCAACATCGCCGGCGGCCTCGTCGTGCTCCCGGGCGGCATCAAGCGGAACCTCGACGCCCACCTCCCCTTCCTGGCCAGCGAACGGATCCTGATGGAGGCCACGAAGGCCGGCGGCGACCGGCAGACGCTGCACGAGGCGATCCGCACCCACAGCCACGCGGCCACGGCACGGATTCGCGAAGGACACGACAACGACCTCGTCACCCGGCTCGCGGCCGATCCGCTCTTCAAGGGCATCGATCTCGAGGCCGCCATGGAAACCCGCGGCCTCGCCGGCCGCGCCGCCGAGCAGGTGGAGGAATTCGTCCACGGCGCCGTGCACGCTGCCCTGGCCGACTGCCCCACCCGCGCTGCCGAGTCGGCCCTGAAAGTCTGAAGCCGCGCGTACGCAGGTCGGGGCCGCCCAGTGCCCCGAGAGCCGGACGCTGGTTGAAAGAAAACCTGTGCACTCGTATCGCCGGCTTCGGGGGCGGTACAAGTCTCGTCGCGGGACCTCGAAGACTCGGTCCAATGCTCCTCGAGCTTGCACCGACCCCCTCGCCTTCCCGCTCTGGTTTCTTCGCGATCAGAGAACGGTGTCGGGAGGGGTTGCCCTGTGCCCCGGGAGCCGGCGTATGCCGCCGAGCGAAGGCAGGATGCCGAGAGCG
>JAPOJV010000224.1 GCA_029978085.1 bacterium
CGTGTCTTGGACACGATTGCCGCTGACGGCAGCACTTGCGGCCTAGCCACCGACCGCCGGCGGCAACGGCACGAGATTCACGCTGAAATTCAGTCTCCCGGTCAACACGCCGAACCTGAATGCATTCCGGCTCACCGTGAACGGGAAGACCGTCTCCTTGCGAGGTGCCTTGCTCGTCCGGACGGCCGCCGATGCATTCGTTCTGACGCTTCCGTCACGCGCGACGGCAGCCAAGGGCGCATACGTGCTCACGTTAAGCGGGCCACAGTCGCGGGTGTCAAACAACGGCCTGGGTATGGCGACCACTCAGTCCGTGTCGTGGCGACGGGCGTAGGGCTTCTGCACCGGAGGCGAAGTACGGCGGTCAGCCTATGGCGAGCTGACTTCGGTGTGCTCGCCGACCACGACCACGCTCCGCGGGGAATGGCCCGTGGCGTTGACTCCCAGCCGGTACAGCGTCCGCCAGGCCGCGGCATCGACGTCGGGCCGCATTGCCCGGGCACGGCGGGCCTCGAAGGCGTCGCGGAACGCCGTCGTCACGGCCCCTGTGCAGCTATCGCGGCTGGGCACCACGCACCGCCGGCAGACGTTCGTGGCCCGAAACCCGGCCTCCCCGATCGTGAATTCCCGGGGCTCCAGCGGGTGCAGGTCGGCGTAGGGATCTGCCGGGAGGTCCGGCGGGAGGTCGAAGAGCGACGGCAGATCGGGACGGGCCGGGCTCGCGAGCGTGTCTTCCCAAAAGGCATCGCAGCCACCGATTTCGAGATTGGCACGGAACCGCCGGCGGCATTCCACGAGGTCGAAGCCAAACCACCGGGCCACTTCCTCCAGGCTCGCCGTGGAGACGAGCGTCGGCCCCGGGGCCTCGCGGTCGTCCGGGAATCCGCCGTCGGCACGTTCGAGCAGGAGCACGGCCGTGGTGAACGCCTCGGAGAGCCAGCCGCACGGGCCGTCGGGGCCAGGCACGAGCGGGAACGTGTCGGCCGCAAGGCGCGCAAGCCGCTCGACGCCGGGGATCACGCGGGCCGCAAGGGCCAGCGGGTCGATCGAGAGCGTGACGAGCCGGGCCGCGAGGTCGAACTCCGCCCGGATCGCGTGGAACAGCGGCGACCGCTTGGCGTTGAGCACGCGGCCGTCGATGTCGGTGAGCTGCCAGCGGCGGTCGTGTTCGAGGGCGCCCGACGGCAGCACGAGGGCTTCCGTCAGATCGACGCCGTCGAGCGATTTGACGGGGTAGATCGTGATCCGGTCGAGCGTGGGCATGAGGATTGAGGTAGCCCGGTCACGCCGTGACCGGAATAGAGGCCAGCATGTCACGGCGTGACAAGCCTACAAGTAGCCCGGTCACGCCGTGGCCGGAATAGAGGGCATCATGTCACGGCGTGACATGCCCACTCACATGCGAAAGTTGAAGGTCTGCCAGAGGAGGCGGAGGAGCCACTGGCCGACCGTGCGGCTGCCCACCTCGATCCGGGCCGTGCCACGCATGCCCGGCGTGAACACAGCGTCGGGATCGTCGAGCGTCATCAGCGCCTCGTAGCTCGTCGAGATCGGCACCTCGCGGCCTGACGGGTCGGTCTCCGTCGGCACCTGGCCGCCCGACTTCACCGAGAGCCGCTCCGAGCCGTTTTCGATGTGCGTCTCCGCCATCTCGGCCACGGTGCCGGTGAACGTTCGCCACGAAAACGCGTCGAGCTTGAGCTCGACCGGCTGTCCCTTGGCGACGAACTCCACCTCCGACTGGTCGATCACCATCACCGCCTCGAACTGCCGCGGCTCGCCGACGAGGCACAGCACCGTGCCCTCGGTCAGCGTGGCCCCGATGTTCTGCTCGTCGAGCGGATGCCCCGCCCACGACGGGAGCCGGCCGGAGGGGTCGGGCTGCGGCTTCACGCTCGGGGCCGGCAGCACCACGCCATCGAGCGGCGCCCGCAGCACGAGGTCTTCGCGATCCTTCCGCTTCTTCGCCAGCTGCTCGCGGAGACTCACGAGCGACTCCTTCACCGTGCCGATCTCCAGGCCCGCGGCAGGGTCTGTAAATCGCTCCCGCTCGAGGGCCGCCAGCCGCGTGGCCGACTGGGCCTCACGCCCCTCGAGGTCGGCGATCGCCAGGTCGAGATCGATGCTCGACAGCCGGGCGAGCACCTGCCCCTTCGTCACCACGTCGTCGGGCTTCACCTCCAGGCCCTCGAGCGTTCCCGGCACCGACACATAGACCGTCTCCTCGCCGCGAGGCCGCAGCTCCGCCGCACACCAGACCCGCTGCGGCAGCGGAATGAGCGCGATCGCGCCCGCCAGCACGCCCGCCACCAGGCAGGTCGCCATCACGTTGATCGCCTTCACCTCGTCGCGCCTCCCGGGAACCTTCAGAAACTTGATCATCCCCTGCAGCGGCCGCACGACCAAGCCCCACAGGGCCCCGAACGCCAGCATCTGCCCGAGCACCTCCAGGCGAAACGGCTTGAAGACGCTCCACGTGAACAGAAAGATCGAGGCCGTCACCATCCAGCTATACAGGCTCGACGCCACCGCGTAGAGGGCGAAGAGGCCGAGGTTGCGCTGCGGCAGGAACGGATCCTCCGGCTGCTTGATCCCCAGGCACCACCGCGACGCGAGCCGGCCGAGGATCGTGTTGGCCTTCTGGCGGAGGTTCGGGATCTCCAGCACGTCGGAGAGGATGTAGTAGCCGTCGTACCGCAGGAGCGGATTGGCGTTGAACAGGATCGTCGACACGCTCGACACGAACATCACGTCGAGGCAGAGCTGGTTGAAGATGCCGGCATGCGAGTTCCACCAAAAATAGGTGGCGATCGAGGCGATGATCACCTCGACATACATC
>JAPOJV010000015.1 GCA_029978085.1 bacterium
CCGAAGTCGAGCGTCTCGTCGGCTGCGGCCACGACGTCGCGATCATGCTCGACCACGACCACCGTGTTGCCGAGGTCGCGGAGCTTGCCGAGGGCTGTGATCAGGCGATGCGTGTCTCGCGGATGGAGGCCGATCGTGGGCTCGTCGAGCACGTAGAGCACACCCGTGAGGCCGCTGCCCACCTGCGCGGCGAGGCGAATTCGCTGCAGCTCGCCGCCAGAGAGGCTGCCCGCCGGTCGGGCCATGTCGAGATAGTCGAGGCCCACGTCCACGAGGAATGCCACCCGCGCGTTCAGCTCCCGCAGCAGGTCGCCCGCGATCTTCTTCTCGTCGTCGGCGAGCCGGATTGCGGTCAGCTCCTGCTGCAGGCGACCGAGTGGCATCCGGCACCAGACGTCGAGCGGCTTGCCCCAGAGCGTGACGGCGCTGGCCACGTCGGCGAGCCGGCTCCCGCCGCACTCGCTGCACGGCACCTCGTCCATCACCGCATCGACCTTGCCGCGGAGGGCGACGACGAGGCGGGCCGCCTCCTCGCAGGCGGCTTCGAGGCCTTTGAACTGAAAGGAGAAGCGGGGGCGGGCATCCTCTCGGCTCGCGCCTCGGGCTTCCACAGACGTCGATCCCGCTCGGCTCGCGCCTCGGGCTTCTACGGGCACGTCGATCCACTTGTCGCCGGTGCCTTCGAAGAGCACCCGCTGCTGGATGCCGGAGAGATCGGCGAGCGGCACGTCGAGCGGCAGGCCCGTTGCCTTGCACAGAGCCTCGAGCATCAGCCGTCCCAGCTGTCGGCCCGGCGGACCCTGGAGCGACGGCCAGAGGTCGAGCGCTCCCTCGCCCAGCGAGAGCGAGGCATCGCGGACGAGCGCCGTGCGGTCAATGCCCGTGCGGGTGCCGAGGCCGTCGCAGCTCGGGCACCAGCCGAGCGGACTGTTGAATGAGAACTGCCGCGGCTCGAGCGGCTTGAAGCCGCGGCCGCAGCCCGGGCAGGCGAGCCGGCGGCTATGCACCTCCAGCGGCCAGTCAGGCTCCTCGGCCCCGTCGATCGCCCGAGCCACGAGCATCGTGCCGCCGCCGGCGTCGAACGCCGCCTCGACGCTCTGGGCCAGCCGGCTGCGGTCCTTCGGATCGGCCGTCACGCGGTCGATCACGATCTCGATCCGGCTCTTCCGTTTGCGATCGAGCGTGGGCTTCTCGTCGAGCCGCATCGTCTTTCCGTCGATCCGCACCCGCACATGCCCCGCGGCCTGCAGCGCCGCGAAGAGTGCCTCGGGCGTTTGGCCCACCCGCAGCTCCGTGGGCGCGAGCAGGAGCAGCCGTGCCTCGGGCCCATGCTCCAACAGCCGCTCCACCGTCTGGTCGACGCTCTGCGCCCCAACGGGCACGCCGCAGTCGGGGCAGTGCATCCGGCCGAGCCGCGCTGCGAGCACACGGAAGTGGTCATACATCTCCGTGAGCGTGCCGACGGTCGATCGGGGCGTGCTCCCGGTGCTCCGCTGCTCGATCGCCACCGCGGGCGAGAGCCCCTCGATCTTTTCGAACAGTGGCTTCGGCACCTGCCCCACGAACTGCCGGGCATACGGCGACAGGCTCTCCACATACCGCCGCTGCCCCTCGGCATAGAGCGTGTCGAAGGCGAGCGACGTCTTGCCGCTGCCGCTCGGCCCGCAGCAGACGGTCATCGCGCCGCGGGGGATGTCGGCATCGACCTGCTTGAGGTTGTGCAGGGCCGCGCCGCGGATCGTGATCGCCGCCGGGCCGGGATCGATGGACTTTTTCGTGACTGTGTCGAGCATCGCGGCCACCGCGGCCGCCGGATCGGCCACCCCCTTGCGACGGACCGCCGGCTTGCGGGCCGGCTTTCCTGCTGCCGCCTTCGCGGCCTGCTTCGCCGCGGCCAGCATCGGCGCAAGGGCCTTGCCCGTGTGCGAGCCCTTCGTCTTTGCGATCTGCTCAGGTGGGCCCGCGGCGATGATCCGGCCACCACCGGCACCCCCTTCCGGCCCGAGGTCGATCACCCAGTCGGCCCGCTTCACGACGTCGAGATTGTGCTCGACGACGAGCACCGTGTTGCCAGCCTCCACCAGCCGTTCGAGCACCGTGAGCAGCTGCCGCACGTCGGCCATGTGCAGGCCCGTCGTCGGCTCGTCGAGGATGTAGAGCGTCTTGCCGGTGGAACGCTTGGCGAGTTCGCGAGACAGCTTCACCCGCTGGGCCTCGCCGCCTGAGAGCGTGGGTGACGACTGGCCGAGGTGCAGGTAGTCGAGGCCGACGTCGCAGAGCGTCTCCAGCTTCCGCGAGATGTCGGGGGCATCGGCGAACAGTTCCCGCGCCTCGCCCACCTCCATGTTCAAGAGTTCCGCGACGTTCTTGCCCTTCCAGCGGACCTCCAGCGTGTCTTTCGCGAACCGGGCCCCGCCGCAGACCTCACAGGTCACCCACACGTCCGCCAAAAAATCCATGTCGAGCCGCACCGAGCCGTTGCCTTCGCAGGCCTCGCACCGGCCACCGGCCACGTTGAAGCTGAACCGGCCCGCCTTCCAGCCCCGCTTCTTTGAGTCGGGGAGCATCGTGAACAGACTGCGGATGTCGTCCCACACCTTCACGTAGGTGGCCGGATTGCTCCGCGGCGTGCGGCCGATCGGCGACTGGTCGATCACGATCACCTTGTCGAGTGCGTCGGCCCCGTGGATCGAATCGAACTCACCGGGAGTCGCTGCCTCGCTCCCCAACAGCCGCCGCAGTTCGGGCTCCAGCACGTCGCCCACGAGCGAGCTCTTGCCGCTCCCCGACACGCCCGTCACGCAGACGAGCAGCCCGAGCGGGATCTCGACGTCCACGCCCTTGAGATTGTTGTGGCGGACGCCCTTGAGCACGAGCTTTTTACCATTCGGCTTGCGCCGATTGTCTGGCACGTGGATCGCATCGCGGCCGGCGAGGAATGCGCCCGTGATGCTGCGGTCGCTCGCCGCCACGTCGGCCGGCGTGCCCGCGGCCACCACCTCGCCGCCGCGCTTGCCCGGCCCGGGCCCGAAGTCCACCACCCAGTCGGCGGCTCGGATCGTGTCTTCGTCGTGCTCCACCACGACGACCGTGTTGCCCTTGTCGCGGAGGGCCTCGAGCGCCCCCAGAAGCCTCACGTTGTCTCGCGGATGCAGACCGATCGACGGCTCATCGAGCACGTAGAGCACACCCGAAAGGCCGGAGCCGATCTGGGCCGCCAGCCGGATCCGCTGGCTCTCGCCGCCCGAGAGCGTGGGCGCCTTGCGGTCGAGCGCGAGGTAGCCAAGGCCCACCTGGTCGAGAAATGCGAGCCGGCCGTTGATCTCCTTCATGAGCTCGACCGCGATCACCCGCTGGGTGTCGTCGAGCACGAGGTCGGCGAGAAACTCCCGCGCATCGGCGATCGGCAAGGCACAGAGCGCGTCGAGTGACAGCTCGGCCTTACGGCGGGCCGACGTGATCCGCACGGCGCGGGCCTGCGGCGAGAGCCGCGCGCCGTGGCACACATGGCAGGGCGTGATGCTCATCAGCTTCTCGAGCATCCGGCGGATGATGCCGCTCTTGGCGTTTCGCCAGCGATTGGCGAGCAACGCACAGATGCCCTCGAACTTCGTCTTCGCGCCCCGCTCCGCCCGGCCGCGCTTCCAGGAAAGCGAGATCTCCTCCAGGCCGGTGCCCGAGAGCCAGATCTTCTTCTGAGCGGCGGTGAGATCCTTCCAGGGCGTGTCGAGGAGCGTGCCGGGGGGGAGTTTCTTCTTGGCCTCGGCATGGGCCGCCACGCCGTTGAACAGCCGCCGCATCCACCGCGGCATGTCGCGGTAGCTGCCGAGCACGCCGATCGCCCCCTTGCGGAGCGTCTTGTCGGGATCGGTGACGAGCTTGGCGGGGTCGATGCCGTAGATGTCGCCGAGGCCGTCGCAGGCGGGGCAGGCCCCGAGCGGACTATTGAAGCTGAACAACTGCGGTTCGGGCGTCGAGTAGCTCACGCCGCAGGCGACGCAGGCATAGCGGCTGGAGAGCACGAGGTCGGAGCCATCCCCTTCCTCCGCCGCGACGATCACCTGGCCGCCGCCGGTGCGGAGTGCCAGTTCCACGGCCTCGGCCAGCCGGCTCCGCGTGGCGTCGGACGGGATCAGCCGGTCCACCACGACGTCGATCGTGTGCTTGAGCTGCTTCTCGAGCGCCGGCGGATCCTCGACGCGGCACACCGTGCCATCGACCCGCGCCCGCGTGAAGCCCTGCCGCACGAGATCGGTGAACAGATCCTTGTGCTCCCCCTTCGCATCTCGCACGAGCGGCGCGAGCACCATCACCCGCTCGCCCCCGCGAGCCGCGAGGATCCGCTCCACGATCTGATCCCGTGGCTGGGCCTCGAGCACCGCGTCGCACTCGGGGCAGTGGGCCGTGCCCACCCGGGCGTAGAGCACTCGGAGAAAGTCGTGGATCTCCGTCATCGTCGCCACGGTGGACCGCGGGTTCGTGCCGGCCGACTTCTGGGCGATCGAGATCGAGGGGGAGAGGCCCGTCACGGCATCGACGTCGGGCCGGGGCAGTTGGCCAAGGAACTGCCGCGCGAACGTGGAGAGACTCTCGACGTAGCGGCGCTGGCCCTCGGCGTAGAGCGTGTCGAAGGCGAGACTGGATTTTCCGGAGCCGCTCACGCCCGACAGGCAGACGAGCCGGCCCCGCGGCAGGCCCACGGTGACGTCGCGGAGATTGTGCTCCCGCGCTCCGCGGACGACGATCGGGGGGACGTGCATGCCCGCATTGTAGACGTGTTCTGGACAGTCGCCCGCGGGTGCCGTACCATCGGGTTTCCCGCGGGAAACGGGCCTCGGCCCGCTCCCCGAACGGGGCGGTAGCTCAACTGGGAGAGCGCGGCGTTCGCAATGCCGAGGTTGGGAGTTCGATCCTCCTCCGCTCCACTGTACGGCTGCACGGCCATCCATGGCCCGTGCAGCCGTGAAGTTTCCCGGCCGCGGTGAAGTAGCCCGGTCACGCCGTGACCGGCACGGCATGCATGTCACGGCGTGACATGCCTACCCGGAGAGCCGGGGGCAATCTCAACCGCTGTCGGGAGGCCGTGAGTCATGGCCGATTCTGCGGTGATGGCGAGTCGGGCCAACGATCCTTCCGCCGCGCTCATGCTGCGGGTGCGGGATGGCGATGCCGAGGCGTTCGCCGAACTCGTGTCGCTCTGGCAAGACCGGCTCGTCACGCTCTTTTTGCACCACACCGGTGACCACTCCACCGCGGAGGATCTGGCGCAGGAAGTGTTTCTGCGGGTGTATCGCGCCCGGGCGAACTACCAGCCGACGGCGAAGTTCACCACCTGGGTGCATACGATCGCGAATAACGTTGCCGCCGATCTCCGCGACCGGGCGTATCGCCGGCGTGAACGGGGCGTGCCGGCGAGTGTGTCGGCGTCATCGAGCCAGATCGGCCTCGATCAGCTCGCCGTCGATGCGAGTGGCCTGGTGCCTGCGCGACAGGCCGATCGCCACGAACTGCAGGGCGTGGTGCAGCAGGCGATCGCCGCGCTCAACGAGCGGCAGCGGATGGCCGTGCTGCTCGCCAAATTCGAGCAGTGCTCCTACGAGGAGATCGCCGCCGCGATGCAGCTCACCGTGCCGGCCGTGAAGTCGCTCTTGTTTCGGGCCCGTGATCAGCTCCGGACAGCGCTCGCGTCGTATCTCGATGAGGAGGCGACATGAGCACTCGCCCGAATCAGTCGCATGACGATGCTGCCGCCCCGGCCGACGCGCTCGGGGGCGTGTGGGAACTGCTCGACGAGCTGCCCCCGACGACCGCCTCGCGGACGCTCGCGGCGACGACGGTGGAGCTGGTAGCGGCCGGCACCGCGGCGGGATCGCGGGATGGCTGGCGCAGCTGGGTCGAGCGGTGGTTCACGAGCTGGCGCGGTCCGGCGCTGATCGTGGGTGTCGCTCTCGTGGCAGGGATCGTGGCAGGTCGGCTCATGCAGTCCGGTCTCGACGGCCGGCTGCTCGACGACCTGCCGCTCGTGCAGCATCTCGACCTCCTGCGCGAGGCCGGATCGGAGAAGTTTCTGGAGTCGGTCGCGGCGCGTGACCCGGGCGTGCCACCGCGATTGGTGATCCGGGCCGGTCCCGAAGCCGCAGCGCGGGCTGCCGCCACCTGGCGGACCGAGCTCGACTCACTGGCAGTGGCGCTGTCACACGACCGTGATCCGCCTGCCGAGCGGCTGCAGGCCCGCCGCGATCAGCTCGCCGCCCTGTCCCTCGAAGACAAGGTCGAACTCGAGCGGGCGGCCCGCGACTTCGGCCGTCTCTCACCCAACCAGCGGCAGGCCGTCGCGGCCGTCGCGCGGGCACTCGTCGATCCCACGCGGCCGCAGCTTCGCGAGGCGGCGGTCGTGTGGCACCAGTGGCTCGCGGCGGTGCGGCCGGAGGACCGTGCGGAGATCATCGGCGCCGGCACCGACAAGCGACTCGAATGGATCGACTGGTATGCCCGACGGCCCGAGGGATTCGGACGGCCGGGGATGGGCCCGCGACCGGGCCCACCCGATCGCGATCCCCGCGGTGCGTGGCAACGGAGGCCGCCCGGTAGCCCGGTCACGCCGTGACCGGAATGCATGTCACGGCGTGACATGACTACGTGACCGGATCCCGCAGAAATTCCAGCACGGCGGCGTTGAACACGCCCGGCGCTTCCAGCGGCGTCATGTGGCCGGCCCGCGGGACGACGAGCAGCCGCGCATCGGGGATCACCTGCTGGGCCTCCTCCATGCAGGCCGGCGGCGTCAGTTCGTCTTCCGCGCCCACGACGAGCAGCGACGGCACCCGGAGCCTGCGCATCGCGTCCGTCATGTCGGGTCGCGCCCCGAGTGCGGCCAGCGCTGCCTGGATCGTCGCCACTGGCTGCGACACGATCATCCGCCGCAGGTCGGCCTCGATCGCACCCCGCCCTGCAGCGGCCTGCGCCTCAGGTGACGCGGCCAACAGCCGCGGGATCATCGCGTCGGCGACGAGGCCCTGGCCAAGCCGTCCCACCTTCGCCGCCAGATCGACCCGCCCCGTGCGGACCTCCGGCGTGTCGGCCTCGAGTCGTGTATCGACGAGGATCAACGCAGCGACGCGGTCGGGATGTCGTGCCGCGACGTGCTGGGCGACGTAGCCCCCCATTGAGAGCCCGCAGACGACGGCGGGACCGGCCACGTGCAACGCGTCGAGCAGGGCGACCGCGTCGTCTGCGAGCTGCTCGATGCTCTCCGGGCCCGGCCCGCTGCTGCCGCCGAACCCACGCTGGTCGGGCACGATCAGCCGCAGCTGCTCCGCGAGCGGCTCCTGCCGCGCCCACATGCCGTGGTCGAGCGGAAAGCCGTGGAGCAGCAGCAGCGGGAGACCGCTGCCGGCCGTGTGCACCGCGAGGCGGGTGTCGCGAACGGCAACGTGATGGGTGGCGGGAAAGGTCATGGCTGGCGGCGCGGGTTCACGGCTGCGGGAGCTGGCTGCGGAACCGCCCGAGGTTGCGGGCGATCGTCCGGCCATGGGGCTCGAGACGACGGGCGAGTGATTGCGTGCGGACGGCGGCTGGGATCCGGCCGGCGGCGGCATGGCAGTGGGCGAGCGTGTCGAGGAAGCTCGAGTTGTCGGCCGATTTCTCGAGCGAGACCCGCGAATACCGGGTGGCCTTGTCGAGGTCGCCCTCGGTGTTGGCGACGAGCCAGGCATACTCGTTGTAGCCCTGCGTCTCCTCAGGGAGCGCCTGAATCTCGGCGTCGATCTGCTCGAGCGCCCGCTCGACCTTCGCGGCGGCGTCGGCACGCTGGGCGGGCGTGTTGTCTGACAGACGGTAGAGGGCGATGAGCGCGTCGACATCCTTCGGATGCGTCTCGACCGCCTCCTCGACGAGTCGCCGGCGAGCGGCCATGTCGCCCCGTGCCAGGGCCGCACACGACTCGAAATAGAGCATCCGCGACCGCACGGACGGGAGCTCCATCTCGAGCGCCCGGCGGAGCGGGTCGCCGTCGACGGCGCCGCGGGCAAGGAGCTGCCGATAGACATCCGCTGCCCGGGCATGCTCCTCGTGGTCGTGAAGGAGCTCACCGAATAGCATCGCCGCCGTGGCAAACGTCTCCTCCGGTGTCGTGGGGGACGCGAGAATGGCCTCGTATTCCCGCGTGGCCCAGTCTGTGGCGCCCCATTGCGCGAGCATCCGCGCGATCTCCTTGCGGCGATCAGCGGCATCGTCGACGTCCTTGGTCTTTTCGAATGCCGCGGCAGCCCGACGGCGGGCCTCGGGCTCGTCTCTCAGCCGTCGCCAGGCCAGCGCGGTGGCATACATCGCGACCGCATCCGACTGCGCGAGCTGCGGCCAGCGCCGGTCCACGAGTCGCACCGCCTCGGGAAGTCCATGCTCACTGAGCCAGATGAGTTCCGCGAGCATGGGGCTGTCGTCCGACTCAGGACGGCCGCCGGAGACGAGCAGACGATCGGCCTCTGCGAGGGCGTCGTCACGGCGGTCCGCCGCCACGAGCATCTGGATGAGTCCGCGGCGGAACGTGCGGCGGATCACCGCCTCGACGGGTTCGCTGGCGGAGTCGCCGGGCGCGGTGGCTTCGAGGCGATTGAAGGCGGTCCGCGCCGCCTCGATGGCTGCGGCTCGCCCCGGGTTCGATTCGCTGCGACTGAACTCCACCAGCGACCGCAGAAACGCGGCGGTCGGCCGGCTGCTCGCGCCGATGCCGCGGGCGATGCGGTCGACAAGACCCGGCCATGCCGGGTCGTCGGGCTGCCACTCGTCGACGAGCAAGGCCGCGGCGGTACGTGAGCCGGCCGCCGAGCGATCGAGTCGCACGATCCGGGCAAGCGGCTCGATACCGGCATCGTCGTCGAGCCGGAGGAGGCGGTGGAGGACTCCACCGCGGCCGGCGGCGGAGCCGCCCGCGAGCTTGCCGAGGAGTGCCGCGACGGCCGGCGGATCGCCGGGCCGGCCGATCGCCAGGCTGTCGGCCGGCAACTCACGGACGAGCCAACGGGCGCGGAGGGCGACTTCGATGTCATCGCTCGTCTCGGCGGCAGCGAGCAGGGCGTCGGCCGCGGCGGCGCCGAGCGCGGCGAGCCGTGTGGCTGCCGTTTCACGGATTGCGTAGTCGGCATCACCGAGCTGGGCGACGAGCGTGGCCACGTCGTGAGCCGTGGCCACGTCGGCCGCGCGGACGGCGGCACGCGCGGACATTCCGAGCACGGTCGCCACCAGCAGGCTGCAGACGTGTGCTGACCGCATGGCGGGACGACCCTCGCGGCTAGGCGGCGTCGGGCTCGATGCCGAGGTCGCGAATCGTGACGAGCGACTCGAGCGGAATGCCACGGGCGGCGAGCGCCTCGCGGCCCCCCGCGAGCCGGTCGATGACCACGACCACCCGCTCGACGACCAGTCCGAACTCGATCGCACGATCGATGGCGACGAGCGACGAGCCGGCGGTCGTGACGACGTCTTCGACGATCACGACGCGATCACCCGGCGCGACAGGGCCCTCGACGTACCGCTTCGTGCCGTGATCCTTCGGCTCCTTGCGAACCAGAAAGCCCTTGAGCGGCAGGTTCTCGACGCCGGCCATCGTGACGACGGCGCTGGTGATCGGATCGGCGCCGATCGACATCCCGCCGACGGCGGCCGGCAGTGGGCCGAGGCCCTGTAGCCGTTCGAGGATCGCGCGGCCGACGAGCATCGAGCCCCGGGCCTCGAGCACGACCTGCTTGGCGTCGAGATAGAAGCTGGCCTCGCGGCCGGAAGCGAGCCGGAACGTGCCCCTCTTGAGGGCCCTGGTCTCGATCAGGTCGATGAGTTCGCGGATGACGGGGGAGTGGGAAGTGGGAGTGGTCATGCGGGAAAGTATACAGGGCCGGCACCGATGTGGCCCGGTCGAGCCATGGAGCCCGGTCACGGGCCCGGGTAGCCCGGTCACGCCGTGACCGGAATCATGTCACGGCGTGACATGGCCACGCCGGGCTGCGCGGCTGTGTAATATTGTCCCGATGAGTGGCGCGATCTGTCTGGCGACGTGGCGGTGCAGTCCGGCGACGGGTCGCGGCTGGCGGCGGACATTGATTGCCGTCGTGCTGACCGCGTGGGGGGGACTCTCTGCGCAGGCTACAGCCACCGAGCCCGCCGCGGCGCTCGTGCAGGTGCGGCTGCCGATCGTCGGCACTCGCGACACGCAGGTGGAAGCGGCGATTCTCAAACGGCTCGCGACGCTCCGTAGCCGCCCCGGGGAGCGGGGCGTGCTCGTACTCGAGTTCGGCGCGGCCGCCGACGGTGAGGCGTCAGGCAGCGACTTCGGTCGGGCCCTCGAGCTGGCCCGATTTCTCACCAGCGATCGACTCGCCGGCGTGAAGACGGTGGCCTTCCTGCCGGAGGGTGTCAGCGGACATGGGGTGCTCGTGGCTCTCGCCTGCGAGGAGATCGTGATGCCGGCTGACGCCGCACTCGGCCCGGCCAATGGTGGCGAGCCGGTCGATGAGGCGATGCGGGCCGCCTACACGCAGATCGCCGCGCGGCGGCGGACGGTGCCGCCAGCCGTGGCCCTCGGCCTGCTCGACCCGGCGAGAAAGGTGGCCCGTGTGTCCACCGACGACGGTGAGCAATTCGTGCCGCTCGCCGACGTGCAACGCCTGCGGCGGGATGTGGCGGTACTCGGCGTGGAGGAACTCGCGCCCGTGCCACTGGTGCTCACCGGCCGTCGCGGCCGTGAGCTTGGCTTCGTGCGGCTGCTCGCGAAGACGCCGGCGGAAGTGGCCCGCGGCCTGGGTCTGGCCGAGCGGTCGCTCGTCGCCGATCCCGCGCAGGCCGGTGGCTGGCGGCCGGTGCAGGTGGCCCTCTCCGGCGCGGTCACGGCCGATACGGTGGCCCGTGTCCGCGGCCGGCTCGAGCGGGCCGTCGCGGGTGGGGCGAACTTCATCTGCCTGCGGATCGACAGCGCAGGAGGCTCCCCCGAGCAGAGCCTCGTGCTCGCCACGTGGCTGGCGGGCCTCGATCCCGCCGACGTGAAGACCGTCGCGTATGTGCCCCGCGAGGCTCGTGGTGATGCCGCCCTCATCGCCACCGCCTGTGATGAAGTCGTGATGGAGCCCGGCGCCGTGCTCGGCGGTGACGGCGCCGCCACCATCAGCCCCCGGCAGGCCGAATCGATCACGGCTGCCTGGCGGGCCGGCGTGGCCCGACCGCGGGAGCGCTCCTGGTCGTTGCCGCTGGCCCTGGCCGTGCCGGGGCTCGTCGTCCGCCGCGCCCAGGAACAAGCCACCGGTCGCACCGAGTTCCTGACGACTGACGAACTCGACGCGCGGGCCGACCGCGATGCCTGGCAGCTCGGTGCCGAGGTGGGCGCGGGGCCGATCCAGCTCACGGCCGACAAGGCCGAGGCGCTCGGGCTGGCCGCGCACGTCGTCGACGACTTCGCCGGCTTTCGTCAGACATATGGTCTCGATGCCACGATCGCCGCACCGGAGGCGGGCTGGGCGGAAGAACTGCTCACGGCACTGGCCAGCCCAGGCCTCGCCTGGCTCCTGCTGCTCATCGGTGGCGCGGGGCTCTACATCGAGCTGAAGACGCCCGGCTTCGGGTTCGGCGGCTTCGTCTCGCTCGTGGCATTCATCATCTATTTCTGGAGCCAGTATCTGCACGGCACGTCGGGCTGGCTGGAGGTGCTCCTGTTTCTGGCGGGGCTCGTCTGCGTGGCGGCCGAGATCCTCGTGCTTCCCGGCTTCGGTGTACTCGGCCTCGGCGGCGGCCTGCTCGTGATCGCCGCGCTCGTGCTGGCGAGCCAATCGTTCGTGCTGCCCACCAACGACTATCAGATCCGGCAGATGCAGTGGTCGCTCCTGGGCATCCTCGGGGCGGTGGTGGGCACGACGGCCGTCGCGCTCGTCGTGCGGCGCTGGCTGCCGGCGACGCCGGTGCTCCGCGACGTGCTGCTTGTGCCGCCGACGTCCGAGGCAGATGCGATCGAGGAGCCGCTCGACGAACTCGTGGGCCTCACGGGCACGACGACCACACGGCTCGCCCCGGCGGGCAAGGCGCTCGTCGGCGGGGGGGTGCGCGACGTGGTGGCCGACGACGATCTCATCGAGCCCGGCCAGACCGTGCGCGTGGTCGCCATCCGTGGTGGCCGCCTGTTCGTGAGGCAGGGCTGACACCACATGGACGCCCTCGTCTGGATCGTCGCGCTGCTCCTGGTCGGGCTCGCCGTGCTCGTGCTCGAGGTGTTCATTCCATCGGGCGGCGTGCTCGGGTTCCTGAGCGTGCTCGCGATCGGCGCGGCGATCGTGATGGCCTTCGTGGAGCAGGGAGCCGCCGTAGGTCTGGCCGTGCTCGGGGTGGCGTTCGTGGCGGTGCCCGCCGTGCTCGCCCTCGCGTTCCGCTGGTTTCCCGACACGCCGCTCGGCCGTCGGGTGCTCCCACCACCACCGGCCGCCGACGAGGTGCTCCCCGCCGCCGAGCACCGCCGTCGGCTTCGCGACCTCGTGGGCCGCCGCGGTCGTGTCATCCACGAACTCGTGCCCTGGGGTCAGGTGACGATCGACGGCATCGCGTGCGACGCCCTGAGCGAGGGCGGGCCGCTCGCCGTGGGAGCCGAGGTGGAGGCCGTTCGCGTCGAGGGTCGCGGGCTCCTGGTGCGGCCGCGGGCGGTGCGGCCGCAGCCCGCCGAGCCACCGGCCGTGGATCCGCGCCGCGCCGCAGCCGGGACATCATCCCCGGAACAACCGGCACAGACCGGCCCGCTGCTCTCGAAAACCCTCGAGGAATTCGACTTCGAGCAACTCGAGCCGCCATCTGCTTGACCGGCGGCCTGCCGCGAACGAGTCTTGCGGGAGAGGTACCCGCATGAAACTCCTGCCCCTGATCCTGCTCGGCCTGGCGATCTTCGCCGCCGTGATCGTGTTCGCCTTCGTGGCCCGCTACCTGCGGCTGTGGGTGCAGTCGTATGCATCGAGCGCCGGGATCGGCCTCTTCGATCTCGTGGCGATGAGCTTCAAGAAGGTGAATCCCACGGTGATCGTGCGGAGCAAGATCATGGCCGTGCAGGCCGGGCTCGGCGACTCCAGCGGCGTCACGCGACAGGCGCTCGAGGCCCACTACCTCGCCGGTGGCCGTGTGCCGCTCGTCGTGCAGGCGCTGATCGCCGCCAACAAGGCGAAGATGAAGGAGCTCGACTTCAAGCTCGCCGCCGCGATCGACCTCGCCGGCCGGAACGTCCGCGAGGCCGTGCAAACGAGCGTCTATCCCAAGGTGATCGACTGTCCGGGCAAGAACAGTGGCCGTGACTCGCTCGATGCCGTGGCCAAGAACGGCATCCAGCTCAAGGTGAAGGCCCGCGTGACCGTGCGGACGAATCTCAACCAGCTCATCGGCGGTGCCACCGAAGAGACGATCATCGCCCGCGTGGGCGAAGGGATCGTGTCGGCGATCGGCTCGTCGGAGCGGCACACCGACGTGCTGGAGAACCCCGACGTGATCTCGAAGACGGTGCTCGGTCGCCGGCTCGACGCCAACACGGCGTTCGAGATCGTGTCGATCGACATCGCCGACATCGACGTGGGGGCGAACATCGGCGCCCGCCTGCAGGCCGACCAGGCCGAGGCCGATACCCGCGTGGCCCGGGCGAACGCCGAGGGCCGCCGGGCCATGGCCGTGGCCCGCGAGCAGGAGATGATCGCGAGCATCGAAGAGAGCCGGGCGGGACTGGTCGAGTCGGAGGCCGAGGTGCCGAAGGCCGTGGCCGAGTCGCTCGCCACGGGCCAGCTCGGCATCTTCGACTATTACAAGCTCAGGAACCTGCAGGCCGACACCGACATGCGGCGGACCATCGCCGGCGGCTCGGCGCCGGCCGTCGCGACGGCCATGCAGTAGGCTGCAGGGCGGTGGCAGGCCGCGTCGGCGGCGGGCTCGATCACACCGGAGCACACGCGATGCGTCCCGTCATCTTCGCCGCCGGACTCGACTGGCTCGAAGGGCTGCTCCCGCTGCTCTTCGTGCTCTTCTGGATCGTGTCGCAGGTGGTCAACGTGTTTCGCAACCTGGCGGGCCGCGGCCAGCCCCGGCAGCCGCCGCCACGGCCACAGCCCGTGCGGACGAAGACCGAGAAGCCGCGGCCGGTGACGCCACCGTCGCGTGGCGAACCTGTCATCGCAAAGACGACCACGAAGACGCGATCGCTACCGCCCTCCGCGGCGCAACTCGGCTCGCTCGGCAGTCATGGCGGCGACATCGCGCGGCACGTTCGCGACGCCTTCGCCGACGATCTGGGGCATCGACCGTCGCAGCTGACGCAGCCGGCGGCAGCAGCCGAGCCGGCGGCGGCGCGGCCGCCTGCGGCACATGATCTCGTGACGCTTCTGCGTGATCCCACGGCGCTGCGGCAGCTGTTCATCGTGCGCGAAGTGCTCGACCGGCCCATCGACCGCTGGTCGTAGGCCCGTCACCCCGTCGTAGCCCGGTCACGCCGTGACCGGAAAACAAGTCACGGCGTGACTTGGCCACACCGGCAGAGAAAGCAGCATGTCACGGCGTGACATGCCCACACGGCCCGTGCCAGCAGCGCCGCGCCAGCACGCCCGCAAGGCCGGTCCAGTCTGCCCGGACTGCCCCGCCAGGGCCTGTCCCCCTGTTTGAAGGGGCGTTTTTTCGGGCGTTTTCGCGGTTTTTTCGCCGCCGGGTCGGATCGAAATTCGCGGCTTGAGCGGCCGTGGCGGGTGGTCTACAAGAGGGTCGGAACGACGGCTTCGGCCGTCGGGACACGAGCGCGTAGACGAGGACGCCCAAGCCTCGTCTACGCGCTTCTTTTTGACCTTCGCTCGTGCCATACGGTCACCGGCATCCACGGATGGAGCCGCCCATGGGTTCGTCGCCGACCCTCCGCTTCGACGTCGTCACCCGCCTGCTGTGTGCATGCCTGGTGAGCGGCGGCATGCTCGCTCATGGGGAGCCATCGGCTCCCGGAGCGGCGGCCGGTGAGGAGATCGCCGCACTGCCGATCACCGTGCGGGTGTCGGCACCGCACACCTACCTGCGGGCCGGCCCGAGCGACGACTTCTATCCGACCGAACGGCTCGCCTTCGGCATCCCGGTCGAGGTCTGGGCCTTCGACGAGTCGGGCTACTGCGCCGTGCGGCCCGTGCAGGGCAGCTTCAGCTGGATGCGGCGCTGCGACGTCGAATGCACGACCGCATCGACACCGGGCGACGTCGCCGCCACGCCGACCGTGGGCGTGGTCGTCACCGATGCCGCAGTCGCCCGCATCGGCTCACAGCTCAACGACCTCCGGCATGTGACCCAGGTGGCACTCGAGGCGGGCGAGCGGGTGACGGTGCTGGAGTCGGTCACGATCCCCGACGGGCGACACGCCGGCGACTGGGTGCGGATCGAGCCGCCGGCGGGCGAGTTTCGCTGGGTGCGGGTCGACGACCTCGCGCTGCCTCCCGAATTCACCGGCGTCGTGCAGCCCGCCGAGCCGGCGGCCGGCGCCGGCCTTGCCGCCGCTGGCGAGGCGATCGCGGCGATCCGTGATGCCGGAAACGCCGTGCAGCAGGCAGTGGCCGAGATCAACGTACCGGCTCCCGATCAGCCACCGCCGATCGCCACCCCTGCGGCGGCCCTGCCGGCCGAACCCGCGCAGCCGAGCCTGCTCAATCCACTGCCGTTGGCGACGAAGATGTTCGCGGGCTGGCTGCCGCGGGGCACCAACGTGTTCGAAGGCCAGGGTACCGTCGTGCCGACCGCCGTGAGCGCCGGGGCGGCCGCGACATCGGCCGACGAGCTCACCGACATCGATCTGGCCCTGTCACTCGCCGTCGCGGGCCCGACCGAGTCGTGGAACCTCGCGCCGCTGCGGGAGCGGCTGCGACTGGCGGCCACGCGTGCGACGTCCGAATCGGAGCGGACGCGGGCCGTGGCAGTCGATGCGAGACTGGCCCGGTTCGAGGCGATCGAGGCGCGGCAGAAGGCCCTCGCCGCCGACACACCGGCGGATCCGTCGAGCCTGCGGCTCGGGGGCATGTGGTCGAGTCTGTCGGCCTTGGGTTCGCGGCCGGTTCGCCCGGGTGTGCTGCCTGGCGGGCAGCCCGCTGGTGGCCAGCCGACGTGGACACCTCCCGATCAGGTTGAGACCACGGGCCGGCTGGCTACGGTGATCTCGCGGCGGCCGGATGCACCGCGGTGGGCGCTCGTCGATGGGCAGAACAACGTGCTCGTGTTCGTGACGCCGCAGCCGGGCGTAAACCTCGCACCGCTGGTGGGCCAGCAGGTGAGCGTCCGCGGCGCGAAGGGCTACATGCCCGAGTACAAGCGGCCGTATCTCGTGGCCACCGAGGCCCGCACGCGGATCGCCTCGGTGCCGATGCCCACCGGCGCCGGCGGTGACACGACGCAGTAACGCGGTGGCACGTCACCTCGTCACGCCCTGACCGGAACGTAGCCCGGTCACGCCGTGACCGGAACGTAGCCCGGTCACGCCGTGACCGGAATCATGTCACGGCGTGACATGCCTACTCCGCCGGCGCGGGCATCCAGCGGGCGGCGAGCTCGGTCTCGAAGCGGGCGGCATCGCTCCGCTCGGCGGCGTCCGCGGGCGTGCCGCGGCCGCCGGCGGCGAGCCGGGCGAGGGCGTGGCGATCCTCGGGATCAGTTCGCGGCATGCGGGAGGTGAGTCGGGCGATGCCTGCGGGATTGCGGGCCGCCGCGGCTGAGAACTGCGACACAAAGAGGCAGATCTCGCGGAGATTCGCCGCGGCCGAATGCACGATCAGCGGATGCAGCGCCCGCGTCACGATCTCGAGTCCGAGGCCATCGACGTCGAGGAAGGCGTCGATCTGCACCGCCTGCCGCTGGCGGCCGGCCATGTCGGGCTCGAGCGTCGCATGCCGCACCACGACGAGGCACTGACCGGTGAGCCGGCGCGGTGAGAGCGAGCCGGTGTAGCCGCCACGGCCGTGGAACACGAGCACGCCTCCGTCGGCCGTGCGGTCATGGTGGAGCAGTTTCACGACGCCGACCGTGCCATAGCCATCGGCCAGCCGCCACTGCCCCTGGCCGGCAGGATCGAGCGACAGCCGGCTGATGCCGAGCACCCGCCAGACATCGACGAGCGTTTCGGGCTTGGTGAGCAGGAAGTCGAGTAGTTCGCCGTCGCAGGTGACCGTCTCGACGGGCAGCCGACGAAAAAGCGTCGTCGCCCGCAGACAGGCCTCCGCGACGTCGCGATTGGCCGCCGGCATCCGGGCGAGTGGGATCGACTGCATGGCGCGGAGACGCGATTCGCGGCTCGACGAGCCGGCCTCGGCCAGCGAGGCGTCGAGGTCGGCCGTAATCGCCGACTGTTCCGCGGCGCGGGCAGGGGAAGCCATGCCTCCGCCACACCACACCGCACCACCACAGGCCGCGAGCGCGAAGGCCCGCAGCAGGCTTTGTTGCTGCCTCATTCCCTAACCCCCCCCGAAACGTGAATCGACAGGAGAAGTGTTCGGCCTGGGCGGACCTTTCGGGCCAGTGAATCCGCCCGTACGCCCCGGAAAATCCGCAGCAGATGTGGCCGGACGTTTCCCGCATTGCCCAGCCTCGCCCGGCCACCGGTGCCCTTGCTGCCGGCCTTGGCTCGGCGGCCCAGGCTCCCTACCATCCTGCCCCCGTCCATCGCCCGCCGCACCCTGGCACCATGCTGCACCTCCACGATCCCGCCACCGACGAGCCTGCTGCCGGCGAACCGCCCCGGGTGCAGCAGCAGGCTGCACGGCCGCACGGGCTGTTGGGCCGCTGCCTCGTCGCCTGGACGCGGCTCTGCCTGCGGGTACCAGTCGTGATCGTTGCCGCCGCGATCCTCTCGGCCGTGGCGGCGGGCACGTGGACCTCCCTGCATCTCGGCTACAAGGTGAGCCGGGTCGATCTGCTCGACCCCGAGAGCGAATACAACAAGCTGTGGATCGACTACATCCGCGAGTTCGGCGAGGACGACGACGCCGTCGTCGTCGTGGAGGGCGAGTCGCGGGTTCGCGTGATCGCCGTGCTCGAGGAACTCTCGCGGGAAGCCGCCCGCAATGGCGAGCTCTTCGGCTCGGTGCTCCACGAGGTCGATCTCTCCCGGATCCGCTCGAAGGGGCTCCACTATCTCTCGCCGACGGATCTCGCCGAGATCGACCGCTTCATCGAGGGCACGCGACCGATCCTGGAAGGGGGCTGGGCCCAGCTCAAGGTGGGCACGATGGTGGGCGGCCTCGCCGCGCAGATGGTGTCCGGCGGGTCTCCTTCCGGCCCGGTCGGCGAATCGCCCGTCTCCTTCCTCGAGCGGTACAGCGAGGCGCTGCTCACCGGCATCGAGTCGCCGCTCCGCGGCGATACGGCCGGCACGGAGTATGTGTCGCCGTGGCCCGGCATGCCCGAGTCGCTCTCCACGCTCCGCGACCTCTCGAGCGAGCACCTGCTCGCCAAGGACGGCAAACTCGGCTTCGTGCTCCTGCGGCTGGTGAAGGCCGAGGGGGGCTTCGCCGGCGCGTCGGCCGCCACCGACGAGCTGCGGCGGATCATCGCCGACGTGGCCGCGCGGCATCCCGACACCACGATCGGTCTCACCGGGCTGCCGATCATGGAAGACGACGAGATGCGGTCGAGCGCGCAGTCGATGATGTGGGCGAGCGGCCTGTCGCTCGCCGCCGTGGCCGTCGTGATCATCGCCGGCTTCGGCGGCGTGCGGCACGCGCTGATGGCCAACGGCGTGCTCGTGATCGGGATGGCCTGGGCCTTCGGCTGGGCCACGGTCAGCGTCGGCCACCTCAACATCCTCAGCGTCACGTTCACGGTGACGATGATCGGCGTCGGCATCGACTACGGCACGTATTACGTGGGGCGGTATCTCGAGAGCCGACGCAAGGGGCTGTCGTATGACGAGGCCCTGCTGGAGACGACCGCCGCCGTCGGCCCCGGCATCCTCACCGGCGCGATCACCACGGCGGTGGCCTTCTTCTGCGCGGCATTGACGAGCTTCGTGGGCGTGGCCGAGCTCGGCATGATCGCCGGCGGAGGCATCGTGCTCTGCTGTGCCGCCGAATTGCTCGTGCTCCCGGCCGTGATCGCCTGGATCGACCGCGGCCGGCTCGGCCGCACGATCCCCGTGCCGGTGCCCGTGCACGAGTGGCTGGCACCCGTGGCGCGGTATCCGAAGTTCGTGGCCCTGGCCGGCATGGCCTGCACCATGGCCGTGGCGGGCGGCCTTCACGAGCTGGCCTACGACCACAACCTGCTCAACATGCAGGCCGACGGCCTCGAGAGCGTGGCCGTCGAAAAGAAGCTCCTGGAGGAGTGCGACCAGAGCGTGTGGTATGCCCTGTCGATCTCCGACTCGCGGGAGCAGCTGCTCGAGCTCAAGAAGAAGCTCGTGGCCCTGCCGAGCGTGGAGCGGGTCGACGAGATCGCGTCGCTCCTGCCGGTGGACGAGGAGCTCAAGCGGCCGCTGATCGAGCGGATTCGCAGCCGGCTCACGACGCTGCCCGAGCGGCCCCCAGAGATTCCGGTCGATCGAATTGACGCCCTTGGCGAGACGCTGGCCTGGGCCCACACCGAGGCGGCGAAGCAGCCCGGCGGTCTCCGTACCGCCTGGCATCTCGAACGCACCCGCGACACGCTCCGCCGTCTCACGCCCGAAGACTGCTACCGCGCCGTGTCCACGTTTCAGCAGCGGGCCGCCGGCGACCTGCTCAGCCGGCTGCATGCCCTGGCGAGCGTGGCCGACCCGGAGCCGCCGCAGCTGACCGACCTGCCGCCCAGCCTCGTCGACCGGTTCGTCGGCTCCAGCGGCAAGCATCTGCTCAAGATCTACGGCCGCGGCGACATCTGGAACTTCGAGGCCTTGAAGACGTTCGTGCACGAGGTGCGGAGCGTCGACCCGAAGGCCACGGGCAATCCGCTCCAGGCCTACGAGGCATCGCTCGAGATGAAGCGGAGCTACGAGCAGGCCGCGCTCTATTCGCTCGCCGTGATCGTGGTCGTGCTCTGGCTCGACTTCGGGAGCGTGGCGTACGCACTCCTCGCCATCCTGCCGCTGTTCGTCGGCATGCTGCAGATGCTCGGCCTGATGGGCCTCGTGGGCATCGATCTCAACCCGGCCAACCTGATCGGGATTCCGCTGATCCTCGGCATCGCCGTGGACTACGGCGTGCATATCATGCACGACGCCCTCGAGCGGCCCGGCCCGTATCGGATCAGCGCCTCGACGGCCAACTCCGTGCTCGTCGACGCGCTCACGACCGTGCTCGGCTTCGGCGCGCTCATGGTGGCCAGCCACAAGGGGCTCGAAAGCCTCGGCCGGGTCCTCACGCTGGGCGTGACGACATGTACGCTCACATCCCTCGTGTTCCTCCCCGCCGTGCTCACGATGCTGCGACGGGGGGCACCGGCAGCTGCCGCCGCCGAGACGGCTGAGGACGCCGAGGCCGACGATACACGCCTGGCGGCGTAGCGGGACTCCGTTGACCCGTCATTCAACGTAGCCCGGTCACGCCGTGACCGGAATGCAAGTCACGGCGTGACTTGGCTACCGTAGCCCTCCCAACTCGGGTTGTCTCGCCGCGGGGAGATCTGTATCCACCCCGTTCCCGATCCCCGAGGTGCCCCATGCTGTCTGCGCGAATCATTCGAGTGTGCGTGTTTTCCTGTGCGGCGGCGCTGGCCGCGGTCGCCCATGCACAGCCGCCCGCGCGGGGCGTGAACATCGTGCTCGAGGACCAGTTTCGGAACTCGCGGGCCACGGAGCAGCTCCGCGGCCACGTGGTGGTGCTCGTCTATGCCGACCGCCACGGTGCCGAAAAGGCGCTCGATATCGGCCGGCGGCTTCACCTGCGGTTCCATCCGACCGCCGATGGCGCCGAGGCCACGGAGTGGTCGCGGCAGCCGGTGGTGGCCCCGCCAGGCTGGCCGGTCGGTGCGGCGGTGCCCGACGTGCATGTCGTGCCGGTGGCCTGCGTGCCCGAGGTGCCGAAGCCGCTCCACGGCGTCGCCCGGTCGCGGCTCCGCAAGGAGTCACCGCACGTGTCGGTGTGGCTCGACTTCAACGACGTGCTGCGTGAGCAGTTTGGGGCCACGCCCGGCGAGCCCAACATCGCGGTCATCGACACCAGCGGCCAGCCGCATGGCACCATGGCGGGCGTCGTGGACGGCAAGCGATTCGAGGATCTCATCGGCGTGATCGACCAGCTCCGGCTGCGGGCCCGGCCCGACGTGCGTTCCGCCGTCGTTCCCGTCAGCGGCGTGCAGTAGCCCGGTCATGTAGCCCGGTCACGCTGTGACCGGAATGCAAGTCACGGCGTGACTTGCCCACGGATGCGCTACCGCGAGCGTTCTTTGAGGCGGCGGCTGGCCCGAGTCAGCGTGTCGCGCTCGTCAGGCGTGAGGCTCGAGGCGCCAGAGCGGCTGATCTTCGCAAGAATCCGGTCCACGGACTGCTGCAACGTCTCGTCGTCTTCGTCGTCGGTCTGCGGCCGTCGCCGAGGGCTGTCATCATCGGGCCGGACGACTCGCATCCGCGTCCGCCGCCAGAGCCGCGACGGAATTTCGAGCAGGCCGGTGAGGTCCCAGCCGCGCCAGGCATAGAGGGCACCGAACGTCGCGCCGGCCAGGTGGGCGACGTGGGCCACGTTGCCGCCACCGGTCGTGGCTCCCTGCAGATCGGAGAGGAAGTAGAGCACCCCAAGTGCCCAGGCCGGCACCGGCAGCACGCCCCAGAGCAGGAGCGTCTGCCGCGGGAAGTACCAGATGAAGACGGCGAGCACCGCCATCACGCCGCCCGAGGCGCCGACGAGCCGGCCCCCTTGGCCGCCGAACTGCGCGGCCACCACCCAGGCGATGCCCGCGACGATGATCGCCGTGCAATAAAACCGGAGGAACTCCGCGCGGCCCGTGATCCCCTCGACCTCGCGGCCGAAGAACCAGAGCGTGAGCATGTTGAAGAGCAGGTGGAGCGGCGAAAACGGACCGGGAAACTGCAGGCTCGGGCCGTCGTGCAGGAAGCCGTAGGTGAGCAGCTGCCAGAAATGGGTGGCCAGGTGTCGCGGCAGGTCGGAGTCGAGGCAGAGTGCGTCGTTGAGCGAGAACTCCAGCGGCACCACCTCGCGGACGAGGTTGCCGCAGAGGATGAAATTGAGCAGCCAGGCCGCGATGTTGATCGCGATCACGATGCCCACGCCCGTCCATTCGGCGAGTGGGGCCGGGCGGTCGCTGCGGTAGTAGCCGCGGTCGAGATAGGCCATGGGGCTGCAGGCGACGGGGACGGGACCAGGAATGGGACCAGGAATGTGAACCGGCATCGGGGCGTGGCTGCTGCCGCGGGCGTGGCGAGTCTGGTAGAGTGCCGCCCGTCGGCGGCGGTCGGCGCCGCGACCAATCCAGCATACACGGCCAACACGGGGTGACGACGATGGCGACCAACGGGGCGCTCGGCAGGAAGCTGCGGATGGGGATCGTAGGGGGCGGACAGGGCTCGTTCATCGGACGGGTTCACGTAACCGCCGCCGTGCTCGACAACCGGGCCGCCCTCGTGGCCGGCGCGTTTTCCAGCGACGCCGCCCGCTCGAAGGCGAGCGCCGCCGACTACGACGTGCCCGAGAACCGGGCCTACGGCTCCTACACGGAGATGTTCGAGAAGGAGCAGGCCCTGCCGGCCGGCGAGCGGATCGACTTCGTGTCGGTCGCCACCCCCAACCACATGCATTTTCCGGTCGCCAAGGCGGCGCTCGAGGCCGGCTTCCACGTCGTCTGCGACAAGCCGCTCACGCTCACGCTCGCCGAAGCCGAGGCGCTGGCGAAGGTGGTGGCCGGCTCGAAGAGCGTGTTCGTGGTCACCCACAACTACACCGGCTACCCGCTCGTGCGGCAGGCGCGGGAGATGATCCTCTCGGGCCAGCTTGGCGAGATCCAGGCGATCCGTGCCGAATACATCCAGGGCTGGCTGCGGACGCGGCTCGAGAGCGAAGGGCAGAAGCAGGCCGCCTGGCGGACCGACCCCACGAAGAGCGGCGCTGCCGGCTGCTTCGGCGACATCGGCACCCACGCCTACAACCTCGGCCGTTACATGACCGGCCTGCTTCCCGAAAAGATCAGCGCGAACCTCAAGATCTTCGTGCCCGACCGCTCGCTCGACGACTACGGCCACGCCGTGATCCGCTACGAGAACGGGGCGCTCGGCACGGTGACGGCCTCGCAGATCAGCCACGGCCGTGAGAATGACGTGCGGATCCAGATCGACGGCACACTGGGCAGCCTGGAGTGGCACCAGGAGGAGCCCAACAAGATGATCGTCCGCCACAACGGCAAGCCGCACGCCATCTACACCCGTGACCCCAACGCCCCGTTCATGAACGGCTCGGGCAAGGCCGCCTGCCGGCTGCCGTCGGGCCATCCCGAGGCCTTCTTCGAGGCCTTCGCCAACGTCTACCGGGCCGGCTTCGACGCCATGGTAGAGGCGGCCACGGGCGGCTCGCCCGAACGCAAGGACACCGTCTATCCCAACATCCACGACGGCGTGGAGGGGATGTACTTCATCGAGCAGTCGGTCGCGTCGAGTAAGGCCGACGGGGCATGGCTCCCGCTGAAGCATCCGCTGGCACGTCGGTAGAGGGACGTCCTAAAACCTTGGTGCGCCGGCTCGGGGGCCGGTACAAGTCGCCGCTTCGCGGTCTTTCAGATCCTCGCGGGACCTCGAAGACTCGGTCCAAATGCTCGTCGAGCTTGCACCGGCCCCCGAGCCTCCCGGTGTGGGGTGTGTGACTGGTGTTCCTGCACGTGAAACGGAGGCGGCGGAATCGGCGGAAGCTCGACGAGCATTGAAGATCGCGACCTTCTGGGGATTGAACTGCGGCAGGTCGTGGAAGGAGCGAGCTTCACCGCGAGGAGACTTCTGCCGTTTCGCCGCCGGACCACGCTGAACGAGATCACCTACCCTGGAGCCGAACATGGCCACTGCTGATACGAAGTATTTTGTGTTCGACATCGAGAGTGTGGCCGACGGGGCGCTCGTGTCGCGGTTGCGGTATCCGGGGGAGGAACTCGCGCCGGAGAAGGCGATCGCTCGGTATCGCGGGGAGCTGCAGGCCGAGAACGGGAAGGACTTCATCCCTTACACGTTTCAGGTGCCCTGCTCGCTCGTCATCGCCAAGCTCGGCAAGGACCTGGCCCTCCAGGACCTCGTGGCGCTTGACGAGAAGGAGTCGCGGCCGCACGAGATCGTGCGGAAGTTCTGGGAGGGTTGGCGGCGGTATCACCGGCCGCGACTGGTGTCGTTCAACGGCCGCGGGTTCGACATGCCGCTCCTGGAGCTCTGCGCCTTCCGCTACGGCATCCAGATTCCCGACTGGTTCGCCGAGGACGCGCGGAACTTCGACCAGCCGCGGTATCGCTACAACACCGCCGCCCACTTCGACCTGCACGAGTGGCTGACGAACTCGGGCGCGTCGCGATTCAACGGCGGGCTCTCGCTGGCGGCCAACCTGATCGGCAAGCCGGGCAAGATGGAGGTGGCGGGCCACATGGTGCAGGAGCTGTGGGACGCGGGCAGGACCGCGGAGATCCACGACTACTGCCGCAGCGACGTGCTCGACACCTACTTCGTGTTTCTGCGATCGCGGGTGGTGGCCGGCGACATCGACCTCAAGCGGGAGCATGCCCTGATCGAGCAGGCCCGCGAGTGGATCGAGGCCAAGGCGGGCGAGTGCCCCGGCCTCGCCCGCTACCTCGCCGCCTGGGGCGAGTGGAAGAGCCCGTGGTGAGCCGTCACGCCTCTGTGATCGGCTCTTTGATCAGCTGCACGAAGTGGTTGGGGCCGAGGTCCGACGCCTTCTTCTCCGCCGCCCGCTTGTCGGCGTACTCGAACGTGACGAGCTTCTTCATCGCCTGGTTGAAGACACCCCAGTAGGCCTTCATCCGGGTCTCCTTGACCACCTTCTTCCGGGTCGTCTTCTTGGCGGCGACCTTCTTTTCCTTGACGGCTTTTTCCTTCTTCTCCTTCTTCTCCTTGACCGGCTTCTCCTTCTTGGCCGTCTTGCCGCGGGCTTCCGCCGCATCCGCCTGGGCCCGCAGTTCCTTGCGATTCACGACTTTCCGCGCCATGTGACCTCGTCGTCCTTCCGATTGGAGAATGGGAGTGGCGGCCGTTGCAGCCTCGCCAGCGGGCGGCAGTATACCGCGGCCGGGTTTACCTGCACGGCCTGCAGAAACGCTGAATATACTTTGGGTCATCATGACAGCGACCGCCACTGCCCCCGTCCTCGCCTCCCCGTTTCCGGCCTACCGCGGGCTGGAAGACGCCGCCCTCGCCGAGCGGATCGAGGCCGTCCGCCGGCAACTCGGGCCCCGGCTCGTGATCCTCGGCCACCACTACCAGCAGGACGGCGTGATCGCCCACGCCGACTTTCAGGGGGACAGCTACCAGCTCTCGAAAAACGCCGCGGATCGGGCCGACTGCGAGGCGATCGCCTTCTGCGGCGTGCACTTTATGGCCGAGACGGCCGACATCCTCGCCAACCGCCCGGAGAAGGTGGCGGCCCGCGGCGGCCGGCGGGTGACCGTCGTGCTGCCCGACATGGCGGCCGGCTGCTCAATGGCCGACATGGCCGCGATCGACCAGGTGGAAGACGCCTGGGCCGACCTCGGCACCGTGGTCGACACCGCCGACATCACGCCTGTCACCTACATCAATTCGGCTGCCAGCCTGAAGGCCTTCTGCGGCCGGCACGGCGGCATCGTCTGCACGTCGAGCAACGCCCGAGCCGTGCTCGACTGGGCGTTCGCCCGCCGCCGCCGCGTGCTCTTCTTTCCCGATCAGCACCTCGGCCGCAACACCGCCCGCACGATGGGCATCCCGCTCGCCGAGATGTGCGTCTGGAACCCGCACGACCCCGCGCTCGGCGGCAACACGGCCGAACAGCTCCAGCAGAGTCGCGTGGTGCTCTGGCAGGGGCATTGCAGCGTGCATGCGATGTTCAAGCCCGAGCACGTCGATGCGATGCGGGCGAACATCCCGGGAGTGAAGGTGCTCGTGCACCCCGAGTGTGCGATGGAGGTGGTCGACAAGGCCGACCTCGCCGGCTCGACGAGCTACATCATCAAGCAGGTGGAGGCCGCTCCGCCCGGCACGAAATGGGCGATCGGCACGGAGCTGCACCTCGTGAAGCGGCTGGAGCAGAACCACCCGGAGCAGACGATCCGGTTCCTGTCGCCGGTGGTCTGCATGTGCGCGACGATGTATCGGATCGACCTGGCCCACCTCTGCTGGAGCCTGGAGCACATCGCCGCCGGCAAGCCGGTGAACGTGATCCGCGTGGACGACGAAACGGCGAAATGGGCCCTCACGGCCCTGGAGCGGATGCTCGCGGTGAAGTGAGCGGGGCCGCTGGCGATCAGCAGGCCACACGCCGCGACCGGCGGGCGGCCGTGAACGCAGCGGCCGCGAGGCCGACGCCGGCGAGCACGAGCGTGGAGGGCTCGGGCACCGGGGCGATGCTGGTGATCAACACGAGGTTACTCGTGTTCACGGGATTCGGTGGCGTGTAGTTCAAGAGTGGCATCTCGGTGAACGGGCCGCCGAGCTGAGAGCTGACGTCGTAAACCGGCACCGCGGCGATCGCGTCGATGACGTCCAGACTAGCCAAGTCGGTCACGATGCCGAACACCGCGTAGTTGCCGTCGAGCGACGGATTGTCGGTCACGTTGAAGAACCAGCCACTCGTCGCGGAGTTTGGATTGGGGGTTGGGTAGTCGTCGAGGCGAGCCATGGCGATCGTGCCACGAGTGTTCGAATACTTCACCTGAAGCGGAATCGGCGCGTCGGTTGCGATGGGATCAATACTCAAGCCATCGAGCACGAAGCCACCGCCCTGGATGATCTGAATGTTGGCGGGATTGTCGGTCGTGCTGCGGTGGATGAGCGTGTTGGTGTAGCGGCCAGTGTTCACGTAGTTCATGAAGTTGTTCACGGTCGTGGCAAGCGCGGGGTCGCTCGTGAGCTCGACGTCGAAAAACGTGGTCCCAATCGAAAACCGCACGACCGTCTCGGCAGTGGCCGGGGCGGCGGCGAGGCCGAGGCACGAGGCGAGGAGCGTGAGAACGACGCGGAGCGTGGGGCGGATGGTTCGCATGGCATGACTCGCGGCCGGTGCGAGAAACCTGCGAAGCCGATGCGGCCCGGATGGGCCACGATGCGCGAGCGGGTCAGGCGGCTTGTCGAAGCAGTGCCGTGGAATCACGGCCGGAAACGAGAAACTACTGACGGGTCACCCGGCGCATCGCCCTGCGACACATCGCAGGGCAGGCGGCAGCAGGATGTCGCACGCGGTCAGTAGCGGTTCCGAAAGAAGGGGCGGACGGTTTCTGAAGCCCAACCACTCTGAGAATATCAGGCCGTGGGGCCGTTGCAAGTTTTTGTTGTGAGGCCTTCGGCACCCGCACCCGGCGCCCGTAGTCCGCACCCGGCGCCCGTAGTCCGCACACTCCGTGTGCGGTTGAAGGTGCGAAGGCCGCGAAACCGGCTATTCCGGGGGAGGGCGGACGTGTGGCGGAATAGCTCGGGCTGCTGGTGTTTTGATCGTGGGCCACATGCGGAGCATGTGGACTACGGCGCCGACTCTGCCAACTGGGTGTGCAGGGCCACCAGCCGGCGGTGGCGGGCGAGGCTCTGGGCGAGCGTGGCCACGGCCGCCGGACGGGGGGTGAACCGGGTCGGCGTGCCCGAGGCATGGGCGGCGAGGAACTCGGGCCAGGGGCGGGAGCGCCCCGCGAGTGCCTCGGCCCGGAACTTCGCCATCAGCGCCGCGCCCCAGGCAGTGCCCTCGACGGCGCCGTCGAGGATTGTGACCGGCGTGTCGAACGCATCGGCGAGGAGCTGTCCGAGGGCGGGGGTCTTCGTGAGGCCGCCGGAGAGGATGATCTCGGTCCGCGGGAAGCCCTGGGCGTCGAGCTGATCGCTTCCCATCCGCAGATTGAAGATCGTGGCCAAGAGCATCGCCTTGGCGGCGTTGCCGGGCGTGGCGTTCTCGGCGGAAAGCCCCACGAGGCTCGCGCTGCCGCCGCGCGACACGCCGAGTCCCGGCTCGCCGTCGATGAACGGGAGCGCGGCGAGGCCGCCGCAATCGTCGGCCGCCGCGAGCAGTTGCGGCATCACGGCCGCGAAGGCGTCGCCGCGACCGGCGCCGTTCACCTTCCCGAACATCTCCACGACCGTGTTCATCGGCGTGGTGCCGTTGCGGAGAAACACCATGTTGATCGGTCGGCCGTCGGGGGCGCAGAAGTGGTCGATCGCCTGCGACACGCCACGGAACGGCCGGTCGCCCACCGAGTTGGCGCAGACGCTCGTGCCGAAGCTCATCGACACCATGCCGGGCAGACCGATCAGCGACCCGGCAAGCGCCGCCGGCTGATCCCCCTCGGCCGGCGCGACGGGCGTGCCCACGGGCAGACCGAGCAGCGCGGCGCCGGCGGCATCGAGCCGACCGCCGTCCTCGCCCGCTTTCCGCACCCGCGGCAGCAGATCGCGGAGCTGCCGCACGGCCGGGCCGCCATGGCCGGCGGCCACCAGTGCATCGAACTCCGCGAGCAGCCGGGCGTCGTAGTCGAGCGTGGCCTGATCGATCGGAAACATCCCGGCCGCATCGCCGATGCCGAGCGTCCACTCACCCGTGAGACACCGGGCGAGCCAGCCCGACGGCGTGGTGAGGTGGTGCACCCGCGCGGCGAGCTCCGGCCGGTTGCGGATCGTCCACAGCCAGCGGGCTGCGGTGAGCCGCTTCGGACACTTCACGCCGAACCGCTCCGTGAGCTCATGCCCCTCGGCCTCGTTGCGGCCGTCGCACCACAGCCGCGCCGGCCCGAGCGCCGCACCGACGCCATCGGCCAGCACCTCGCCGTGCATCTGTCCGGAGATGCCGATCGCCTTCACGTCGGGCGTGATGCCGGTCGCGGTGAGCTTCGCCCGCAGGTCGGCCATCGCGGTGCGGAGCGCCGCCTCCCAATCACCGGGCCGCTGCTCGTAGCACTCGGCGGCGAGGCCCGGCACCATCTCGTAGCCCCCCTCGCCATGAGCGAGGATCCGCATCTCGTCGTCGGTGAAGATCACCGAGAGGCCTTGCGTGCCTGCATCGATTCCGAGATAGCCGCTGCGGTTCATGATCGTGACGTCCTGTCGCGTGTCTTATTGAGTGAAGGATTGCCAAGGACGGCAATATACGGCGAAGACGCTTCCCCTCGCGCGCCACAAGACTCGGAGGGGTTGCCCGTACCCTGGAGCCGGCGTATCCCGCCAAGCGCAGGCAGGATGCCGAAGCGCAGGCGGGATCCGAGCGAGCGAAGGCAGGGAGGCGAGGGGGTCGGTGCAAGCTCGAGGAGCATGTGGACCGAGTCTTCGAGGTCCCGCGACGAGACTTGTACCGCCCCCGAGCCGGCGACACACCTTTCACGTGTGCGAACTTAGCGAGCGTCCGGCGACAGGGTACGGGCAACCCCGACCCACCAGCGGGCGGCCAAGACTCCAGGTGCGCGAGCCTCGCCTACGAATAGCTCGGGCCTGCGGTGTTCGAACCGTGGGCCGCATGCGGAGCATGCGGACTACGGTGAGCCCCAGCGAAGCGATGACGAGCCGCCGTGGCCGCGGGTGCCGCAGAACGACACCTCGATGCCGAGGTCGCGGGCGACGGCGGCCTTCAGAAGGGCGGCCCGGTCGGCGGCCGCGGCGTCTTTCGCGTAGGCGACTTGGATATGGTTGGCCTTGTGGCGGGCCATCATCTGGTCGCGCGATATGCCGTATGTGACGGCGTGCATGATCGGCCACTGTTTCGTGGTTGCTTCGAGCCGGCGGCGGGTCTCCTGCTCGGGCAGGGCAATCACCTGGGCGCGGCCGATGTCCATGCAGAGCTTTTCCGCGTCTCCGGTGCCATCGACCCAGATCCGGCTCCACACGATCTCGCCCGGCTTGCTCACGCCCGCCAGCGTGCTGCCTCCCAGCCGGAAATACATCGGCGGCTGCCGGAAGCCCTCCGCTTTCTTCCAGCCACCTGTGAAGTGGCTCGGTGGCGCTGCGCCCGAGATCTCGAACACCCACACCCACTGGTCGGTCGTGTGGGACTGATCCCAGTCGCCCCAGCGGATGTCGTGGAGCGTGTTCTCCACCGGCTCGCCGAGGGCCTCGTGCACCCGCTGCGTGAGCAGGCCGTCGAGGCCCGCGCACTCGTCCACCTCGTTGAAGTGCACGAGCGGCCGGCCCTTGAAGAGCACGCGGGACGAGCCCTCGGCCGTGACGGGAGGGCGCCTCGAGTCGTTGAGCATGCCTTCGACGAGGTCGCTGGCCGGCAGGAGGTCTTTGAGCCCCTGCTGATATTGGATGCCGATGCAGTCACAGCCGAAGCGGTCGGCGAGCCTAAGGGCGGCCACATACATCTTGCACTGGAGGAGCACCTGGGCCCGCGTCAGTTCCGTGGCCTCATCCTTGCCGAAGTGAAACCGCATGCCCGCCTGCTCGAGCCAGCGGAGCACGCCCTTCGCCTCGGCGTCGGAGACCCGCGTCGTCTCGTAGTAGAGCGCGCTCTGGCTGAGCCGCTCCTTGAACACCCCGGTCGCATGGAGGAGCCGGTCGGGGATGATCGCATTGAACATCCCCATGCAGCCCTCGTCGAAGACGCCCATCAGCGCCTTACGGTGGCGGAGGTCGGCCGCGATCGACTCGGCTGCCTGGGCGACGGGGCGGGGAATCTTCACGCGGTCGATCGACACGACGTGGCTCGTGTCGTGGTGGACTGCACGATGGTCGAGCCAGGCCGCCAGGTGGCGGTCGAAGCTCGGGCTCGCGAAGTCATCGGCCCAGAGGGTGGCATAGGGCACGCCTGCCTTCGTCAGCGAGCCGTTGAGGTTGAGCATGCCGACGAGGCCGGGCCATTGCCCGGACCAGTTGGCGACGGTGAGGATCGGCCCCTGATGCGTGGTGAGTCCGGGGAGCACGTGGTTGGAGTATTGCCAGACCGCCTCGGCCACCACGAGCGGCGCCGATTCGTCGATCCCGGCGAACACGTCGAGCCCTTCGCGTGCGCCGGCGATGAAGCCGTGGCCGCGGGATCGCGAGACGGCGTGACCGCGGTCGAGCGTCCAGCCGGCGCGGGCGAAGGCGGCGGTGAGGTCGGATTCGAGCTGTTTTTGCGCTGGCCAGCAGACGCGGTTGGCCTCTTCCCGCAGGTCGCCGCTGGCCACGAGCACGGCCCGCCGCGGTGTTCGAAACTGAGCGGCCGCTGCCGGCTGGGCTTTGTTGGACTTCGGCATCGCCATGGCTGCTCCCAATCGAGTGGTGGGCCAACTATACTCATGCTCTTATGGCGGTTGCCATGCACGCCGTGGTGACCGCCACCGGCTGGTGATCTGGATCACGACCGAGTCGAGGAGGATCGATATGACGCCGACGCCATGGTGCCGCTGGGCTCTGGGACTCGTGATGGTGGCAGGTGTCGCCGGCGCCGCGCAGGCCGCCGATCCGGCCCCCCCGCAGCCAGCCGCCGCAGCCACGCTCACCGATTTCAAGCGGTGGGTGATCGCGTCGGACTACTCGCGCGACGGGAGCCTGCTCGTCACTGCCGGTGGCGAGAGCCTGCTTTATCGCCCCGGCGACGTCGTCGTATGGAAGGTTGCCGATGGCAGCCGGGTGGGCGATCTCGCCGGCCACCCCACGGCCGTATGGGCGGTGAAGGTGTCGGCCGACGGCAAGCTGGCCGCGACGGCAGGCTACGACGGCCTCGTGAAGCTCTGGGACCTCCAGGCCCGCACGCTCAAGCACGATCTCAAGAAGCACAAGGGCTGGGTGCGGTCGCTCGCCTTCTCGCCCGACGGCACGCGGCTCGCGTCGGCCGGCGAGGATGGCACGGTCGTGCTCTGGGACACTGGCACCGGGGCCGAGGTGAAGGCGATACCTGCCCACACCGGGGCCGTGACGGCCGTGGCCTTCTCTCGCGATGGAGCCACGCTCGCCACTGGTGGCGGCGACAAGCTCGTGAAGCTCTGGAACGCGGCCGACGGCACCGAGAAGGGGAAGCTCGAAGGGCACGGCGACGCGATCTGGGCGGTCGCCTACTCTCCCGATGGCTCGCGGCTGGCGACGGCGAGCGCCGATCGCACGATCCGGCTCTGGAACACGTCTGACTCCAAGGAGTATGCCGTGCTACCAGGCCACAAGGACTGGGTTACGAGCGTGGCATTCTCGGCCGACGGCGGCCGGCTCGTGTCGGGCAGCCTCGACGGCGCCGTCAAGCTCTGGGACGTGAACGCCAAGGGAGAACAGGAAGGGCCGCCCTCGCTCGCATCGAGCGTCTGGACCGTAGCCTTCACGCCCGATGGCAAATCGATTTTCGCCGGCACGCATGCCGGCCCGCAGACGGTTGCCGCCCCGGCGCCGAAGCTCTTGCCACCACCACCACCACCACCTCCGCCGCCGCCGGCTCCGGCTCCGGCTCCGCAGAATCCTGCACCTGCGCCGGCTCCTGCTCAGCAACCGCCGGCGAAGTAACCCGCGGCATCCGTTTCCTCTCGAGCATTCGTGAACGTCATGCACATTCGATCGCTGCCGGGTCTCGTCGTGGTTGCCGCTGCGTCCTTCGGTGGAGCGATCATCGGCGGACTCATGCTCCGGGCCGCGCCGCTCCCGCGGGCCCATGCTGCCTCGTCGCTCGTCGAGGAGTCGTTCGCCGTCTGCACGGCGTATATCGACGACGGCATCGAAGGCTTCTTCGTGCTCGACTTCGAGACGGGCGACCTGTCCGGCGGGGTGCTCGGCCAGACGCCGCTCAAGTTCACGCGGGCCTACCGTCGCAACGTCCTCAAGGATCTCGACATCAAGGCGGGCAAGGTGAAGAACCCCCGGTTCACACTGCTTTCGGGCGTGGCGGCGGTGGGCGGTCCGGCCGGCATGAACATGGCCCAGTCGGTGCTCTATGTGACCGACGTGTCGACGGGCATCACGGTGGCCTACGGCATTCCGTGGAGCTCGCAGGTGGCCGATACGCCGGGCATGGCGGAGCTCATGCCGCTCGATATCGCGAAGCCGCGCGGTGGCGGGGCGAAGGTGCGATGACGGTCACGGCAGGCTCTATCTCGGTCGTGGTCAATGGTGAGTCGAGGACGGTGGCGGCCGGCGCGACGGCGCTCGGGCTGCTCGAAGATCTCGGGCTCGGTAGCCGACCGGTCGCCGTCGAAGTAAATGAACTGGTCGTGCCGCGGGCTCGGCTGGGCGGCTGCGTGCTCGAGGCGGGCGATCGTCTGGAGATCGTGACGCTCGTGGGCGGCGGCTGACATGGAGCGAGGCATGGCGAGTGAAGGAGTGACCACCGTGATGGATGACGGCCCGAACGCCGGCTGTGCGGATGGGCCACTCCGCGTCGGCGGCATGACGCTCATGAGCCGGCTGATCGTGGGCACTGGCAAATACGCCACGCATGCCGAGATGGCCCGCTGTCTCGCTGCCGCAGGGGCCGACTGCGTGACCGTGGCCGTGCGGCGGGAGCGGCTCGTCAATGCCGCTGGCGAGAACATCCTCGACCACATCGATCTCGCCCGCTACACGCTGCTCCCCAACACTGCCGGCTGCTACACGGCCGCCGACGCCGTCCGCGTGGCCCGCCTCGGCCGCGAACTGCTTCGCGACCTTGGCAATCCCGGCGCCGAGTGGGTGAAGCTCGAAGTGCTCGGCGACCCGAAGACGCTCCTGCCCGACCCGGTTGGTACGCTCGAAGCCACGGCCCAGCTCGTGGCAGATGGGTTCACCGTGCTCGTCTATTCGAGCGACGACCCCGTCGTGGCCCGCAGGCTCAAGGAACTCGGCGCCGCCAGCGTGATGCCGGCGGGCAGCCCGATCGGCTCCGGCCAGGGCATCCTCAACGCCAACAATCTCCGCATCTGCATGGAGTATCTGAAGGGCGACGATCCCGACTATCCGGTGATCGTCGATGCCGGCGTGGGTACGGCCAGCGACGTGGCCGAGGCGATGGAACTGGGTGTGGATGGCGTGCTGCTCAACACGGCGATCGCCCACGCGACCGATCCACTGCGGATGGCCCACGCGATGAAGGCCGCCTGCTTCGCAGGCCGGCAGGCGTTCCTCGCGGGCCGCATGCCACGGCGGCTGTATGCGACGGCCTCGAGCCCCGACGAGGGGCGGATTACGCGTGGCTCATGAGCAGTCAACGGTTGGGGCCGCCGGAACGGCAGAAGTCTCGTCGCGGTGAAGCTTCCTCCTTCCACGGCCTCCGGCAGTTCATTCTCCAGAAGGTCGGAATCTTCAAGGCTCCTCGAGCTTCCGCCGATTCCGGCTTGGTTTTCTTGCCGAAACTCAGTTGAAGGCATCCGTATGCTTGCGAAGCGTGTGATTCCCTGCCTCGATGTGGAGAAGGGGCGGGTCGTCAAAGGCACCCGGTTCCTGGAACTGGCCGACGCCGGTGATCCGGTGGAGGTGGCGGCCCGCTACGAGGCGGAGGGGGCCGACGAGCTGGTGTTTCTCGACATCACCGCCAGTCACGAGGATCGCGGCATCGTGCTCGACATGGTGCGGCGGGTGGCCGAGACGATCTACATGCCGTTCACGGTGGGCGGCGGCATCCGCACGCTCGACGATGCGGCCCGGCTCGTGCAGGCCGGCGCGGAGAAGGTGAGTATCAACTCATCGGCCGTGAAGACGCCCGAGCTCGTCACGGCCGTGGCCGACCGGCTCGGTAGCTGTGCCACGGTCGTCAACATCGATCCGAAGCGGGTGATCCGCGACGGCCGTGAGGTGTGGGAGGTGTTCATCAACGGCGGCCGCGTGCCGACGGGCCTGGAGGCGGTCGCCTGGGCGAGGCGTGTCGAGGAACTGGGCGCCGGCGAGATCGTACTCACCTGCATGGACCGGGACGGCACTCGCGAGGGGTATGACCTGGAGATCACGGCAGCCGTGAGCCGGGCCGTGCGGATTCCGGTCGTGGCCAGCGGCGGCGCGGGCGCTCCCGAGCATCTCGCCGACGCCGTGCAGCAAGGCGGAGCCGACGCGGCGCTGGCCGCTGGCATCTTCCACTTCGGAAAGTGTACGATTCGAGAGGTCAAGGAACTGTTCGCGATCCGTGGGATTCCCGTCCGCCCCGCCGCCGGCTGAACGTTCCCCGCGCCAATCCTCCCGCTTCGCACCCCCGGCCTCCCCGCCGCCCGCACGATGTCCACGACCGAATCATCCGCCCCCGAGGCGACCGCTGGTGTGCGGTCAGCCCAGGGGCCACGGGCACCGCTCGAGATCGACCGCCTGTTCGAGGCGCTCGTGAAGCTTCAGGGCAGCGACCTGCACTTGAAAGTCGGGCAGCCGCCCTTCATGCGAGTGAAAGGGGCGCTGCAACCGCTGAAGGCCCCGAAGCTCGACGACGAGCAGATGCAGCGGCTCTGCCTGCCGATGCTCGATGATCGCCAGCGGAAGATCCTCGAGCACGACGGCGGCGCCGACTTCGCCCGCTCCGCCGTCATCGATGGCGTGAGATGGCGATTTCGCGTGAACCTGCTCTACCAGCAGGGCTCGCTCGGACTCGTGGCCCGCCGCGTCAACAACACGATTCCCGACTTCAAGGGGCTCTTCCTCCCGCCGGCGATCGAGCGGCTCTGCCAGCTCGACCAGGGGCTCGTGCTTCTTGCGGGCGTGACGGGCTCGGGCAAGAGCACGACGATCGGGTCGATGCTCAACTACATCAATCAGAACTACCGCAAGCACATCCTCACGCTCGAGGATCCAGTCGAGTTCGTCTACACCGACGACAAGTGCCTGATCAATCAGCGGGAGATCGGCACCGACGTGCGGAGCTTCGAGGTCGGGATGAAGCACGCCGTCCGCGAAGACCCCGACATCATCGTGGTCGGCGAGATGCGGGACGTGGAGACCTTCAAGACGGCGATCCATGCCGCCGAGACGGGCCATCTCGTGTTCGGCACGATTCACGCCTCCAACGCGCCGAGCACGATCACCCGCATCCTCGACCTGTTTCCGCAGGAGGAGCATGCCGCGATCCGCAGTGCCATCGCCTTCAACATGAAGGGGATCGTGGCCCAGAAGCTGCTCAAGTCGATCAAGCCGGGCGTGAGCCGGGTGCCCGTGGTGGAACTGATGTTCTTCGACGTGCTGGTGCGGAAGTACGTCCTCGAAGGTCTCGACCATCAACTGGCCGACCACATCAAGAAATCGGCCCGCGACGGCATGCAGGACTTCACCATGAGCCTCAAGAGCCTCGTCGACCAGGGACTGATCGACCGGAACGCGGCCCTCGAGATCGCTCCCAATCGCGAGGCGCTCGAAATGGCGCTCAAGGGCATCGGGGTCTCCTGAGCGATGATGGCATTCTTGAAATCAGCGAGTGGCGCTGCCGCGAAGAAGGCGCCTCCGGCGGCCTTCGCGCCACGGGTCGATGCGACGGCAGAGCAGATCGCCGCCCGCAAGGAGGCGGCCACGCTCCCCGGGTTCAAGCCGCTGGCTGCCGTGTTCGGCGAGGCGCTGGCGGCGTCGGCGACGGCCGTGCTGCTCGAGGTGGGAAGCAGGCAGCAGGTGAGTGTCCGCTCCCGTGTCGACAATGCCTGGCGAGATGCCGAGCCATTCCCCGGCGAGGCGGGCCTGGCTGCGGTGGCTGCGGCCAAGAAGCTCGCCGGGCCGCTCGTGGCCGGCGAGGGCGGGGAGCAGGCCGGCGGGTTTGTCGTTGCAGTGGCAGGCGTACGGCGACCGTGCCGACTGTCCGTGCGGCCGGCGGGCTCGGGCGAGCAGGTGCTCGTCCGCATCGGAGGCGAGTTGCCACCGGAGGAGTCGGCCGGGTTGGCGGGCATGCTCGGCCGCATCGTGCCGGGATTGCGATCCAAGGCCGGAGATGCTGCGGAGAGTCAAGTGCTTCCCACCGTGACCTTTGCTGCCGACCGCGG
>JAPOJV010000060.1 GCA_029978085.1 bacterium
ATCATCCGCACCTGCCAGCGGTTCCAGAAGCCGGTGATCGTGGCCACGCAGATGCTCGACAGCATGCAGCACTCGCGGCGGCCGACGCGGGCGGAGACGACCGACGTGGCCAACGCAATTCTCGACGGCGCCGACGCCTGCATGCTCTCCGGTGAGACGGCGATCGGCGACCATCCGCGGCTGGCGGTCGAGATGATGCGGCGGATCGCGAGCGCGACCGAAGACCTCTATCTGGAGGATCGCTGGCAGTATGTGGCGGGCCGTTTCGGCCGCGACAAGACGGGCCAGGCGGTGGCCGCCGCCGAGTTTCCGCCGCCGCCCGAGGTGCTCGTCGACGGCCTCCATCCGATCACGCAGGCGGTGGTCGATGGCGCCAGCCGGATCGCCGCCCAGCTCGACGCCAAACTCGTGGTCGTGGCGAGCAAGAGTGGCCTCACGGCGATCGCCCGCTCGAAGCGGCGGGGCGCCGTGCCCACCGTCGGGATGAGCGACGACCCGGCCACGCTCCGGCAGATGGCCCTCTATTGGGGCGTCACGCCGCTGGCCGCCGCCGCGGGGGCCGACATCGACGGCGTGCTCGAGCACGTGACCGCCTGGGGCCTCAGAGAGGGGCGGCTCAGGCGTGGCGACCGGATTTTGCTGGTGGCGGGTATCGGTTTTGGAACGGGAGGGCACAATATGGCCCTCGTGCACGAAGTGTGACAGCAGATGTGAGACTGAGGAGCAGGCATGAAGAAGCGGTGTGTGCTGGCGTATTCGGGTGGGCTCGACACGTCGGTGATTCTCGGCTGGTTGATCGAAGAGGGCTATGACGTGATCGCCGTCTACGTCGATCTCGGGCAGCCGTGCGAGGATCGCGAGGCGATCATGAAGAAGGCCCGCGACTGCGGGGCCATCAAGGCGCTGCTCGTGGACGTCCGCGAGGAGCTGTGCCGCGATTTCGCCTTCCCAACGCTGCAGTGGCAGGCCCGCTACGAGGGCACGTATCTGCTCGGCACGTCGATCGCGCGGCCGCTCATCAGCAAGATCTGCGTGGAGATCGCCCACCGCGAAGGGGCCACGGTCTATGCCCACGGCGCCACCGGCAAGGGCAACGACCAGTGCCGGTTCCAGCTCGCCGCCGAGGCCCTCGACCCGGCGATCACGGTGCTCGCCCCCTGGCGGATCGCCGCCTTCCGTGAGCGGTTCCCCGGCCGCCAGGAGCTGATCGAGTTCTGTGAGCAGAAGAACATCCCGGTGAAGGCCTCGAAGGGAAAGCCCTACAGCTCCGACGAAAACTGCCTGCACACGAGCTACGAGGCCGGCCTGCTCGAAGAGCTCACGACCGACGGCCTGTCGCTCGTCGAGTTCGGCATGACCGTCTCGCCGCAGCAGGCGCCCGACACGCCCGAGACGGTGAAGATCGAGTTCGAGCATGGCGTGCCCGTGCGGGTGAATGGCAAGACGCTCGCCCCCCACGAGATCGTGCTTACGCTCAACGAGATCGGTGGCCGCAACGGCGTCGGCCGCACCGACATCGTGGAGAACCGGCTCGTCGGCATGAAGAGCCGCGGCGTCTACGAGGCGCCCGGCATGACGCTGCTCTACGAGGCTCACCGGCTCGTGGAGCAGATGACGCTCGATCGTGACCTCGTGCACCTCCGCGATCGGCTGTCACCCGAGGTGGCCGAGATGGTGTATTACGGGTTCTGGTACTGCGCGAAGATGGATGCCCTGCTGGCCTTCATTCGCGAGACGCAAAAGCCCGTCACCGGCACCGTCGAACTCGACCTCTACAAGGGCAACATGCTCGTGAAGAGCCGCACGAGCCCGCAGAGCCTTTACGACGCCGCGATCGCATCGATGGAGGGAGGCGGCTCGTATGACCAGACCGATGCCGAGGGCTTCCTGCGGATTCTCGGTCTGCCGCTGCGGGTGCAGGGGCAGGTGCGGCCCCGCAGGTAGCGGCGCATGACGCCCGCAGTCGTCGGCGTGCATCTGCGGATCGATCGCCGCCGGCCGGCCTCGTGGCTGGCTTTGGCAACGGCCGCGACAGCGGTCGTGTGGCTCGTGATGCAGCCGCCGTCAGGAGCCGGCCTGCGGGTGGCCGCGGCGGTGATGGCTGGCACGGTCGCGGCCGTGATGGCGATCGGTGAAGTGCCGCGTGGACTCTATGGCCCAGTTCGCGACTGGGTGTGGCTGCGGGCGGCCTGGCCGCTGGCTGCAGCGGTCGCCGCGACTGCCGCGTGTGTTGCTGCCTTTCCAGTGGCTGGCGGTCAGGCGGTGGTTTCATCCGCCCTGTTCTGCCTTGCGGTCGGTGCGACGGCGGAATCGGTTCGGGCAAGCGTGAGAGCGGGGGCCACGCCCGCCGATGCGGTGAGCATGCCGCTTGCGGTCGCTGCCGCAGCGGCGGCTGCCGCGATCGCAACGGCGCGTGCGGGCGGGGGTGGCGATGCCGCCTGTGGCGGGGCAGTTCTGCTGACGTGGCTCGCCTGTTCTGCGGTTCTCGCCGCCTGGCGGCGACAGCGCGGCCCTACCCCATGGACTGGCTCTGCCGGAACGGTGGGGCTGTTTGGCTGCGGGCCCGAGGGGCGACTCCTGGCCGGTGTCGCCATGGCCACGGCGCTGGCAGGCATGGTGGGCTGGCTGTTTCTCGCGGCCGACGCGGCGGGCTGGTATCGCCTGCTCGCGGCGGTCTGGTTCATGGTCGCCGCCGTGCCACAGGCGACGTTGGCAGCCGCTGAGGTGGAGCGACGCGGACGGCCCGCGGCAGTCTGGGCCGCACTGCTCGGCTGGCCGCTCGTCGTGGCGGCCGTACTCGCCCCGAGTCCGGCCGCGGCGGTCGAGCGAGTCGTCTCCATTGGGGGGCTGGCCGCGGCTGCCGTCGTCCTCACCCTGCTCGCGGCGGGGCTGCGGCGGGTTGGGGCCGGCCGGGAGACCGCCCTTGCCGTCGCGCTGGCCGCCGCACTCGGCGCAGGACTGATGTTGCGTGAATCCGGGCATTCCTGCGAGACTTTGGGCTCGTGGCAAGTTTCGCCCGTCGTTCGAGGAGTCGTGTCGTGCAAGGAAGTGCATGTGCCTGCTGGGGTCGTTCGGGCCGCGTGATCGTGGCGGCGTGTCTCGTGTGGTCGGCGGCAGCCGTCTGGAATGTCGCCCTGGGTGCCGGATTCCAGCCGAGTGAGACGGTTTTTCCCGACACGACCCGGGCCTGGCTGAGCATCACCGATCCGCGCGGCCTCCACGAGCGGTTCGATCGCTCCAATTACGGCCAGTTGGTGGCCGATCCTGCGATGAAGCCGTTCATCGACGGCGTCAAGGAACAGCTTTCCAAGAACGGCCGGCAGCGGCTGGAAAAACTCGGTCTCACGCTCGAGGATCTGGAGGGCATCCCGGGGGGTGAGCTGGCCGTGGCCGCGATCGAGTCGCAGCCGGGGCAGCTTGCGACCGTGCTCATCGTCGACACGACCGGCCACGAGGCGGCCGCGAAGGCATTGGTCGAGAAGATCACGTCGCGACTGGTCGAGCGAAAGGCGAAAGTGGTGCCGATCAACGGTGCGCCGTCGCAGCTCACCGCCTACCAGATTCCGGACGACCTCGAGGACGACCGGGTGCCGAAGAATCGCCGCGTGGCATTCGCGCTCGCCCCTCAGGCGCTCGTCGTCGGCGACGACGCGCTCCAGGTCGGCCAGGCCTTCGCCGTCCTCGGCCAGGGCCGCAAGGACAGCCTCGCCTCCACGGCGGCGTTCGCTGCCGTAGCCGAGCCCTGCCAGAAGGCCCTTCCGGCTGCGGCCGACCCGGTCCGCTGGTATGTCGATCCGCTCGCCTTCGCCAAGGCCTATCAGGCCGCGAACCCGCCCAAGGAAAAGCGCAAAGGCCCCGACTACGTGGCCATTCTCGGCCGCCAAGGCTTCGATGCCGTGAAGGGGGCCGGCGGTGTGATCGCCTTCGGCGAGGGGCCGCATTCGCTGCGGCACCACACGATGATCTACGCGCCGCCGCTGCCCGGCCGCCAGCCGCAGGCGGCCGACTGCTACGACCTGGCCGCCCGCATGCTCCGGTTTCCGAATGCGGAGAGCCTCGTGCCCCCGGACTGGGTGCCGCGGGACGTGACCGGCTGGTCGACGCTGCAGTGGGATCTAAAAACGGCCTTTGCCTCGGCTGAGACGCTCGTCGACGACGTCGTGGGTGAGAAGGGCGTGTTCGACGACGTGATCGCCTCGCTGAAGGAAGATCCTGACGGTCCGCAGATCGACGTCGAAAACGACCTGGTCGCCTGCCTCGGTGGCCGCGTTTCGATGCTCACCGATACCCTCGAGCCGATCGGCACCGACAGCGACCGGCTTGTGATCGCCATCCAGGCTGTCGACGAGGCGAAGGTCGCGGCGACGATCGCAAAGGTCATGGATGCCGACAGCGACATGAAGAAGATCGACCTTGCGGGGCACGTTGCCTGGGAGTTGATCGATCACTCGGCGATGGTGCCTCAGCTCGAGGTCGAGACGCCCGGCGGTGCGGTCGTGCACGCCGACGACGAGCGGCGGCACAACACCGACGACGAGGCTCATCGCCGCCGCGCCCGCCTGCGGGAAAAGGAAGAAAAGCTCCTGCCGCATTCGTCGGTGACCGTGGCGAAGGGGCACCTGTTCATCGCCTCGCATCGTGACATCCTCGAGCGGGTACTCGTGACGCCCGGAGGCGTCGACGCCCTCGCCTCGGCCGCCGATTCCAAGGCGGCGCTTGCCGAGATCGACCGTCTCTTGCCCGGCGGTAACTCACTGCGGTCGTTCGGCCGCGAGGCCGACACGGTGCGGCCGGCCTACGAGATGCTCAGGCAGGGCTCGATGCCCAAGTCGAAGAGCGTGTTCGGCCAGTTGCTCAACGGGCTTCTGGGGGACGGCAAGCCCGGCACGGTTCGCGAGCAGCGGCTCGACGGCAGCACGCTGCCCGACTTCGAGCAGGTCCGCCGCTTTTTCGGCACGGCAGCGATGGGGATGCAGTCACGGCCTGACGGCTGGTTCATCTCCGGCATGTCGCTGCCCCCGGCTCCGACCGACGTCGCCACGAAGCCGACCACGACCGCCGGCAGGTAGGCCCGTCACTCCGTGACGGGCAGCCCGTTGCGGAGCAACGGGCCTACAGTCGGCGTTCAGGCGAGAATGCCCTTCACGATCTTGCCGTGCACGTCGGTGAGCCGGTAGCGGCGGCCTTGGAACTTATAGGTCAGCCGCTCGTGGTCGATGCCCAAGAGATGGAGCATCGTGGCGTGGAAGTCGTGCACGTGCACGCCGTCCTTCACGATGTTGTAGCCGTATTCGCAGGTCTCGCCGTAGGTTGTGCCCGGCTTGATGCCGCCGCCGGCCATCCAGATCGTGAAGCAGCGGGGATGGTGGTCGCGGCCGAAATCCTGCCCTGGCTTGTAGAGCCCCTGGCAGTAGTTCGTGCGGCCGAATTCGCCCCCCCAGACCACGAGCGTGTCGTCGAGCATGCCGCGTTGGGCGAGGTCCTGCACGAGCGCGGCGGCCGGTTGATCGGTCTCTTTCGCCTCGCGGGTGATGCCGCCTTTGAGGCCACCGTGATGGTCCCAGTCTTGATGATAAAGCTGGATGAACCGCACGCCCCGCTCCGCCAGCCGGCGGGCGAGCAGGCAGTTGGCCGCGAACGTGCCCGGATCTTTCGCGTTCGGGCCATACATGTCGAGCACGCTCTGCGGCTCGTTGGAGAAGTCGGTCACCTCCGGCACGCTGGCCTGCATGCGGAAGGCCATTTCGTAGTTGGCGATCCGGGCCGTGATCTCGGCGTCGGGCGTGCCGGCGAACTGGTGCTCGTGGAGCTCGCGAAGGCCGTCGAGCAGCTGCCGGCGATTCGCCGCCGAGACCCCGGGCGGGTTGTTCACATAGAGCACGGGGTCGGACCCCGAGCGAAATCGCACGGCCTGGTGTTTGGTCGGCAGGAAGCCGGCGCCCCAGAGGTGGCTCATCAGCGGCTGGCCCCCCTTGTTCTTCGTGATCAACACGACGAACGAGGGCAGGTCGTCGTGCTCGTTGCCGAGGCCGTAGTCGAGCCAGGCGCCGATGCTCGGCCGGCCTGGGATCTGTGAGCCGCTCTGCATGAACGTCACGCCCGGGCCATGGTTGATGCTCTCGGTGTACATCGTGCGGATGAAGCACAGCCGGTCGGCAACCTTCGCCGTATGCGGGAGGAGTTCTGAGAGCCAGGCGCCGCTGTCGCCGTATTGCGAAAACGCATAGGGCGACGCGGCCAGCGGGATCGAGCTTTGATTCCCCGACATGCCCGTGAGCCGCTGGCCGCCGCGGACGCTATCGGGGAGCTGCTCGCCGTCGCGCTGCTTCAAGAGCGGCTTGTGGTCGTAGAGGTCAAGCTGCGAGGGGCCGCCCGACTGAAAGAGGTAGATCACCCGCTTGGCCTTGGGCGGATGATGGAAGCCGCCGAGCACGCCGTCCGCCCCGCCCTGCTCCGCCGCCGCCGAGCGGCCCAGCATGTCCGCCAGCGCCAGGCCGCCGAATCCCATGCCGACCGTATTCAACAACTCACGCCGGTTCAAAAAGGTGCCAGCCACCAAATCTGGGTGGTTTGGCGAAGGCAGGTTTTCTGGATTGCCCAGATTTGGTGGCTGGCACCTTTTTGTCATCGTTTCACCACGCTTCCATCGTAGTTCATCAGGGCATTCACCACGCTCGCCGTGGCGGCGAGGTCTGGTGCCGGCAGTGCTGCCGTCGCCTTCTTATCGCCGATCGCCACGAGTTTCGCCGCATCGTCCGGCCGGGATCGATACCAGTCGAGCTGGGCTGTATGCATCCGCCGGAGGATCTGTTGTTCTTCGTCGTCTGGCTGCCGGTTCGTGAGGAGCTCGAACGCCCGGTCGAGCGCCAGCTCCGCCTGGCCGTCATGCTCGACGAGCAGCCGCTCCGCGAGCACGCGGGCCGCCTCCACGAACTGCGGCCCGTTCATGAGCACGAAGGCGTGCAGCGGCGTGTTGGTCGTGTCGCGTCTGGCCACGCACACCACCCGCTTGGGCATGTCGAAGCTCTCGAGCACGGGCGCCGGCCCCGTTCGCCGCCAGAACGTGTAGAGGCTGCGGCGGTAGAGTCCCTCGCCCGTATCGGCCTTCTCGGGCTTGAACGAGTCGGGCATGTCGTAGGTCTTCACTGGGGGCCCGCCCATCTTCTCGACGAGCAGGCCGCAGGCGGCGAGGGCCCCGTCGCGAATCATCTCTGCGGGGAGACGGTGCCGCGGGCCACGGGCAAGCCACACGTTGAGCGGATCGTCGGCCATCGTCTTCGCGTCGGCAATGCTCCGCTGTCGATAGGTGTCGGAAAGCATGATCGTCTTGATGAGCCGCTTCATGTCCCACCCGATACCGCCGTCGGCCGGGGAGTGTGAGAACTGCCAGGCCAGGAGGTCGAGGATCTCGGGATACTCCGGCCGCGTGGACTGGCTGCCAAGATCCTCTGGGCTCTGCACGAGCCCGAGCCCGAACAGCGACTGCCAGAGCCGGTTCACGGTCACGCGGGCGAGCAGTGGATGCTCGGGATCGATCAGCCAGCGGGCGAGGCCGAGCCGGTTTTTGGGCTGGTCAGCCGGGAACGGCGGCAGTGCGGCAGGCGTGTCGGGCTCCACGGGTGCGCCCCGCTTATCGTACTCGCCGCGCTCGAGGATATAGGCCATCTTGGGCTGTGGGAGGTCCCGCATGACCATGATTTCCGGGGGCCGTTCGGCGAGATCGTCGCGGCTGCGACGGGCCGCTTCGAGGGCCGCCCGCTTGGCCGCCGGTTCGTCGGCGAAGGCCGCGGCGAAGTAGTCGCCGATGGCCTCGGCATCGCGTTTCTCGGCGAGGGCCGCCGCGATCGCGCCCGGCGCGGCAAGATCCCGCACCTCGAGTGGCGAGAGCGCACGAGCAAACACGCGGAAGTCATCCACGAGGCCGTTCTTGAAGCCGTGGTCGCGCGTCCGCTCGCCGATCGTGATGGTGTCGCCACCGCCGCCGGTGATCTCGCGGGTGAGGCTGTCGCGGACGATCGTGGTGGCGGCCGGATGACCGTTCACGAAGATCGTGAGCCCCGCGGCCTTGCCCGAGCCATCGCTCGCCACCGCCACGTGCGTCCACTCGCCAACGGGCACTGGTTCGGTGCACCGCACGCTCACGGCATCGCCGGGCCAGAAGTGGACCAGCGACCAGCGGAGATGCCCGCCGTCCACGAGCAGTTCGTAGCCGCGGCTACCCGCGTCGGTCCAGGCCCCTGAGCGGTGAAACACGACGGCCCGGTCGTACTGTGCGGCGGGCTTGATCCAGGCCGACACGGTGAACGGCTGGCTGCGGCGGAAGTTCCCCACCGGCGTTTTGACTGGATGGTCGCCCGTGAGCTTGATGGCCTGACAGGGGCGGCCGCCGCGGCTGTCGTCCACCACCATGGTGTCGCCGGGCGACGTGGCCGGCTCCTTCGAGCCCAGTTCATTGGCAAACGTTCCATCTGCGCCGCGGCCATCGAACGAATAGCGGACGAGCTCGCCAGGAATCGTGCCGCCGGCAGCCTCGAGGGCGACCGGCATCGGGAGCTTCCCGGCGATCCAGTAGGCGACCGTTCCGCGGGCTACCGATTCCTCCCGCTCGTATTCCGCCGCTGCCTCACCCGCGGCCTCATCGACCTTGGCGAGGGCAGCCGCTGTCGTCTGGTCGAGCATCCGCAGCTTCGGCGTCGGCACCGACTGCGTGAAATGCGAATACAGCCCTGCCTCGTCGATGTCGTCAAAGAAGGCGAACAGCGAGTAGAAGTCCTTCTGCGCGAGTGGATCGAACTTGTGATCGTGGCAGCGGCAGCACTCGAACGTGAGACCAAGGAACGCCGTGCCGAACGTCGTCACCCGGTCGTTCACATAGTTCACGCGGTACTCCTCCTCGACCGAGCCCCCCTCGCTCTCCTGCTGGTGGAGTCGGTTGAAGGCCGTGGCGAGCACCTGCTCGTCGGAGGCGTTGGGCAAGAGGTCGCCGGCTATCTGCCAGAGCGTGAACTGATCCCACGGCAGGTTCGTGTTGAACGCCTTGATCACCCAATCCCGCCAGGGCCACATGTCGGGCCGCGGGCGATCGACCTGGAAGCCGTAGCTGTCGGAATACCGGGCCAGGTCCATCCAGTCGGCCGCCATCCGCTCGCCGTACCGCGGGCTCGCGAGCAGCCGGTCGAGCAGCCTGTCGTAGGCGTCGGCCGAGGTGTCGGCGACGAAGGCTTCGACCTCGGCGGGTGTCGGCGGCAGGCCGGTGATGTCGAAGCTCGCGCGGCGAATGAGCGTGCGGCGATCGGCTTCGGGCTGGAGCTTCAGGCCACGCTTCGCAAGTTTCTCGGAGACGATTGCATCGATCCCGCCGGCCGTCTCTGGCTTCACCGGCACGACAAACGCCCAGTGCGGTTCGTACTTCGCCCCCTCGGTGATCCAGCGTTTCAGGGTTTCGACCTGCTCCGCGGAGAGCCGGCCGATCTTGGCATGGGGAGGCGGCATCACCGCATCGGGGTCGTCGGAGATGATCCGGGCGACCAGTTCGCTCTCGTCGATCTTCTCCGGCACGATCGCCCGGGTGCCGCTGTCGAGTTCGGCCGTCGCCAGGTCGAACGTATCGAGCCGCAGGCCGGCCTGTCGGTTGGCGTTGTCGGGGCCGTGGCAGGCGAAGCAGTTGTCGGAGAGGATTGGCCGGATGTCGCGGTTGAACGACAGCCGGGCCGGCGAAGCGTCGGCCCCGTAGGCGACCGCTGCCGGCCAGGCCAGAAGCAGCCACGCGGCCACGAGACTCACGCTCTCGATTCGCTTTGAGCAACCCATGCGACACGCTCCTGTCAGGGTTACCCGCGTCGCCGACTCCGGGTGGGGCACCCGAGTCGCGGACCATGCTCACGGACAAGCAGGTCGATCGGCGGGACGGCAGACCGAATTCCTTCAGCCATCTCCAGTATCTTAGATCGACACGACGGCGCCAGCAATGCAGTCGGACGGCAACTGAGCCCCTCCCGGCGGCCGGCGGATCACCGAGGCGTGCAAAAGGGCTTCGGGATCGCCTCCGGTGTGCATCGTCCCTGATTCGGCGGAAGGAGTCTCGGCGGAAGGAGTCTCGGTATGCGCGGGTTCAAACTGGCAGGGCTGGCGGTCGGCTTTGTCTTCGCGGCGTGCTGGGCATGGCCTGTCGTCGCCGAGCATCGCCGGCCCAACATTCTCTTCATCTTCTCTGACGACCATGCCGAGCAGGCTCTGTCTTGCTACGGCTCACAGGTCAACACGACGCCGCACCTCGATCGCATCGCCACCGGTGGGGCCCGGTTCACGAACGCGTTCGTCACCAACTCGATCTGCTCGCCGAGCCGGGCCACGCTGCTCACGGGCCAGTATTCCCATCTCAACGGCGTGCCCGTCTTCAATCCCTTCGATGGCTCCAGCGACCACGTGGCCAAGCGGCTCCAGGCGGCTGGCTACCACACCGGGATAGTTGGCAAGTGGCATCTCGGTAGCGATCCCACCGGCTTCGACCGCTGGATCATCCTGCCCGGCCAGGGCGGCTATTGGAATCCGACGTTTCTCGTTCCTGAGGGGAAGCTGACGATCGAGGGGCACTGCACGGAGATCACTGGTGACCTCGGGGTCGAGTTTCTGAAGACGCGGCCGGCCGACAAGCCGTTTTTTCTGATGCTGCACCACAAGGCTCCGCACCGGGCCTGGCAGCCAGATGAGCGCAACCAGGCCCGCTTCGCATCCGCCGAGTTTCCCGACCCGCCGACGCTCTTCGATGACTACGCCACGCGGCCGGCGGCCCTGCCCGAGAACGCGCAGACGATCGCCCGCCATCTCACGAACAACGATCTCAAGCGGACGCCCCCGGCAGGGCTCTCGGGCAATTCGCTCCAGCGCTGGAAGCACTCGGTGCCGATGGAGATCACGGTGAACGGCCGCACGCTCACCGGCGCCGAACTCGTCCGCTGGAAATACAGGCAGTTCATGCGGGACTACCTCGCCTGCGTGCAGGGCGTGGACGACAGCGTCGGGGAGGTGCTCGACTACCTCGACGAGTCGGGCCTCGCCGCCGACACGATCGTGATCTACACGACCGACAACGGCTGGTATATGGGTGAACTGGGCCTCTACGACAAGCGGTTCATGTACGAGCCCGGCCTCAGGGTGCCACTGCTGGCCAAGGGGCCGGGCATCAAGGCCGGCATCACCCCGGACCAGTTGGTGGCAAATATCGATCTCGCGCCGACGTTCCTCGATCTGGCGGGCGTGCCCGTGCCCGACTCGATGCAAGGGAGGAGCCTCGCGCCGCTCCTGCGCGGCGAAACGCCGGCTGACTGGCGGACAAGCGTCTACTACCGCTACTACCACGATCCAGGCGACCATGACACGCGGGCCCATGTGGGCGTGCGGACGGCCACCCACAAGCTGATCCACTACTGGACGAAGGATGCCTGGGAGCTCTTCGACCTGGCTGCCGATCCGCTCGAGCAACGGAACCTGCTCCACGGCGACGCCGCCACCCGCTCACCCGCCGTGGCGAAGCTCTTCGCCGACATGCAGGCCGAACTGGCTCGGCTCCGCGCGCTCTATCGCGACGAGGATCAATACGCCGATCCGGCCGCACGGCCGAAGGAACGTGTGGATGGCGTCGTCGCCGGCCGTCCCTCGCTCGGCGTTCAAACCGTTTCCTCAGCGATGCGACTGGCGAATCACACGGAATAACTCCCCGCCCTGTCCCCGAGGACAGGTCTGCCCCGCAAGTGCCGCCGCTGCCCTGGACGATATACTCATTGCGTCCATGAGGCCTGCGCCATGTCGATTTCCCGCCTGCGAAACGTCGTCTCGGCCGGCCTGCTGATCTGCGTGGGGGGCCCTGCTCTCGCCGCCGACGCGGTCCCCTCGTACACCCGCGACATCAAAGGCATCCTCTCCAACCGCTGCGTGCGGTGCCACGGCCCCGACCCCGAGGGGCGGGCCGGTGGTGGCGACGAGGGGCTGCGGCTCGATACGTTCGACGGCGCGACGGCCGATCTGGGCGGCCATGCGGCGATCGTGCCCGGCAAGCCAGGCGAGAGCGAGCTGATCGCGCGGATCACGTCGACCGATCCCGACCTCGTCATGCCGCCGCCCGATGCGGGCCAGCCGCTCTCGGAGAAGCAGGTCGATCTGTTAAAGCGATGGATCGCGGCGGGGGCCACGTATGAACCCCACTGGGCCTATGTACCCCCGAAGCGGCCGAGCCTGCCGAATGTGAAAAACACGGCCTGGCCCAAAAACGATATCGACCGCTTCATCCTCGCCCGCCTCGAGGCCGAGGGGCTCTCGCCACAGCCCGAGGCCGACCGGGCCACGCTCGCCCGCCGGCTCGCGCTCGATCTCACCGGCCTGCCGCTGTCGCCGGAGGAGATCGATGCCTTCGTGGCCGACCCGGCACCTGACGCGGTGGAAAAACTGGTAGACCGACTCCTCGCCCACGATGGCTACGGCGAGCACCAGGCGCGGCAGTGGCTCGATCTCGCCCGCTATGCCGATAGCGCCGGCTATGCCGACGATCCGCACCGGACGATCTGGGGCTGGCGGGACTGGGTGGTGCGGGCGTTCGACGACAACATGCCGTTCGACGAATTCACGCTCAAGCAACTCGCCGGCGACCTGCTCCCCGAAGCGACGCTCGACGACAGGATCGCCACCGCCTTCCACCGCAACACGCTCACGAACAACGAAGGGGGCACGATCGACGAGGAGTTTCGCACGGTCGCCGTGATCGACCGGGTGAATACGACGTTGAGCACGTGGATGGGCACGACGATGGCCTGCGCCCAATGCCACGACCACAAATACGACCCGCTCTCGCAGAAGGAATATTTCCAGCTCTACGCGATCCTCAACAACACGGCCGATGCCGACCGAGCCGATGAATCGCCCGTCACGCGGATTCCGTGGGCCCCGGTCGATGAACCGCGGGCCGCGATCGAGAAGGAAATCGCCGAGGTCATTGCCGGCATTCCCCAACTCGCCAAGCCTGCTCCCAAAGATCGTACCGAGCCGCCGGAGTTTCAGCCGGCCCGCAAGACCCTCGAGGGGTTGCGGAACAAGCTCGCCGCCATACCTGCCGTCACGGTGCCCGTGCTCCAGGAACTGCAGGGCGACAAGCGGCGAATCACGAAGATCCAGCTTCGCGGGAACTGGCAGAATCTCGGCGACGAAGTGGCCGAGGGCGTGCCCGCGGCGTTCAATCCCGCGCCCGTGGCCGAAGGCCAGCGGGTGGATCGCGTGGCGCTGGCCAAATGGCTCGTCGATCCGGCCAACCCACTCACGGCGCGTGTGGTCGTGAACCGCATCTGGGAGCGGCTCTTCGGGATCGGCATCGTCTCCACGAGCGAGGAGTTTGGCAGCCAGGGCGAACTACCGAGCCATCCTGAATTGCTCGACTGGCTGGCCACGGAGCTCGTGGCCCGAAAGTGGGACACGAAGGCTATCCAGAGGTTGATCGTGACGAGCGCCGCCTACCGGCAGACGTCGAAGTGTCCGCCAGACCTCGTGTCGCGTGATCCGGAGAATCGACTCATCGCCTGCGGGCCGCGGGTGCGGCTGCCGGCCGAAGTAATCCGCGACCAGGCGCTCGCCGCCGCGGGGCTGCTCTCGCGCAAGAAGGGAGGCCCGAGCGTGCAGCCCCCGCAGCCGAATCTCGGCCTCGCCGCCGCGTTCGGCGGCGGCATCGACTGGCAGACAAGCACGGGCGAAGACCGCTATCGCCGCGCGATCTACACCACCTGGCGGCGGAGCAATCCGTATCCCTCGATGGCCACGTTCGACGCGCCCTCCCGCGAGGTCTGTACCGTCCGGCGGCCACGGACGAATACGCCGCTTCAGGCGCTCGTGACGATGAATGATCCGGCCTATGTCGAAGCCGCGCAGGCGCTGGCCCGGCGGATGATCCGCGAAGGGGGCTCGACGCCGGCGGACCGGGCCACCCGCGGCTTCCGGCTCGTGCTCTCGCGGCAGCCCACGGCCGCCGAGACCGACCGGCTCGTGAAGCTGCACGACGACGCCCGCACCGACTACGCCGCTGCCCCCGACGACGCGAGGAAGATGGCCACCGATCCTCTCGGCCCGCCCCCCTCCGACCTTCCGGCCGACATTGCCGATCTCGCCGCCTGGACGGTCGTGGCCAACGTGATCCTGAACCTCGACGAAGCCTTCATGTGTCCGTAGAAAAAGGTGCCAGCCACCAAATCTGGGTAGTGTGCGTAGTTTAGTTGTCCAGCTTGCCCAGATTTGGTGGCTGGCACCTTTTTCGGAGGAATGCGATGGATCCGATGCTCGAAGCCAAGCTCCTCACGACGCGGCGTCATCTGCTCGGCTCGATGGCCGGTGGTATCGGTGCCATAGCGATGCACGATCTCCTCGCCGCGACGGCCTCCGCGCCGCAGCCGGCGCTGGTCGTCGATCCGATGGCCCCGAAGCTGCCGCCGCTGCCTGCCAAGGCGAAGCGGATGATCGTGATTCATCTCACGGGCTCGCCGCCGCATCTCGATCTCTACGACCACAAGCCCGAACTCGTGAAGCACGACGGGCAGGACTGCCCGGCCGAGACGATCGCCGGCAAGACGTTCGCGTTCACCAGCGGCACGCCCAAGCTCCTGGGCACGCCGCGGAAGTGGGTGAAGTGCGGCCAGAGCGGGATGGAGCTTTCCGATGCGATTCCCAACCTGCATCGCGTGGCTGACAAGCTCTGCCTCGTGCGGAGCATGTTCACGGATCAGTTCAATCACGCGCCCGCCGAACTCATGGTCTATACGGGCTCGCCCCGGGCCGGCCGGCCGAGCCTCGGCAGCTGGGTGACCTACGGGCTGGGCACCGAGAACGCGAATCTGCCCGGCTTCGTCACGCTCATCTCGTCGGGCGTGCAGCCCAACGGCGGCACGGGCAGCTTCGGGTCGGGTTTCCTGCCGAGCGTGTATCAGGGCGTGCAGTGCCGCTCGAAGGGTGACCCGGTGCTCTATGTGTCGGATCCGCCGGGCATGAATCGGGCGATGCGCCGCAAGACGCTCGATGCCCTCAAGGATCTCAACGAGTTGCAGGCCCGTGAGCTCGGCAATCCCGAGACGGTGACCCGAATCGCCCAATACGAGCTCGCCTTTCGCATGCAGGCGAGCGTGCCGGAGGTGATGGACATCTCAAAGGAGTCGCAGGCGGTGCTCGATGCCTACGGCGCGAAGCCGGGGCAGTCGAGCCTGGCCAACAACTGCCTCCTGGCACGGCGGCTCGTCGAACAGGGCGTGCGGTTCGTCCACCTCTTCGACTGGGGCTGGGATTTCCACGGCACGAACCCGAAGGAAGACATTCGCGACGGCCTCACGCAGAAGGCGGCCACGTTCGACAAACCGGCGGCGGCATTGATCGAGGATTTGGAAGCCCGCGGCCTCCTGGAAGACACGCTCGTGCTCTGCACCGGTGAATTCGGCCGCACGCCCTTCCGCGAGGGCCGCACGGCCGCGGGCAGCATCCTCGGCCGCGACCACTATCCCGACTGCTATTCGATCTGGATGGCGGGCGGTGGCGTGAAGCCGGGCTACGTGCACGGGGCGAGCGACGACCTCGGCTTCAAGGTCGCCAGCGACATGGTGCACATCCACGACCTCCAGGCCACGATCCTGCACCTGCTCGGCTTCGACCACACGAAGCTGACCTACCGCTTCCAGGGGCGTGACTTCCGCCTCACCGACGTGCACGGCCACGTGGTGAAGCAGATTCTCGTGTAGGCCCGTCACTCCGTGTGGGCTGCCCGTTGGCGGAGCAACGGGCCTACGGGCTGCGTCTCTTCGTGGCTTCGACCACGGCCCAGAAGGGGTGCTGCCGATCGGCGCGGAGGCGGAGGTCTTCGAGCAACAGCCCGATGTCGGGCGCGATCCGGCCGGAATGCGCCTGCTTGGAGTCGATCGTCACGGTGACCGGCCGGGTGAAGTCGATGAGTTCCGGGGCGAGCCACACCTTTACCCGCTCGGCGCCACACCGCACCGCGAGGCTGTTGTTGGCCCCCACCTTCGCCTCGATCGAGAGCGGCCGAGTGTTTGGGGGTGGCGGCCAGTTTGTCGGCAGCACGACGGTTCGCGGTGGCGCCGCCTCCATCTCCACCCACCAGAAGAACCGGTCCCAGGGCCGCATCGAGACGACATCGATCGCCTGAGGGAAGAACGTCCGCCGCTTCCGCCCCATCCAGTCGAAGAGCCGCAGGATCTCGTCGGAATAGTGCTCGTGGCCGCGGCCCCGGTATTCGACGTAGGTCGTGTCGAAGCCGCGGTCGAGATAGCGGTCGAGATCGACGGCGTTGCGGCCGATCGTGGTGCCATCGAGCTCGCCGCCGACGACGTAGATCGGCAACTGCCGGGCATTGTGCCAGTAGTGCCGCACGTAGCGGTCGGCCGTGGGCGTGATCAGCATGAGCCCCGCCCAGAGATCGGGATGGGCCAATGCGATGTCCCAGGCGGCGTCGCCACCGAGCGAGTGGCCGGAGAGGAACACGCGGTCGGTGTCGATCGCAAACCGGCGGAGGGCCGCCCGTAGGGCGGTGAGCACGGCCGCATGCTCGCGGGCGGAGGCCTCGTAGCTGGACTGCCCTTGCCTCGCCCAGGCGGGGGCGATCACGATCGTGCCCTGCCGCGTGGCCTGGCCGCGGCGGAGGCCGTCCCGGCCGGGTGGCCCCGCCCACCACTCAATCTGATTGAGTGGCGAGGAAACGGCCGAGTGGAGGGTGACCACTGCCGGATAGCGGCGGAGCGGGTCGTACTCCGGCGGCAGCTGCACGAGGCAGATGACGTCGGGGCCGCCCCCAGACTGCGGCACCGCCAGTTCGAAGAGCCCTGGTGCGGTCGGCTCGGGCGGATCGAGCGGCGGTCGCATGGCGGCGGCGAGCGAAGCGATCGTGGCCGCGTCGAAGGCCTCCTCGTCGCGGAGCTTTGCCAACACGGCCTGGCGGCCCGCGTCGTCGGCTCGCAGATAGTCGCGAACGAGGTCGCGAACTCGTACGGCAGACAGGGCCGCCTTCAGATTGGCGGCATTGCCCGCGGTCTGGAGCCAGCCGTTGATCGCCAGGGCGACAGCCCGATCGGCCGACATCGATTGATCGGTGCCGAGCTGCTCGAAGGTGGCGAGCCGGCCCAGCGTGGCGAACGACAGCCCCTGCTCGATCTCGGCCACCATCGCCGCCGCAGCGGCACGGTCGTCTGCATCCTCGATGCCGGGAAGCCGCTCCCGCACCGCGGCCACGAGCTGCGTCGCCTGCTCCCGCCGCCGCCGGTAGTCGTCCCGGGACTCCTTCACTGCCTGGAGCACCTCGGGCGCCGCATCGTCCACAGGGAAGGCATCGAGCATCTCGATGGCGAACCGGTCCTGCCCTGCCCTGCCCCGCAGCAGCAGTTCGTCGTGCATCTGCCCGGCGGCCAGCCGGGCGAGCGTCCGCCGCTCTACAGCCAAGTGTGCGAGGTCGGGGAAGTCACGGAGCACCTCGTCGAGCTCGGCGCGGGCATCGGCATATCGCTCGCTCTGGAGCAGGAGCCGTACGAGCCGCAGCCGCTGCTCCGAGTCGCCGCGATCAAGGTGGGTGGCGATCACCCGCGAGAGCACGGCGCGGGGCACGGAACTGGTGGCCATCCGCATGTCGAGCACGAGCGGTTTTTCCGTCTGGAGGCCCTCGACCTTGATCCACCGGGGCGTGATCTCCGTGATTCCCTGGACGAGGTCGACGCGTCCGTTGGCCGTGGCGAGCGACAGCGTGCGGCGGCCGTAGTCGTCAAACGGCGTGACAGCCACGATTGAGCCGATGCCGGCCACCCGCCTTCCCTTGTCCGGCACCAGCTGCGGAATCGAGAGCCGCTCGGTGCCGAGGGCGTCGGCCGATCGCTCGGTGCGGACCACCTGCCGCTTCGACACCATCGTACGAGTGAGACCGTCGTCGCAGACGACGATCGGCTGGGCGGCGGGCTGGGCTGCCGCGCCGTCTTCAAGTGGGTTGTCGGCCACGCCCCCCACCATCGCGAAGCTGCCGTCGAGCACGCGGCCATCGGCGAGTTCGACGCGATCGGCGACGGCGACTGGCGGCATTGCGAGGACCAGTGCGACGCCGGCGGAGACGGCGAACCAGGCTCGAAGGCAGCGGACGACCAGGGGCATGCGAGACTCCGATGCGGCGGCAGCGGGCATC
>JAPOJV010000202.1 GCA_029978085.1 bacterium
GCGGGGTCGGTGAGCCTGGCGGTGTCGGCACGTTGATAGGCAGGATTCACTGGCCGTCCCGTGTTCAAATGGCTTGGCCACACCAGCGACAGCGCGACGAGCCGATCGGCCGGATCCTTGCTGGCGGCCAGTCGCAGTGCTTCGGCACGCAACGCCGCGGGCTCGCCGCGGGTCTTCTTGAGCATCGCCGACCAGGCCTTCAACTCGGCCAGGGGTTCCGCGCGGGCCGGTTCGCCCTCGCCGTTGGCCATGCCCGCGACGGCCTTGTCGATGGCCGCGGCGGAAACCGGCCCGAGGCGATAGATCAGCCGCCGCAGATAGAGGTTGGGGTGTGTCCACGCCGGATGATCCATGTCGGGCACCTTGGCAAAGCACCGACAGAGCCCCGACACAAGCTGGGGAGTCCGCTCCACCTGGTCATCAAACTGGAGGTCGATCACATCCAAACCACCGGACATCATGCCATTGGAGAACATGCCCCGCGTGTCGGGAGACGTCTCGTCGAGCACGGCGGCGATCTCGGGGATTGCGCCGCGTGCCTCGGGCGTCTTCGCCACGCTGGAGAGATGAACCATCGCATTGCCGAGCGCGGCGATGTCGTTGTTGCTGAGCTTGGCGGCAATCACGGTCCGCAGCACCGGCACCATCAGTTCCGGCTGTCCCTTAAGTCGCGCCACGGCGGTACCGACGGCGGCCCCCCGGGCATTGATGTCCTCGAGCTTGGCGGTGCACAACAGGAGCTTCGCCAGGTCTGCGCCGCTTGCCATGGGGGTGGCGGCCCGCGTTAATGCCATGCCGACCACCGGGTCTTCCGTCGCGATCCGCGACGAGGCCAGCGTGGCCAACTCTTGCTGCGTGGCGGCATCGAGCAGTTTCCGCGTGTTCATCTCGGCGATGGCATCCCATGCGCCGACGCGGATTCCGGCATGCGTATCGGCGACGAGCTGTTTGACCAGAGGGATGGCTTCATCGCCGCTGCTGGCCAGAGCTTGGTAGGCCGTTTGGGCGCCCATCCAGTCGGGATAGGCGAGGTAGCGGGCGATCTCCTTCGGGCTCTTGCCGTCGAAAAACCAGGCCACGCCCTTGTGATGTTGCTCCCATGTGCCCGACCAGCCATTGAGGCGGTTGTTGCCGTAATCTGCCGCGTGCAGCGCTGCCTCCGCGGCTTTGCCACGGGCCGGCGCAAAGGCCGTCTCGAGCGGGGTCGGTTTGTCGAGGGCCGCCCCGGCCACCCACTTCAAGGCCAACTTGTTTTCGCCTTTCCGCAACATGCTCGTAGCCTTCCGGCCGAGTTGCAGCGTCTGCAGCGGTTGGCGGTGGTTCGCGACCTTCGGGAAGATGGCCACGCAGCTGCCGTTGAGCCACACCTCCCCTGCCATTTGGCCAGGAACCGTGACCCTGAATTGCTCGTACGCTTTTGGGTCATCCTTCAGGGTGAGTACGGTTTCCGCCATTTCGGTCGCGGCCTTGACCGGCGGCACGGTGACAGTGGACACATCCCACGCCACCTTTGGTGCCGGGGTCGCAGGCTGTGGCTTGGCGGCAACCCGTTCCGCTGGCGGTGGTGGCGCGGCCGGCAGCGACGCCACCGGGAAGAGCGGCTTTGTGCCCTTGGCCGCGCCGGCGATCCGCAGGCGTTTGGTGGCCGGCGCAAACGTCATGCCCACCGCCGCCGTGTTGCGGCCGTAGCGTGTCCAGGCGAGGTTCTTGAGCGAGCCGTCGCGCTGGCGGGAGAGCTCGTAGAACCAGAGCATGTTGTTGGCGTACTTCTTGTAATCTGCCTCGGGCGCCAGGGCCGGCGCCAGGCTCGACCAGGCGATCGCGAAGATCCGTTCCGCGTGGCCGGCCATCCGCGTGCGATACAGATAACAGGTGTGACGGGCGTCACGGGTGGCGACGGCCTCTTCTCCGAGCAGGTGGAAGAGCACCGTGCGGGTACACATTTGGCCGTTTTCGTACGGCCCCCCCCCCGTTGCATATCGCGCCACGCCCGGCGGGGGATCGCCATAGGCGCCGTAGGAGCCGATGAATCGGCCTGGCAATTTTACGGCCTGGGCCATGACCTCGGGATCGACCTTCACGCCGCATTCCTCGGCGAGAATGAGTCCGATGAAGCAGGACTGCCCCACGTTGTTCATGATGCCATAGCCGCCCGGCGCTCCATGCGTCCAGCCACCGCTCCGCATCTGGTTCTTCTCCAATCCGCGGACATGGCCGCGGATGGCCGGTAGCACCTCCTGGTCGCCGGTGAGCAGGTAGTATTCGCACAACGAAATCAGGGTGTAGCCCGGGCCCCAGTTGTTGCCCACGGTGTCGGCCGTGGATGCTTTGCGGAGGCGATCCCGGACGAGGGCGATGGCCTTCTCATCGCCGCAGGCCATCAGGAACAGATCCATCCAGAACGTGCTGTCTCCCTCCTTCATCACGGAGGCCACGGCATCTGCAGCGATCTCACGAGAGCGTTCGCAATCGTAGGGACGGTCTTCGTCGTAGGGGGCGGCGATCGGCAGCCTGATCGTCACATCGACAAGTTTGCCGTCGCGGCCGACGTGCAGCGTCAGTGTGCCGTTGAAGGCCTTGGTCTGAGCCGCGGCGATCGCATAGCCCATCGGCAGCCGTGGATCCTCCCACTCCGGGAAGACCCGTCCATTCACGCCGACGATAACGTCATCGACTGCCAGCTTCCCGGCCGCGGCCGGGGTGTCGGGGGTGACGGCCGTCACCGTCAATTCCGGCCGCCCCTCCATGTCGATGACCTCCGCGCCGAGGATCCCTAGGGGAAATTCTTTCACTGCCCGCGGACGGCCGATCAACGAGACCTTTCCATACTTGGCCGCCAACGCATCGCGATCCGCCTTGGAGAGCTGCGCCGGTGGCTGGGAGTAGTAGGCTCTCCAGTCACGCTGCGAGGCCGCAAACTCGGCGGGCGTGGCGGTCTTGCCCAAGACGCTCGATTCAAACACGTCAAACACGGCGGCGTTCGTGCCGCGGACAGCGGCGAGCGCTTCCTTCACCTCAGGGGCGAGCGTGGCGTCGGCACCGCGGCAGAGGGGCATCGCGGCCAGGACCGCCGCCATCAGGCACAGGCCCGGGAGGCTCATTCGCCGGGAGAGTTTCATCGTCGTCACTTGTCGTCTCCATCACGGGGCTGAAAATCGGGATCGCCACACTGCCAGAGAAAGAACGACCAGATGTCGGCCAGCTCTTCCTGACGCTGCCGCCGCGTCGAGCCCATGCCGTGGCCGGCGTGGTAGTCGATGCGGAGCAGCACCGGTTTGCCGCTGCTCGTCGCTTCCTGAAACCGCGCGGCCGTCTTGGCCGACTGCCAGGGCGCCACGCGGGGATCGTTGATGCCGTGGGTGAGCAGCACCGCCGGATAGGCCGCGCCATCGCGAATCTGGTGGAGCGTGCTCATCGCGAGCAGGCCGCGAAAGCCTTCCTCTTCGGTCACGGTGCCGAACTCGGGGATGTTGGGAGGGCCGTTGGCGGTGATCTCGAAGCGGATCATGTCGGTGCATCCCACGCCGATGTGCGCCGCGGCGAAGAGATCGGGCCGCTCGGTCACGGCCCGGCCGATGAGGATGCCGCCGGCGCTACGGCCATGGCCGCACAGCCGGTCGCTCGATGTGTAGCCCTCGGCAATGAGATGCTCGCCGCAGGCGATGAAGTCTTTCCAGGTGTTGGGCTTGGTGGTGCGGCGGCCGGCATGGTGCCAGGCCCGGCCAAACGTGCCGCCCCCCCGCACATGCGCCACGGCGATCACGCCGCCCCGCTCCAGCCAGGCCAGCCGCTGGGCAGAAAACACCATCGGGAAGGTGAAGCCGTAGGCGCCGTAGCCCTCGAGCAGGGCGGGCCGGCTGCCGTCGCGGGGGAGGTCGCCGCGATGGATGATCGAGAGCGGCACGCGGGTGCCATCGTGGCTGGCTACGGTCGTTTCGGTAAAGGTGAGCCACTCCGGCGGATCGCGGCCTTCGGGAGCCAGTCGGGCATCGGTGAGCCGGCCCGACTCTGGATCGAGCACACTCAGCCCGCCCGAGCGAATCCAGGATTGCGTTTCGAGCATCACGCCCGGCACGTCGGCCCGGGCGGCGGCGATCGTGGCCGAAGGCTCGTCCGGGGGCGTGGCGACGA
>JAPOJV010000143.1 GCA_029978085.1 bacterium
ATCCCTACATCCTCGTCTTCGAGGAGAAGATCTCGAGCGCCAAGAACCTCGTGCCGCTGCTCGAGGCGATCAGCAAGAGCGGCAAGCCGCTCGTGATCATCGCCGAGGACGTCGAGGGCGAGGCCCTGGCCACGCTCGTCGTCAACAAGCTCCGCGGCATCGTGCAGTCCGTGGCCGTGAAGGCCCCCGGCTACGGCGACCGCCGCAAGGCGATGCTCGGCGACATCGCCGTGCTCACCGGTGGCCAGGCCATCTTCAAGGATCTCGGCATCGCCCTCGACGCCGTCAAGCTCAGCGACCTGGGCCGGGCGAAGAAGGTGATCATCGAGGCGGAGAACACCACGATCGTCAGCGGGGCCGGCACGAAGGATGCCATCAACGGCCGCGTGACGCAGATCCGCGATGAGATCGGGAAGACCACCAGCGACTACGATCGCGAGAAGCTCCAGGAGCGGCTCGCGAAGCTCGCCGGCGGCGTGGCCCAGATCAACGTCGGTGCCGCGACGGAGACGGAGATGAAGGAGCGAAAGGCCCTCATCGACGACGCCAAGAGCGCCGTGCAGGCCGCCCTCGCCGAAGGCATCGTGCCGGGTGGCGGCGTGGCCCTGCTCCGCAGCGAGAAGGCGCTCGAGAAGCTCGATCTCGAAGGAGACGAGAAGCTCGGCGCGGCCATCGTGAAGCATGCCCTGCGGTATCCGCTCGAGGCGATCGCCGCCAACGCCGGCGTGGACGGCTCGGTGGTCGTCAACCGCGTGCGGCAGATGAAGGGCAAGAACGACGGCTACGACGCCGACAAGGGAGAGTATTGCGACCTCGTGAGCGCGGGCGTCATCGACCCGGCGAAGGTGGTTCGCACGGCCCTCCAGAATGCGGCCAGCGTGGCGTCGCTTCTGCTCACCACCGACTCGCTGATCACCGAGATCCCGAAGGCTGAGGAAGAGGCCGGCGGCGATCACCACGACCATCATGGGATGGGCGGCGGCATGGGTGGCATGGGTGGCATGGGTGGTGGCATGGGCGGGATGGGTGGCATGCCGGGCATGATGTAAGCCCCGGCCGCACCCGTCGCGTCCAACCGTTTCTCAATCAGATTCAACCAATTCCTTTTTTTGGAGAATACGACTCATGGCAGCCAAGAACCTGAAGATCCGTCCGCTCGATGACCGCGTGGTGGTGGAGCCCGTCGAGGCCGAGGAGCGGACCGCCGGCGGCATCGTTCTGCCCGATTCGGCCAAGGAGAAGCCGCAGCGTGGCCACGTGGTGGCCGTCGGTGCCGGCAAGCTCCTGGAGAACGGCCAGCGGGCCACCCTCTCCGTCTCCGTCGGCGACGAGGTCATCTACGGCAAGTACTCGGGCAGCGACATCGAGGTCGACGGCCACGAGGTGAAGATCCTGCGCGAGACCGACATCCTGGCCAAGGTTCTGTCGTGATTTCGCCTGATTTTCCCTGACTCTCATTGCCCTGATTTTCATTTCCTGACTCACCAACGCCTCATCGAGGAGATCGATCCGTGCCCAAGCAACTGATGTTCGACGACTCCGCCCGTGCCAAGCTGCTCAAGGGCGTGGAGAAACTCGCCAGCGCCGTGGCCGTGACCATGGGGCCGACGGGCCGCAACGTCATCATCGACAAGTCCTACGGCGGGCCGACCGTCACCAAGGACGGCGTCACGGTGAGCAAGGAAGTGGACCTCGAGGATGCGTTCGAGAACATGGGCGCGAAGCTCGTGAACGAGGTCGCCTCGAAGACGTCCGACCTGGCCGGTGACGGCACCACCACGGCGACCGTGCTGGCCCGGGCGATCTTCCGCGAGGGCACGCGGAACGTGGCCGCCGGCTCGAACCCCACGGCCGTGCGCCGCGGGATCGAGAAGGGCGTCGCCGCCGCGGTGCAGCGGCTGATGGAGATGGCCCGTACGGTGTCGCGTCCGGAGGAGATCGCCCAGGTCGGCGCGATCAGCGCCAACAACGACCGGGCGATCGGCGACCTGCTGGCCGAGGCCCTGCAGAAGGTGGGCAAGGACGGCGTGATCACCGTCGAGGAAGGCAAGACGACCGACACGACCGTGCGGTTCGTCGACGGCATGCAGTTCGACAAGGGCTTCGTGTCGCCCTATTTCGTCAACAAGCCGGCCGAGCTGGAGTGCCAGCTCGACGACGCCCTGATCCTGATCCACGAGAAGAAGATCTCGAACCTGCGGGACCTGCTCCCGCTGCTCGAGAAGGTGGCCCAGTCGGGCAAGCCGCTCCTGATCATCGCGGAAGACGTCGATGGCGACGCCCTCACCGCTCTGGTCGTCAACAAGCTCCGCGGCGTGCTCAACGTGTGTGCCTCGAAGGCGCCCGGGTTCGGCGATCGCCGCAAGGCCATGCTCGGCGACATCGCCACGCTCACCGGCGGCACGCTCATCAGCGAGGACCTCGGCCTCAAGCTCGAGAGCCTCGACCTCTCGCACCTCGGCCGGGCGAAGAGCATCACGGTGGACAAGAACGAGACCACGATCGTGCAGGGGGCCGGCAAGCAGGCCGACGTGCAGGCCCGCGTCCACCAGATCAGCCAGCAGATCGAGAACACCGAGAGCGAGTACGACCGCGAGAAGCTGCAGGAGCGGCTGGCCAAGCTGACCGGCGGCGTGGCGATCGTGTCGGTCGGTGCCGGCACCGAGGCCGAGATGAAGCAGAAGAAGGCCCGCGTCGAGGACGCGCTGCACGCCACGCGTGCGGCCGTCGAAGAGGGCATCGTGCCGGGCGGCGGCGTCGCCCTGCTCCGCTGCCGCGAGGCCGTGGAGAAGGCCCGGTCGCAGGCGAAGGGCGACGAGAAGATCGGCGTCGACATCATCCTCCATGCCCTCGAGGCTCCGATCCGGCAGATCGCCGAGAATGGCGGCATCGACGGGGCCGTGGTGGCCGACGAGGTCGCTCAGAAGGACGTGAACATCGGCTACGACGCCAACAAGGGCGAGTACGTCGACATGCTCAAGGCCGGGATCATCGATCCGGTGAAGGTGGTGCGGGTCGCGCTCACCAACGCCGCGAGCATCTCGGGCCTGCTGCTCACGACCGAGGCGCTCGTCACCAACCTCGACAAGGACGACGCGAAGAAGCGGAAGATCGAGGGATCGGTCCGGTAGTCTTTCATGGTGGATCAGCGCGACTACTACGAGGTGCTCGGCGTGGAACGCCGCGCCACCTCCGCGCAGATCACCGATGCCTATCGGAAGCTCGCGATCAAGTTCCACCCCGACAAGAACCCGGGCAACGCGGAAGCCGCGGCCCGGTTCAAGGAGGCGGCCCGGGCCTTCGAGGTGCTGTCGGACGCCGACCTGCGGAGCCGCTACGACCGGTTCGGTCATGCGGGCCTGCAGGGGGGGCGGCAGCACGACTTCAACGACATCGGCGACGTCTTCGAGGCGTTCGGCGACCTCTTCGGAGGGGGCATTTTCGGCGAGGCGTTCGGCGGTGGACGCAAGCGGTCCAACCGGCCGCGAAAAGGCCGTGATGTCTTCTGCCAGGTGTCGCTCTCGCTCGTCGAGGCGGCCCGCGGTGCCACGAAGACCGTCGCGTTCACCCGACACGAACCCTGCGGCACCTGCGACGGGAGTGGCGCCAAGAAAGGCACGAAGCCGCAGCCCTGCGACTACTGCGGCGGCCAGGGGCAGGTGATCCAGACGGCCGGCGTGTTTCGGCTCCAGACCACGTGCCCAGCCTGCCGCGGCGCCGGCAGCGTGATCCGCGAGAAGTGCACGGCCTGCGGCGGCGAGGGCCTCACGGAGGAGCACGTCGAACGACGGGTGACGATTCCCGCAGGCGTCGACAGCGACGTGCGGGTGCGGCTCGCCGGCGAGGGAGAGCCCGGGGGCAACGGCGGCCCGCCGGGCGACTGCTACTGCGTGATCGAGATCGAGGAGCATCCCTTCCTGACGCGCGACGGCCGCGACCTGCACTGCGAGGTGCCGATCACCTACACCCAGGCCGCCCTCGGTGCGACGGTGGACGTGCCCACGCTCGACGGCGCGAAGCCGCTCCAGATCGTCCGCGGCACCCAGCCGGGGGACGTGATCCGCGTCCGGGGTCTCGGCATGCCCGAAGTGCGCGGTCGCGGCGTCGGCGACCTGCATGTGCACATGCATGTCGAGGTACCGAAGACGCTGTCGCCCAAGGCCGAGGCGTTGCTTCGTGACCTCGCGGCCGAGGAGCATGCGGCCGTCAGCCCCAAGCGGTCGAGCTTTTTTAGCCGACTGGCGGAATACTTTCAGGGTTCCGCCCAGAATCCGGACACACACCCCGACACCCACGAGGAGGCATGACCGTGCAGGACACGCCCGAACACGACGATGCCGAACTGGACCAGGCAGCCCAGGCTGACGCCGCGGCGGGCACCGATGTCGAGGCGCAGCTCCGCGACGCCCAGGATCGGCTGCTCCGCACGCAGGCGGAACTGGAGAACTTCCGCAAGCGGTCGCGACGGGAATACGAGGAGGCGCAGCGGTATCGCGAGATCGACCTGCTTCGCGACCTCCTGCCCGTGCTCGACAACGCCCACCGCGCAATCGAGGCGGCCGACAAGACCGCCGACATCGAGTCGCTGCGGTCGGGCTTCCGCATGATGGCCCAGCAGATCGAGAAGCTGCTCGGCAGCCACGGCTGCCTTACCATCGAGACCGACGGTGCCTCGTTCGATCCCACGATCCACGACGCGATCCTGCAGCAGCCGGTGCCGGGTGCAGCGGCGGGGACGATCGTGGGCACCGCCACCAAGGGCTACCGGCTCCACGACCGTGTCGTGCGGCCGGCGCAGGTGATCGTCGCCAAAGGAGAGTGAGCCATGCCGACCTACGACTACGTGTGCGACGGCTGCGGACACGCCTTCGAGCTGTTCCAGTCGATGACCGACTCGGTGAAGAAGACCTGCCCGAAGTGCAAGAAGCCGAAGCTGCGGCGACTGATCGGCGCCGGCGGCGCGATCATGTTCAAGGGCTCGGGCTTCTACAAAACCGACTACCGGAGCGAGTCCTACAAGAAGGGCGCCGCGGCCGATTCGGGCGGCGGCGAGAAGAAGGCGGGTGGCGACAAGCCCGCGGGCGGTTCGTCCGGCAAGGGCGGGTCGGAGGGCTGATGCATGCCACGCTGCCCGGTCTGTGACGCGACGGTCGATCTCGTGGCCACGCCCACGGTGCCGTTCTGCAGCGACCGCTGCCGGCTGATCGACCTCGGTCGCTGGCTCGACGAGTCGTACTCCGTGCCGACCTCCCGCAAGGACGACGAGGACGAGTCGCCCGAAGACAGCGACTGATCCCCCGGCTGAACCCGCTATACTCCGGCCCAACAAACTTCCTCCACTCTGGGGCGCAGGTATGACCAACGCGAAGGATCCCTCAGGCACGATCGTTCATGAGATCCGGTGGAGCGACGCCCTGCCCTGGTGGATTCTCTTCCGCGCCGCTGGCTCCGCCTTCTCGCCCACGGTGATCCTGCTCGCCGCCCTCGGCGCCCTGGCCACCTGGGCCGGCTGGTCGGTCGCTGACCAACTCGGGCTGCGGGCGGTCGATCCTGCGGCCGACGTGATCGCAGCCGCAAAACTCGGCGATGGCCTGGTCCTGCCACCGGCTGACGGCGTGGCCGGCGGACCCGCGTCGCTCGTTCCCAGCCGGCGGTCGCTCCCATGGCTGGCGGGGCTCAGCGAACGGCTCCCTGGCGCAGCCCGCGACCTCGTGCGGCTGATCGCCGTGCCGTTTCGGCCATCGGCGACCCTCGCCGAGATGACCGCGGCACTGGCACGTCTCGGCTGGTTCGTGCTCGTGTGGTCGATCTTCGGCACCGCCATCACGCGGCACGTCGCCCTCAAGCTCGTGGAGGAAGAGGCGCCGGGGCCGGTCGGAGCCACGCTCTACGGCTCCAAGAAGTGGCTGCCCTCGTTCAACTCGGTGCTGTTCGTGCTGCTCGGCATCGTGGCCCTGAGCATCCCGGGCGCCATCCTCGGCCTGCTGATGCGCACCGAATGGGGGCTCGCGTTCGCCGGTGCCGTGTGGCCTCTCGTGCTGCTCGGCGCCGTCATCCTGGCGATCCTGGCCGTGGGCGTGGTCGCGGGCTGGCCGCTGATGGTGGCAGCCGTGGGCGTCGAGCGGGGCGACAGTTTTCAGGCCATTTCAACGGCGTTTTCCTATCTGTATCAGCGGCCGCTGCACTATGCGTTTTATGCAGTCGTGGCGTTGCTCGTGGCCGTGCCAGCGCTCGCCGCGGCGGGAGTTTTCGCCGACGCGACCGGCACGCTGGCGATGTGGGCGGCGAGCTTCGGCATGGGACACGACCGCACTGCAGCCGTACTCGAAGGACTGGCCGCCGGCGGCCCCGTGGCGGATGCCTGGGGCGTGCGGGCCATCGCCTTCTGGACTCGCGGCGTCGAGACGCTGCTCTCGTCGTTTGGCTGGGGTTACTTCTGGGCGATCGCGACGGCGGCGTATCTGCTGCTGCGTCACGACGTCGATGGCACGGAACTCGACGAGGTCGTCCTCGACGAGCCGGCGGCGTGACCGGGCGGCTCAGGCTGGCGGACACCACCGCCGGATGATCGCCGGAAACGAACCGAGCAGCTCGCCGCGGCTCACCACGGCATCAGCTCCGGCCGCCTTGGCGTCATCGAGCCTCTGCTTGGCCACGTGCGGCCCGAAGGCGACGAGCCGCACAGGTGCGTCCGAAGACTCGCGATCAAACCGCGAGATGATGGCGTGCGTCTGCGAGACGATCACGGCCGCGTCGCCGGGCACCGCCTGAAGGTCGAGAAGAACGAGGTCGTACGTGGCGCTCGACGGTGACTGGTCCGGCGACCGCAGCGTTTCGACGCTGCCGCCAGCTTCACGAGCCAACGCGGCAACGCGGCTTGTGACCATGAGGTCGGGGGAAACAAGCAAGATCCGGGGTGAGGCGGGCATGCCAGCGAGCTTACAAAACCTTCAGGAAGTAGCCAAGCCCGACGGGGCTCACGATCAGATCGCCTCCGGTCCGCGGACCTCGCGGTAGAGCTGCACCGCCTCGTCGATCGGCAGCACCCGCACCCGCTCCTGCACGTCGTGACCGCCGGCGGCCACGACGCCGGCGACGGTCTCGAGGGTGCGGTCCAAAAAATCGTCGTTGACGGCGATTTCCAGCACCACCTCCTGGGCGAGCCCCGCGGAGGATGGCAGGCCGTACCCGTGCGCATCGCAGATCGTCATGCGGGCCACGTGAACCGCGGCAAGCGCCTGCCGTGCCTGTTCCACCTGCGCGGGCTCGAGGATCGCGATGACCAGCCGCATCGACACTCTCCACGCGGGCTGCGCGTCATGCAAAGCCGGCGCCACGATGGTAGCAGGCCCCGGGGAAAGCCGCCCGCCGCTGGATGGGTTTTTCTCTCGCTGGGTAGCATCCACGTGGACGGGCAGCCGTGCCGGAACACGAGCCGCTGCGAGGAGGCCGACCGTGATCCGCGACGATGCCTGCCGACTCGATGACCTCTGTGCAGCATGGGGGCGCGGCCAGGTGCGGTCCCGTGTGCCGCTGGCTGCTGCCGGCTTCAGTGGCGCGTCGCTCCACGTCGTCAGCCTCGCCGATGTTCCCGGCCGGTTCGTCCTCAAGCCCTTCGCGGCGGACGTCACGCGACAACGGGCGGAGTGGGTGCACCAGCTGATGCATCACGCCCGGAGCGCGGGTGTGACCGAGGTGCCGCGACTGCTCTCCGCCGCCGCTGGTGGCTCGGTCGGCGAAAGCGAAGGTGGCCGGCTCTGGGAACTCGTCGAGTTCGTCGACGGCGAGCCATGCGCGTCGCCCACTTCGGCACAGGCCGCTGCAGCGATGCGGGCGGTCGCGCGGCTTCACGGAGCGGTCGCGTCGTGGTCCGGTGCCGTTCCCGACCACGGCCCGTCACCCGGCGTGGTGCGGCGGATGGAGCAGGCCCGCGACCTGCTCGGCCGCCCGTGGGCCACACGACTCGAGGCAGCCGACCGTCGCGAAGGCTCGGCCG
>JAPOJV010000037.1 GCA_029978085.1 bacterium
CGCCGTGCTTGACTGCCGCCAGCCGTCGCCCCGACAATCTTTCCCAGTTCGCCCCGCCCGCCATCGTTCAGGTTGCCGATGCACCGTTCGCCCGTTCGCACCGCCCTCACCTGGGGCCTGGTCGCCACGCTGCTCCTGCCCGTGGTGCTGGCCGTGCTCCTGGGGTTGGGCAGCCTGCTGAATGCCGTCGGTGATGAGGCTGGCTCGCGGGCCTGCGGCCGGGTGGCCCTGGCCGCGGGGGCGGCATGGCTCGTAGCCGTGGTGGCGACGACTGCCGTATCCGCGGTGGCCGTGCTCGAACGCCCTGCTGGCCCCCGCCACGGTCGCCGGAAGCGTGGCCGCCGCACAGGCGAAAGGCACCTTCGCGGTATCGGCCCTGAGGCCGCAGAACGCATCGGCTGAGCAGGCGGCGGCTCGCGTTCCTTCGCTGGCGGTGATTGTCCATGCCCTTCTCGTTTCGCTGCACCGGCTGCCGCGCGAAACTGCACGTGCCCACCCGCTGGGCCGGCGGCACCGTCCCCTGCCCCAAATGCCATACGCGGGTCGTGGTGCCGAATCCACCGGAGGCTGTGGCCCCGGCTCATCCGGCGGCCGCATTCGAGAGTCGGTCGCTGGAACGGTCGCTCGCCACGCTCGAGTCGGCGCCCGGGGGCTCGTTCGCCGATGCCAGCTTTGAACTCCCCCCCGGCGAGCCCGCGATCACCCCAGAGCCGACAGCCCTAGGTGTGACACTCCCGCGGTGGGTGATTTATGCTGCTCTCTTCGGGATCGCGGCCGTGGCCGCGGGCTGTTTTCTTTTGGGCATGTGGTGGGCGGCGCCGGCCGTGAACTGATGACTCCGCACGTGGCTCGACATGGATTGTGGATCATGGCGGTGGCACTGGTGGCCGGCTCGGCGGCCTCGCGGCCTGCCGCCGCCCAGGCCGTGAGCTTCACCAAGCAGGTGGCCCCGCTGCTCGCGACCAAGTGCGGCGGCTGCCATATCTCGGGCCGCCGTGGAGGGTTTCAGTTCACCTCCTTCGATGCCCTCATGAAATCGGGCATGGTGCAGAAGGGCCAGGGCACCTCCAGCCGGATCGTCGAAGTGATCGAATCGGGCGACATGCCTCGCGGCGGCGGCAAGGTGTCGAAGGATGACCTTGCGATGCTCACATCCTGGATCGATGCCGGCGCGGCCTTCGACGGCACGAATCCCACGGCGGCCTTCGAGGGCGTGCCCGCGGCGAACGCCGGCATGCGGCCCGCCCCCACGGAAAAGAAGGTGGAGCCACTCAAGAACGGCGACGTGTCGTTCGCCTTCGACGTCGCGCCGATCCTGCTCGACAACTGCGTGCGATGCCACGCCGCGAACGATGGCCAGGGAAACCTGCGGCTCGCGACGCTCCAGGGAATACTCCGGGGCGGCGACTCGGGGTCGGCGATCGTGGAAGGCAAGGCAGGCGACAGCCTGCTCGTGAAGAAACTGCTCGGCAAGGGCATCGACGGCCAACGCATGCCGCGGGGCAAACCGCCACTCGCCGACAAGGATATCGCGACGATCTCGAAGTGGATCGACCAGGGGGCCAAGCTCGACCTGCTTTCGTGGACGGCGCACCTCGACGACGTTGCAGCTGCCGGCCGTGCGAGGTCGCTCTCCGATGCCGAACTGAAGCCGGTGCGGGCCAAGGCAGGCGCGGTGCTCTGGCAGATGGCGATCCCCGACGACGAGGCGCTGGTCGAGTCGCGGGAGCGGGTGCACGTGATCGGCAACCTGCCGGCATCGCGGATGAAGGAAACGGCCGATCTCGCTGCCAAGGCGGAGGCTGCCGTGCAGAAGGAGCTCGCCGGCGCGGATGGCCAGTTGCGAAAAGGAGGCCTCGTCCTCTACGTGTTTCGCAAGTCCTACGACTACTCGGCCCTGTGGCAGCAGACGCTGGGAGGTGAGCGACCAAAGGGCATCACCGGCCACGGCGGCATGATGGGCGACCTCGTGTACGGCGCCGCGCTGCTCCCTGCCACGTCATCCGACGACTCGGATGCGGAGCTCCTGCTCGCCGAGCAGCTTGCGGCCGGGGCGCTCGCGGGCCGCGGCCTGCCGGGATGGTTCGTGAAGGGGGCGGCCCGCGCCGTGGCCATGCGGGCGGTGCCGAAGTCCAAGCTCGTCAAGGAATGGAAACGAGAGACGCCCGGGGCCGTCCGCACGATCGGCTCGACGGCCGACTTCTTCTCCGTGCACGCCGACCCCGCGGCGCTCACGCTCGCCGCCAGCGGCTTCGTCGGAGCACTCGCCACGCCCTCAGCCAAGCTCCGGCAACTCCTCACGCTCGTCGACGGCGGCCAAGACTTCGAAACCGCCTTCGCGAACGTCTTCCGAAACAAACCCCAGCCCCTCTTCGACGCCTGGGCCCAGAAAGAAGCGAAGAAAAAATAACGGCAGGAGCGGGCGGCGACACGTTTTCCACCGTAATGCCGTGGTGTCCTGGGATGCGGAGAGCTCGTTGAAATAAAACCGGGGTGGCCTTGGATCCCGGGGCAGGTGATCCGGACGGCCGACAGTCGAAACTGCCGGTGCCGGCGTGACCCGCAACCAGAACCAATAGTCGGCCCCCAACGAGCCTCGTTAAGAGCTCACCGGCATGGAGTGGACCGCATCACGAACATGGCAGAAAACGTATCGCCGCACGCTCCTTTCGCCGCTCAGGCATCCATCGACTCACGGCCGTGGGGCTCGAGCGACTTCGTGTTTCGCTCCAGGGCCATCACGATCATATGCCGCCGGGAGCCATCTGCCGAGCTGGCGATGATCGGCAGCACCTGCCGCTTGTTGGGCAGATCGGCCCGCACGCGGAATGTGCCGTCGGGCTGCACCTTCACCGGCTCCCCCTGCAGGGTGACGCGGGCATTGGGCTGCGTGGCCCCGTAGACGATCACCTCGGCATCGACCTCCAGTTGGAAGGCGGTCCGCTCCTCGACGTCGGAATCGTCATCGTCGGGGAGACTGCGGGCTGCCGGCGGCACCATCGGCCGCTGGAGCCGCTCTTCAAAGAGTTCCTGCAATTCGGTGCTGTTGTTCTCCGGCGAGAAGCCGCCGCTCATTGCGTAGATGCGGTCGCAATCGCCCACGATCTCGCCCCAGTGGGTGTCGAGCGTGTCGCTCTGCGATGCCGTCGGCGTCGTCACCGCGTTGCTGCGGCCCAGGGCATGGAAGCGACCTGATCCGGCGAGATAGCCGATCTCGACGCGGCACCGCATCGGCTCCCGCACGTCGATGAACCAGTTCTTCACGCCGCCGTGGATCTCGATTTCCCGCACCACCTGAGCCGAGGCCGAGCCCTCGAGGCCGGTCTCGATCCGCAGCACCCGCAGCATCGGCCGCGCGGCATGCCACTCGGGGCCCAATGCGGCCTGCGCCCGGGCCACGCTCCGGGGCGTGATCTCCCAGAACGCATGGAGCCAGTGCGGCCCACGGACCATGAGCACCATGCGATCCCGAGGCTGCCGCACCGTGCGGCCCCCTTCCGGGGCCGTGACGAGGTTCTTCGCCTTCGCGAGCCGTTCTCGCGCCTCGGCGATCCGCCGCGCGACTTCGGGATTCGGCTGCTTGGGAACGGCGATGGCCGCCGGTCGCGGGGGGGCCGATCCACCGACGGCCTGGCGGGCGAGGCTCGACTTCGCACGGCGGACGAGGGCGCGGATGAGCTGATCCTTCCGCATCGAGTGCCAGCCCTGCACCCCATGCTGCTTGGCCAGGCGGGCCAGATCGCGAACCGGCTTATCCCGAAGGGTGGCGTTCGTCATGCGGGCGGAATCCTGTGCGCCTTCGCGGCCGCAGTCGCCCCGGCGGAGCGACCCTTTCAACCGCTTCAGGCGAGGCTACCCAGAAACCCCGGGGCTGGCAAATATTTGGCGCGCCAGGGGCTGCCGCAAGTCGTTGTGGATCAAGGGCTTGCGGCTGGGTTGCCGAGGTCGGCCGAGCGACGGTCGGCAGGGATGCCGAGCCGTCGCGTGGATTCAGTCGCCGCGGAGCCGCAGCCCACGCTCGGTGAGCTTCTCCCGCACCTCGTTGAGGCTCGTCACGCCGAAGTTCTTGCACTCCAGGAGATCCTCGGCCGTCCGCCGCACAAGGTCGCCGATCGTGTTGATCCCAAGCTTCGTGGTGCACTTGCGAGCCCGCACGGAGAGATTGAGCTCCGTGATCGGCTGCGAGTAGATCTCCTGCTCGTCGGCCGTGGCCTCGACCGGCTCCGGTTCGGGCTCGACGACCGGTGCCGCTGTCGCCATCTGGCCGAGGCTGAGCCCCTTCGACGCCAGCATCTCCTTGATTTCGACGAGGCTGGTCTCGCCGAAGTTCTTGCTGGCGAGGATCTCCTCCTCGGTCGTCCGAGCGAGATCGCCGAGCGTGTGAACGCCCATCTTCTGCAGGCAGTTGCGGCTCCGCACGGAGAGCTCGAAATCGCTCACCGGCAGGCTCAACACCTGGTCGAGGCGGTCCCGCTGCTTCGCCTCCTGCTCACCCGTCTGGATGTCACCGGCAGCCGACGAATCACGCAGGAAGAGCCGGGCCCGGGGATGATCGGGGATCGCTTCCAGAATCCGGCGGTAGCACTGCTGGGCACGGGTGAAGTCGTTCTTGTCTTCGAAGATGATGCCGAGGTTGATGAGGCTGCCGAGCGTGGGCGGATACCGCTCCAGCGACTTCTCGTAGCAGGCCTGGGCCTCTTCGTCGTTGCCTAGGCGATCGTTGATCACGCCGAGGGCGAAGAGGGCGCCGGGGTGGCCGGGATCGCAGCTCACCGCCTTCTCGTAGGCCGCGGCGACATCCTGAATCGGGGCTCCGGCATCGGCGAGCAGGCCGCCCTTGGCGGCCCAGAAGTCGGCGGATTCGGCCGCCTCACCGGCGATCGCATTGAGTTGCGTGTGCGCCTCGTCGTGCTTGCCGCTCGCCCGAAGCGACTCGGCAGCCGCGGCCACGCAGGTCGCGGCGTCGTAGCCCGCCTTGCGGGCGGCGGCGAGCGTCTCGCAGGCCTTGTCGTGGGCGGCGACCGCCGCATGGGCGAGTCCCTGGTGAAAGAGGGCCAACGCGCCGCCGTCACCTGACCGCAGCGTTTCGAGGGCATCCTTGGCCCGGCCGAGCAGCCGCTGGCAGACGCCGAGCCGCACCGATGCAGCCGGACTCCGCTCCGGGCTCGCCTCGAGTTCCCGCACCGCCGCCTTGAGTTCGCGATGGGCGGCTGCCTCGCGGCTCAGGGCTTCGACGAGCGCCTGCACCTCCGCGGGGCCGAAGGGCCCGTTGCCGAGAATCAGGTCGCGGATGTCGGAAGTAGCGGTGGCAACCATGTGCAGGCAACCTCTTGGTGTTGGCGGTTCACATCACGAAAGCCAGCGGCGGGAGTCGAACCCGCAACCCCCGCATTACGAATGCGGTGCTCTGCCAATTGAAGCTACGCTGGCGAGATGGGCGGCACGGCGGCCCCGGAGGGCACCGCCCGCAGCCCCGCAAAACTAGCGCACGCCCTGCTCCATCGTCAAGAGAAGGCCTTTTTTCGGCCCTTGAGAGGGGGTGCCTTCAGGGCTGGCCGAGCGGTCGGCATGACACCAGGCGTCGGGCCTCCGACCCGGCAGGAGCATCCTGCCGAAGCAATGCGGGTCAGGGGCATGACGGCCGCACGGCTCTGAACAAGTCGGAGGCCCGACGCCTGGTGCGGCGGGCCCGGCCGGCTTCTCCCGGCTGACCGTCCAGGGTTGCACGCGTCGTGCCAAACACCGCCACAAACGAGAGTGGGCGGCATTTCGGCCGATTCACGCCCGTTTGCGAGTTGCCGCGCCGAATCGCCGCAACGACGGCGCGTTCAATTCCGCACCACCGCCGACGCGGAATTGAACATCGGCCAACGTGCGGGCTGTCTCACGACGTGGGGTGCGCCGCCCCGCGGGCGACCGAATACTGCCGCGCGGCTGCCTGGAGGTAGTGATTGAAGTCGGCGTGGGCCTGGGCGAGTTGGAGGACCCCATCTCGCCGCAGGGCGTAGACCTCGACATCGGTGAGGGCCCGGACCGTGGCGGCCCGCGGCGCGTCTGTGAGGATGGCCAGCTCACCGAAGAACGAGCCCTCGCGGAGCACCGTGAGCCGCTGTGGGGGAGCGCCGCGGAGGACCTCAACCTGGCCCTTCGTGAGGAAATACATCTCGTCCCCCACGTCTCCCTCGTGAACCAGCGTGTCGCCCGGTGCGAATTGTCGCGCATCCAGCCGCGGGATGATGTCGCGTAGGAACTCGCTGCTCGCGTTTTTGAAAAACGGCACCTGTTCGATGAGCGCAGCGGTGATGGCCCGCATCCGCAGCAGTTCACGGTCGATCTTGCCCGGCCCCTTGGAGGGCATCTCGGAGATGACGTGCACCTCGGCGGGCACCATGAACTCCGCCAATCGGCCGGCGACGAAGCTGCGGAGATCATCCGGGCGGACCTCGACGCCTGGCTGGAGGATGACGTAGGCGTGGGGAGCCTCGCCGCAGATCGAGTCAGGAATCCCGATCACGCAGGCTTCGCTGACAGCCGGGTGCTCGGACAGCGCCGCCTCGACCTCGAGCGGCGCGATCTTGTTGGCCAGCCCGTCCTTCATGCGGACGATCACGTCCTTCCTCCGACCCACGAACCAGAGATAGCCATCCTCGTCGAATCGCGCCAGGTCGCCTGTATGGACCCAGCCTTTCTGCAAGGTCTTTCGGGTCAGGGCCGACTCATTCCAGTAGCCGTCCATGATCCCCGGGCCACTCACGCAGACATCCCCGACCGATCCGGTCGGCACGTCGGCGCCGTGCGGATCGACCACCGCCACCTGGACGCCATGCACTGGCGGGCCGACGGAGCCCGGCTTCTTGCGGCCGAACGGCGGATTCATGGCGTAGGGCCCCGTCTCAGTGGAGCCACACTGCTCGGTGACCGGCACGCCCGTCAGCCGTTCGAACGATTCGAGCAGCCTGATGGGAACGCGGTCACCGCCGGCCAGGCAGAGGCGGAGGCTGCTGAAGTCGCAGTTCCGGAAGTCGGGGCTCGCCATCAACTGCCCCAGGCCTGCGGGCGTGAGTGTCAGAAACGTCGTGGCGGGCGGCCGACGCAGGGCGGCGACGAAGCTGTCGACGGTGAACTTTCGCAGCAGGCTGACCCGTCCGCCGACCCAGAGGGTGGGCAGGAGCTGGCAGCGGAGCGCGAGCGGCCTCGAGATCGACGACGCAATCAGGGCGACGTCGTCCGGCGTGAGCGTGACCCGCGCGAGATATTTGCGGACGCCGGTGGACAAGGCCCCGTGCGAGAACACGACTCCCTTGGGCCGGGACGTCGTCCCCGAGGTGTAGATCATCACTGCCGCCGTGTCGTCGTGCGGCGCCTCGGAGGGCAGACTGCGTTCGGCCCCGAGCAACGCTTCGAACGGACGACGGCTACCGGTCGCAGCCCCGCCTCCGACGACGACCACTCTGGGCACCGCAGCGAGGACGCCGGCCTCGTCGAGGCCGGGGATGCGTTCGTGACTCACGATCAGCATCGCGGCGCCGCTGTGGCCGAGCGCGTAACCGATCTGGAGCGGGTGGTATTGGTAGTCGAGCGGCACGATCACGAGCCGCATCCGGAAGCAGGCGAGGTAGCAGACGACCGCCTCGAGGACGTTTGGCAACAGGAGCGCAACCCGATCCCCTTCCTCGAGCCCCATGGCCGCCAGGCCCGACGCCAGTCGCGATGCGAGCCGTTCGAGTTCCGCGGCGGTGGTCCACGATCCGTTGCACTCGAGGATTGGGCGGTCGGGGTCGATCTCGAGCGTGTGTCGCAGCAGTTGATGCAGCATGGGAGCGGGGCGGATCGCCGATGGAGAATTGGTGGGGAGGCACGCTGAGTGGCCGACCATCGCTATGATTATGCCGATCGGCCGCATCGGCGGCTCGTCGCCTGTTCGCATCACACTGGAGCCCGTCCCGTGAACCCACGCCTGCCAGCGTTCATCGGTCGCCACCGCTGCGGCCCCGGGTTTCCGCTCACGGTCGTCGCCGGACCGTGCGTGATCGAAAGCGAGGAACTCTGTCTGCGGATCGCCGAGGCGCTCGCTGCGATCGGTGCCGACCTTGGCGTGCAGATGGTGTTCAAGGCCTCCTACGACAAGGCGAATCGCACGAGCGGGGCGTCGTTTCGCGGCCCCGGGATCGACGAGGGTCTCGGCGTGCTCGAGCGGGTGCGGTCGGCCACGGGGCTGCCCGTGACGACCGACGTCCATCTGCCCGAGCAGGCCACCGCCGCCGGGCACGCCTGCGACATGCTCCAGATTCCGGCCTTTCTCTGCCGGCAGACCGACCTGCTCCTGGCGGCGGCCGCCACCGGCAAGGCGGTCAACGTGAAGAAGGGGCAGTTCGTGGCGCCCGGCGACATGAAGCACGTGGTGGCCAAGTTGCTTGCCGGCGGCTGCAGCGACGTGCTCCTCTGCGAGCGAGGCACATTCTTCGGCTACGGGCGACTGGTGAACGACTTCGCCGGACTGATCACGATGCGGAATCTGGGCGTGCCCGTGATTTTCGATGCGACGCATTCCGTGCAGCAGCCGGCCAGCCTCGGCGAGGCGACAGGGGGAGACCGCACGCTCGTCGAGCCGCTCGCCCGCGCGGCGGCGGCGGTGGGCATCGACGGCGTGTTCTTCGAGACGCATCCCGAGCCCGACCGCAGTCCGAGCGATGGACCGAACATGGTGCCGCTGGCGGAACTGCGGGGCGTGCTCGAACGGGTGCTGCGGATTCACGAGGCCCGACTCGCCGGAGGCGGCGCGTGATGACCCCCCGCGGCTCGGCACGGACGATGTGGGCCGCCGGGGCCGCGGTGGCGTCTGTGATGGCCTTGGCTGCGATGGTGTCACTGATCGGCTGCGGGGCACCGCGAGCTCCGGCGGTCTCCACGCCCGCCACTGATCCAGCGCGTGGGACGGTTCGGTCGGCGGCTCCGACTGCGACCTCCGCGGCTGCGCGACAGAAGCTCCTCGCCGGTGCGGTCGCCGTCCTCGACCGGTTCGACGACTTCGACGAGGCGCGGGGGGCGGAACTTGTATTCGACCGGCTCGCCCAGTGGAGCCGCGTCGCGGCTGCGCCGGCGGGCGACTCGTGGCGGCCCGATCCGCTCCTCGACACGCTGCCTGAGCGGCTCCGCGCCGCGGCCCCCGAGCCGCTCGATGCGGTCGGCTTCGCTGCGACGCCCGACGTGACGTTTCTCCGCGACGAACGGTGGCTGGCCGACATCGCGCGGGTGGCCCGCGGTGACGCCGTGGACGACGTCGCGATCGCCACGAACCTGTTTCAATGGACCGTCCGCTCGCTGGCGCTCGTGAGCGATCCGCCGCTCGTGCCCTCGGAGACGAATCCCGGCAATCGCTGGTTTCTGCCCGGCGAGATCCTCCTGGCCGGCCGGGCAAGCGCACCGCAGCGGGCCTGGGTCTTTCTGGAGCTGCTCCGTCATGCCGGTCTGACCGGTGTGATGCTCGCCACTGGCGATGCCGCAGGCGGGGACGTGCGGCCTTGGGTGCCGGCAGTCGTGAGCGATGGCGAGGCGTATCTCTTCGAGCCGGCCTACGGCATGCCGATCGCGGGGCCCGAGGGCCGCGGAGTCGCGACGGTGACCGAGGCGGCCCGTGAGCCTGCGATCCTCGAGGCGCTGTCGCTGCCCGATCGGCCCTATCGCGTGCAGGCGGCCGACATGCAGCGGCTGAGCGTGCTCGTGGCCGCAGACGCGTGGACGGCCTCGCGCCGCATGGCGATCCTCGACGCCGATCTGCGGTCGGCCCGCGAGATGCGGATCGCCGTCGACGCCACTGCGATGGCCGATGCAGCCCGCACGGCATTGCCAGAGGCGGCGCGGGAGCGGCCGGCAGGCGTGTGGGAGTTTCCCTGGGAGACCGTGGCGCGGCGGCGGGCGGCGAGCGATGTCGTGGCAGCGGCCGCGATGCGGGAGCTGGCCCCGCTGCAGATCGCGCTTGTGCCATCCGACGGGGCCGGAGCAGGCCGGCCGATGCGGCCGCTCTACGCCGCGCGGCTCCGGGAGTTTCGTGGCGAACTCGACGGGCCGACCGGTGCGAAGGCTGCCTACCTGGCCGCCCGTCCGGGCCGCGACGTGATCGCGGCGGCTGTTCGCGGCCTGCCACTCGAACAGGCCGACTCCGCCCGGCGACTCTACGGGCAGATGAAAGAAGACGCCGCCTACTGGCTCGGCGTGCTCACGCTCGGCGAAGGCGAATATGAGGCCGCGGTCGACTACCTCCGCCGGATGACGCTCGAGGCCGCGCCTGACAGTCGCTGGGCCGATGCAGCGCAGGTCAATCTTGCCCAGGCATATCTCGGGCTCGGCAAGACGACAGAGGCGGTGGCCGCCCTCCGCGCCGATCGCTCCCCCCAGCGGTTCGGGAGCCGGCTGCTGGCCGACCGGCTGGAGGAACGTGGGCCGGTCACTCCGCGTGGTCCTGTCACGCCGTGACTGGTTTTTCCGGTCACGGCGTGACCGGGCTACCTGGTCGGGCTCCTGTTGCCTCTCCCGGCCCCGGCGGGTATGGTGTGGGGCTCGCACAAACCATTTCCCGCCCCCCCTGCTCCGCGTGATCGACTATGAAAGACGGCATCCATCCCCGGTATCAAGACACGGTCGCCCGCTGCGGCTGTGGCAACACGTTCACGACGCGGAGCACGGTGCCCGAGATCAAGGTCGACATCTGCAACGTCTGCCATCCGTTCTTCACCGGCAAGCTGAAGTTCGTCGATACCGCAGGCCGGATCGAGAAGTTCAAGTCGAAGTTCGCCGGCGCCGGCTACGCGAGCCTGAAGAAGAAAAAGGCGGGGGCCGAGGCACCCGCATCCTGATGGCCGGCCGCGATCTGCTCGCGGCCTGAATGATGCGCGACGAGTTGGAAGCGAGGCTCGCACGGTTCGAAGAACTCGAACGCGCGCTGGTCGATCCTGATGTGCTGGCCGATCCGCAGCGGCTCTCCGCCGCGGCCCGGGAGCACGGCACGCTCGCAAAGCTGGCCACCCGCTACCGGCAGTTCGTGGCCCTCGAGCGGCAGATCGCCGACACGAAGGAGATGGCGTCCGGCGACGACCACGACCTGCGTGATCTGGCGGAATCGGAGCTGCCCGAATTGGAGCGGCGGCGGGAGCAGGAGTGGGATCAGCTCCTCGACCTCTGCTCGACCGACGAGGATGCCGATCGCGCCCGCTGCATCATGGAACTGCGGGCGGGCACCGGCGGTGACGAGGCGGCGCTCTTCGTTCGCGACCTCTATGAAATGTATCGCCGCTACGGCGCCGAAATCGGCTGGGAGTTCGAGGTGCTCGATGCCAGCCCCACGGAACTGGGCGGCTTCAAGGATCTCGTGCTCGGCGTCGCGGGTGAGGCCGTCTACCGCAAGCTCCAGCACGAGAGTGGCGGCCACCGCGTGCAGCGCGTGCCCGACACGGAGACGAAGGGGCGGATTCACACGTCCGCCGCGACCGTCGCCGTGCTGCCTGAGCCGGAGGACGTGGAGGTGTCGCTCTCGCCCGATGAGTATCGCAAGGATCTCTTCTGCGCGAGCGGGCCGGGTGGCCAGCACGTCAATAAAACGGCCTCGGCCGTGCGGCTCACGCATCTCGAGACCGGCATCGTGGTGCAGTGCCAGGACGAGAAGAGCCAGCACAAGAACCTGGCCAAGGCGCTCCGCGTGCTGAAGACGCGGCTCTATGAATACCGACGGAATATCGAACATCAGAAGCGGTCGGCCGAGCGGAAGAGCCTCGTCGGCTCGGGCGACCGCAGCCAGCGGATCCGCACCTACAACTTTCCGCAGAACCGCGTCACCGACCACCGCATCAATGAGAGCTTCACGCTCGACCAGGTGATGGCGGGCCGGCTGGGCCTCGTGATCGACGCCATCGAGGCGCATGCCCGGCAGGCCCGGAAGACCGAGATGGAACGCTCGGCCAAGCCCGCCGTCACCTCGGGACGCGACGCATGACGACCGACCGCCCCGCCCCGCCCCGCCCCGCCGGCGGCGATGCCGAGCCCTGGACGGTGGGCCGGCTGCTCACGGTGACGACCGACTGGCTGAAGGCACGCGGTGGTGAGTCGGCCCGACTCGATGCCGAGGTGCTCCTGGCCCATGTGCGTGGCTGCGAGCGGATCGCCCTCTACACGGCGTTCGACACGCCCGTGGCCGATGCCGACCGGGCCCGGTTTCGCGAACTCGTGAAGCGACGGGGCGAAGGAGAGCCGGTGGCGTATCTCGTGGGGAATCGCGAGTTTTTCTCGCTGCCGTTCGCCGTGAGCAAGGCCGTGCTCGTGCCTCGCCCTGAAACGGAAGGGCTGGTGGTGCGGGCGCTCGATCTCTGCAAGACGGCGGCCGCCCCGCGGATCATCGATGTGGGCACGGGCTCCGGTGCGATCGCCGTCACGCTGGCGAAGCGGCTGCCGCAGGCGACGATCGTCGCCACCGACATTTCGTCCGAGGCTCTGACCGTGGCCCGCGAGAATGCCGCCCGGCACGGTGTGGCCGAGCGAATCGGCTTCGTGGCCTGCGATCTTCTCGGGGCGGCCGAGGCGGCCGGACCCTGGGACATGATCGTGAGCAACCCGCCCTACGTGCGGGAGGACGAATTCGAGTCGCTCCCGCGGGACGTGCGGCTGCACGAGCCCAGGTCGGCGCTCGTGTCGGGGCCGACGGGCGTGGAGGTGGTGACGCGGCTGGCGGCGGCCGCGGCCGAGTCGCTCGCGCCCGGTGGCTGGCTGTTGATTGAGATCGGCCCGGCGGTCGCCGCGGCGGCCGAGGCCGTGCTCGACGCCCAGCCCGGGCTCGTCCGCGAGGCCACGCTTCCGGATCTGGCGAATCTGCCGCGGATCGTCCAGGCCCGTAGGCCCGTCACTCCGCGTGGCCCTGTCACGCCGTGACAGGTTTTCCGGCGTGGCGCTGTCACGCCGTGACAGGTTTTCCGGTCACGGCGTGACCGGGCTACTGTGGGCCGGGCTACTTTCAGGTCTCGGCCAATTTTTTTGCCCCTCATGGCCTCCGCGCTCGTTATTAACTTGACGGGCATGTCGTCCGTCCGCGTCGCGCGTGGCCCCCGGGCTGGCAGTCATGATCGAAACCATATGGCGGGAAATATGGGCCCGTTGTCGCCGCCATGAGCCGCTGCCCTGCCGCCCGCTCGTCGTGATGGCCGTCTGCCTGGCAGCGGGCTGTGTGGTCGGCCGACTGATGCCGCTGCCGCTGGGCCGCTGGACAGCCCTCGCCTGGTGGTGCGGTGCCGTTGCCGGCGTCGCTGGCTGGTGGCTGAGGCAGGGGCGAGCTGCCTCGGCGGGCTGGCTCTGCGCCGCTGTCGTCGCCGCCGGTGCCGCCTGGGCGACGGCGCAGTACGACCTGTTTCCGAGCGATGACCTGGCCTGGAGTCTCACCGACGCGCCGCAGCCGGTGGCGATCCAGTGCACCGTGCTGGAATCCCCGCGGCTCCTGCCGCTCCCTGCGGCGACCATCGGCCAGGCCGGAGCCCGTGGGCCGTCGAGCGAAAGCGTGGTGGCCATCGCTGCGGTGCGCGACGGCAGGCACTGGCAGCCGGCGGAGGGCCATGCCGCCCTCGTGATCGATGGGCCACCCCCCAACCTGCGCGTGGGTACGCGACTCGTCGTACTCGGCCGCGGACTGCGGCCGGCCCCGGCCTTCAACCCGGGGGAGTTCGACTTTCGTGCCCGGGCCCGTGCCAAGCGGTGCCTATCGATCGTGCGGGTCGAGTCCTCGGCCTGTCTGCGGCCGACCTGGGAACCGCCATGGTGGTGGCCACCGACGGTGTTCGACAGCGTCCGCCGCCGAGGCAGTGACGTGCTGCATGCCCACCTCTCGCCAGCCCGCGCGCCGTTGGCCGCGGCCCTCCTGCTCGGGAGCCGTGAGGCCCTGCCGCGCGAGGAGGCCGACGACTTCCTCGTCACCGGGACGGTGCACATTCTCTCGATCTCGGGACTGCACGTCGGCCTGCTGGCGATCGCCCTCGCCGGCTGCCTGCGGGCGGCGCGTGTCCCGCGGCAGGCGGCGCTCGTCTGCATCGCGGCGATGATCGGACTCTACATGTTCGTCGTGCGGGCCGAGACGCCTGTCGTCCGGGCCACGCTCCTGGTCTGGCTCACCTGCTTCGGCAGCCTGTGGGCCCGGCGCTCGGCGGCCATCAACGCGCTCGCGGCCGCCGCCATTGTGATCCTCGCATGCCGACCCGGCGACGTCGTCTCCGCCGGTGCCCAGCTCTCGTTTCTGTCGACCGCCGTGCTCGTAGGCACGGCCGCGATCGTCATGCGGATGCGGCCCACGACCGACCCGATCGATCGCCTCATCGACCGGAGCCGATCATCCCTGGAGCGGGCCGCCCGCCGGCTCGGTCGCCACAGCTGGGAGTTGTTCCTCGTCGGGCTGGCGGTCTGGATCGTGACGGCCCCGATGGTCGCCGCCCGGTTTCATGTGGTGAGCCCGGTGGGAATCGTGCTCAATGTGATCGTCGCGCCGCTGGTGCCGCTGGCGATGGCGCTCGGGTTCGCGTGCGTCCTGGCCGCGACCGTGTCGGACTCGCTGGCGGCGGTGTGTGGTGCCGGGTGTGATGCTGCCCTCGCGGCCACGTCGGGCGTCGTCGAGATCGGTGCAGCCGTCCCGTGGGGCCACGTCTGGGTGCCGGGGCCGCCGTTCTGGTGGGTGATCGGCTGGTACGCCTGCCTGGCGACGGCCGCGTGCCTGGTGCCGGCACAGCATCTGCGGCGACCGGTCACCTGGGCTGCGGTCGCCGGAGCCTGGTGCCTCGTGGGCGTCGTGGGCTGCGCGGCCGTGGCCTGGTGGGGGGCGGGGACTCCCGGGCTCCGGGTGCTGGCCGCGGCCATGGGGCATGGCTGCGGCATCGTCGTGCGGTCGCCCGGCGGCGGCTGCATGGTGTACGACGCGGGCAGGCTCGGCGCGCCCGGTGCTGCGCGGCGGAGCATGGAATCACTCCTGTGGTCGGAGGGAGTGTCGCGGATCGACACGCTCGTCATCTCGCATGCCGATGCCGATCACTTCAACGCCGTCCCCGATCTGCTCACACGGTTTCGCGTAGGGCGAATCGTCGTCTCCGAAACGTTTCTTGCCAGCGCGGCGGCGGGAGTGGCCGAGGTGCGCGGCCGCGCCGCAGCCTGGGGGGTGCCAATCGACATCGTGCGCGGAGGCGAGTCGTTTGCGATCGACCCGCTCTGCCGCGTGCGGGTGCTGCATGCAGCAGGGAGCCCGCATGCCGTCGATCCACGGGCCGATGACAACGAATCGAGCCTCGTCATGGCCGTCGAATCGGCTGGCCGCCGGCTCCTGCTCACCGGTGACATCGAAGGCGCGGCGCTGGCCGAATTCCTGGCGTCGCGACCAGAGGGCTGCGATGTGCTGATGGCGCCGCATCACGGCAGCCGCACGACGCTGCCGGCCGACATCGGCGTGGCGACGCAGCCGGAGTGGGTGCTGGTGAGCGGGCCGGGCGGCCGGAGTTGGCCGGAGGTGCAGGCCGCCTATCAGGCTGCGTCTGGCTGCGGGGCGGCGGTGCTGCGGACCGGCGGCACGGGCGCCGTCGCGTTGGATCTCACCGCCGACGGCGTGACGGCGGCTCAGTTTTCGGCGGGCCGCTGGCGGCCGATCGAACGCCGCGCCGCGGCGTCCGGATCACCGCCAGCCGAGTGTCTCGCTCAGGGCAGTGAGGAGCGGGGCCGAGAGCGGCGTGCCGCCCGGCGCGCGGATCGTGGAGGCGAGGTCGAACATCACCAGGCCGGCGGTCAGCATGAGCAGCGTGCAGCAGGCCAGCGCGAGCACCTGCCAGACGCTGAACGTGGTGTCGGGCACGTGCTCGAGCGGCAGCCCCATGCTCAAGCCGGCCGTGCTGTCCGCGATACTGCTCTCCTCGAGCGAGACCGACGCGGAGTCGTCCAACGCGGCGCCGAAGAAACTGGAGTCGCCCGTTTCGTCGGTCGCGATCACGACCGACGCGCTCTCCTCGTCGCCCACATCTCCCAGGTCGAAGGCGTCGCCGGCGAGTGATCCGCCCGCGAGTGAGCCCCCGGCGATCGATCCCGCGGCGAACGAGCCCGCAGCCAGTGATCCACCGGCGTCGATGGCCGAGGCAATGCCCGAGGCCGCGGCGAGGTCGATGCCCGACACGTTGATGTCGGCGTCTTCGAGTGAAAGTCCACTGTCGAGTGGGCCCGACAAGCTGACGCCTGCCACCGACCCGGGGGTCGGCGCAGGAGCATTGCTTCCCGACGCGATGCCGGAGAGCCCGGCGATCTCAGCTGAGCCGCCGATCGCATTGCCGAGGTCGAGCGTCATGCCGCCGGCGTCCGCAGTGGCGGGCGGCCGCAGGTCGAGGCCGGAGATCTCCGCTCCGCCGGCGATCGCCGAGCCGGCGGCGATCGAATCGAGCACGAGGTCGTCTTCGAACGCAGCTTTGGCCGCCGGCTTCGGATCGGCACCGACGTCTGACGCGAAGGACAGCCCCGAGGGTTCAGCCGCTGCCGCGGCATCCGCCTGGCCCGCGCGGACGATCGTCTGCGAGCCGGCATGCACGTCCGAGGCCGCGAACACCCAATCCCCATCGTCGAATGAGCCACCGACCGCCAGGTCGTCGGCCTTGTCGGCAGCGGCCGGCGCGGGTGCAGCGGGCGCATCGAGGTCCAGCGACAGGGCGTCGGAGTCGGAGCCGCCGTCCGCCAGGTCGCCCGCGACCCGCTCGATCTCGTCGGCCTTGAACTTGAGCGTCGTGCCGTCCCGCATCGGGAACAGCTTCTTGCGGTCGACGAGCCGCTGCACCTCGTCGACGCTCACGTTGAGCTGCCGCGCGGCTTCTTCGATCGACAGGAACTTCCCGGCCATCCTGCGTGTCCTGCTATCCGTGGGGAGCGTCGGCGCGGTACCCGACAACTCTTCTTTCGTCGCACCGACCCCTCCATTCTACCGCGGCCCATCCACCCGGGCGCAGCCGGCACCACCGCTACGGACGCGCCGGGAGCCGCCCCAGGAGGAGGCGAGTGGGTCGGTGCAAGCTCGAGGAGCATTCGGACCGAGTCTTCGAGGTCCCTGCGACGAGACTTGTCCCCCCCGCTCGCCGGGGGTGTGTCGGTGGGCATCTCACCGAGCCTGGTCGAGGAGTTTTTTGAGGGCGGCGGGCTTGGGCTCCTGCACGTTGAACTCGTCGAGCTGCAGGTCGGAGGAGATGTCGCGGGCGGTTTTGAGCGTGAGGCTGCCCGACTGCGGATCGACGTGGTAGACGGCGGCGTGGCGGGTGACCTGATCGACCACGATCAGCAGCCGGCGGCCATCCTCGAGCGGGGAATCGGATACCCAGAGCGGGCCGCCCGAAGCCGCCGGCAGTGGCCGTTGGGCGGCCAGTTCGCCGGCGGTGACGAGTCCGCACACGAGGGCCGCAGCGACGAGACAGATCAGCGTTCGGGATCGCATGGGAAGGCTCCGAATCCGGACGGGACTGGTGCGGAGGTGTAGCGATCGTGGCGATCGGGCCACAAGGCTGAAGACGGCGGCAATGCCCCTTGCCTGTCTTGCGCAGCCTGCCCCGGCGGCGGGCGTCGACTGATGTTCCGCCGTCGCGACTGTTTCGATTCAATCGGCTCGGCCGGTCGTACCGATGGTAGGGAAAATGCCGTCGGCCCGAGCGGTCGGATGGCGTTGCCCTGCCTGCCTCGGAGGTCCGAACCGGTGTCGAAACTCAATGCCTTGTCCGGGATGTTGCTGCGGTCGCCGTTGCTGTGGGGCGGAGCGCTGGCGTTCTGCTTCTTCTCGCTGATTCATGCCGGAGTGATCAGCGACGCCAACGTGGTGCGGTATCTCGCCGGCCACTGGGTCGAATACGTCGAAGTCGCGATGTTCTGCGTCGGCCTCGCGGCCCTGGCGATCAAGGCGGCAGACGTCTGGAGGCAGCTGCAGACCGCCGGCGATTCGATGCTGGAGCCGATCCCCGAGGGCGGTCAGTCGCCTGTCGAGGCCGCGGGCCTCCTCGAGGCGTTGCCCGAGGCGGCGACGGCCACGGGCTACCTGCCCCGGCGGCTGCGAGAGGCGGTCGACTTCGTCGTGCGGACGGGCGAATCCGACAGCCTCGGCGACCACCTCAAGTATCTCGCCGACCTCGATGCGGCCCGGGCAGCCCAGGGCTACGGCCTCGTGCGGTTCGTGATCTGGGCGATTCCGATCATGGGCTTTCTTGGCACGGTCATCGGCATCACGGTCGCGATTGCGAACCTCTCGCCCACGCAGCTCGAGAACATCTCCGGCGTCGTGGCCGGTCTCGGCACCGCCTTCGACACGACCGCCACTGCGCTCGGCCTGTCGATGGTGCTGATGTTCCTCCAGTTCGTGGTCGATCGCGGCGAGCAGGCGTTGCTCGCGCGGGTGGACGAAACGACATGGACCGCGCTGGCCGGACGGTTTCAGTCGTTCGCCGGCGGCGACGGAGCAGCGCTGGCGGTCGCCCGGCTTGGCGAGACGATGGCCCGGAGTTCCGCCCAGCTGCTCGACGCGCAGGAGCAGGCCTGGCGATCGCTCGAGCAGACGGCGGTCGGCGGCATTCGCCAGCTGCTCGACGAGGCCGGCGACCGGATGACCGCGGCGCTCGGTGGCTCGCTCGATGCGAGCCTCAGCCGCTGGGGCGAGTCGCTCGCGCGGGCCCACGACGAGCTGGCGTCGCGCCGCGAGGAGAAGTGGACCGGGGCGGCGGAGTCGCTGGCCGAGGCCGTCCGCGGCCTGGAGCGGCATCAGCGGGCGCTCGCCGACCAGACGGCCGTGCTGGGCAGCGTGGTCGACGCCACCCGCGACATCAGCACGCTCGAGCGGAGCCTCGATGCCAATCTCTCGCGACTGGCCACCACGGGGCGATTCGAGGAGACGTTGGCGACGCTGGCTGCTGCCGTGCAGCTGTTGGCCGCGCGGGCCGGTGACGTGGCGGGCGATGCCCGGCGAGTCGACCTGCACGCGGCGCGGAACACCGGAAAGGCTGCATGAGCCGCATTCGTCCGAGTTCCGGACCCTCCATCTCTCTGTTTCCGTTCCTCGCCGTGCTCCTGTGCACGATGGGGGCCCTGCTCGTCCTGCTCGTGCTCTTCAGCCGCGCGGCCCAGCAGCCGGCCGTCGACGACACGGCGGCGAAAGCCTCCACCGCGCGGGCCGATGAGCTGGCCGCGGCGAAGGACGAGCTGGCCTGGAGGCTGGAGCAGTTGCAGTCGATCCGCGGCCGCACGGCCGAAGACCTGGCCCGCGCCCGCCTCCAATTGGCGGGGGTCGAGGAAGACTCGCGACGCATCGCCGACGAACTCGACACGCTCGAGCGGACGGCGGAGGCCTTGGCGGCGGGCAGCCAGCCGGATGCCGCTGATGCCGCGGCGGTGGCGAAGCTCGAGCAATCGCTCGCCGACGCCCGGGCGACGCTCGACGCCGAGCGGGACGACAAGGCCAAGAAGCCGGCCGCGTTTGCCGTCGTGCCGTATGTCGGGTCGAACGGCACCCATCGGCGACCGCTCTACATCGAGTGCTGCATCGACGGCGTGTTCCTGCAGCCCGAAGGGGTCCGGCTCGGGCCCGCCGACTTCGAGGGGCCGCCCGGCCCGGGCAATCCGTTGGCCAGCGCCCTCCGCGCGGCCCGTGAGCACATCGCATCCACGCCGGGCGAGACGGGCGCGCCGCAGGCGCAGCCCTATCCCCTGCTCCTCGTGAGGCCGTCCGGCGTGATGGCCTACTACGCCGCCCGCGAGTCGATCCAGTCGTGGGGCAGCGAGTTCGGCTACCAGTTCATCGACGAGGAATGGCAGCTCGCCTACCCGCCGGCCGATCCGGCGCTGGCGGAGGTGGAGCGGCGGGCCGTCGAGGAGTCGCGGCGACGACTGGCCTGGCTGCAGCAGGTGCGGCCCGCACGGCCCGCAAAGCCGCCGACGCAATACCGCGCGGCGACCACCCGCGGCGGCGTCGTCGCCAACGGCGGCCCCAGCGTGCTTGGTGACCAGTCGCGGTTCGACTGGACCGAGGAGCAGGCGAGCAATGGCAGTCGCGGTGGCGGCCAGGGCGGTGGTGGCTTCGGTGGCGGCGGCAACGGCACTGGCAGCGACGGCAGCGGCGGCGGTGGAGACGTGCAGCCGGGTCGCGGCTTCGTGGCCAATGGCAGCGGTGGCGGATCCGTTGGCCTGGGCACCGGCCAGCCCGGCGTGGGCAACGCATCCGGTGGCGGAACCGGGGGTGGATCAGGGAGTGGTTCAGCGGACGCGACAGCTCCGCTCGGCGATCGCTACTCCGGGCCGTCGAAGTTTTATGCAACGGCCCCTGCGGACGCTGCTGGCGGCGCGGCGGGTGCCGGTGGGCCTGCAGGTGCCGCTTCGGCGTCGGGTACGGGAACGGAAAGCGGTCAGGGGGACGCCGGCGATGCTGGCCTCGCCGCAGGGGGGCGGGCCGGCGCCGCGGGCAGCGGTGGCCAGGGGTCGGCCGCTGCGGGGGCCACCGGTGGTGGCGGCTCGGGGCCGTCGATGCCGGGGCTGCCCCAGGGCAGTGGTGGCATGGCTGCAGCAGCAGGATCGTCAGGGGCATCGGCCAGCGGCTCGCTCGCTGGTCGGCGCGGCAGCAACTGGGCGAGCCTGGCCACCAACGATCGTCCGATCCCCATCACGCGGCCGATCCGCCTCGAGTGTAGTGCCAACGAATTTCGGATCCTGGCCGACGGAAGCAATCGCGTGGAAACCCGGATTCCGGTCGGTGTGCATACCGTCGACTCGATCGATCTGCTCGTGCAGGCAGTGCATGCGCGGGTCAATGGCTGGGGCATCGCAGGTGACCGGATGTATTGGCGGCCCGAGCTCGTTCTCTCGGAGACGCCCGACGGCCGCGGCCGTCGCGAGGACCTGGAGCGGCTGCTCGCCGACAGCGGCCTCGATACCCGACGCAAGGGAGAGCCAAACCTCGTTCGGCCTTTGCCACCGGTGCGTCAGGCTGCCGCCGTCGCGCCGGTGCGGTGACGCCACGCGCAGCCGACGGTTCACAATCACGGAGACCAGACGATGGCACGCTACAGGCCGGCCGAGATCAACGACGCGGGGCAGGACTCGTTTCTTGACGTCGTCACCAACATCGTCGGCATCCTGATCATTCTCGTGATGGTGATCGGTGGCCGCGTGCAGCAGATCGTGCTCGCACCGCCCCCGGCCGTCGTCGACAACGAGCCGCTCGAGCGGGAGGTGCGGAAGCTGGCCGAGACGGTGGCGTCGACCGAGAGCGAGATCGATGAACTGCAGACGCAGACCCGCACGGTGGCCACGGCGGCAGCCTATGCGGCCGACGCGCGACTCCAGCTCACCACGGCGGTGTCGGCGGCGAAGGCCATGCTCGACCGCCGCAAACAGGAGGGCGAGGCGGCCAGCATCACCGCCGCGGAGCAGCGGGCGCGGCGGCAGGCCCTCGAGGAGGAGATTGACCGCGTGCAGCGGGAGGCCGAGGCGTTGGCCACGGCACCGGCGGACGCCCATGAGATCCTGGCCTATCCCACGCCGATCGGCCGCACTGTCAACGGCGAGGAGATGCACTTTCGGATCGCGGGGGGCCGGATCGCCTACATCCCGCTCGAAGAACTGTTTCAGCTCGCGAAGCACCACACCCAGCGGCATTCAGGACCGATCTCCCAGTTGGCCTCGCGGATCGAGACCGTCGGCCCCGAGCAGGGGTTCACGCTCGACTACGTGATCGAGGCCAAGATCGATCAGGCCCGCGGCCAGGTGCTGATCCGCTCGCGGGAGTGGGTGGTGCGACCTGCCGACGAGGCCTACGGCGAGACGATCGACGAGGCACTGCAGTCGGGCTCGCGGTTCCGCCGCGTGCTCTCGGGGGCCAAGCCCGAAACGACGATCACGCTCTGGTGCTATCCCGACAGCTTCGCCGCCTACCGGCAGGTTCGCGAAGAGTTGCACCGCCTCGACATTCCGACCGCGGGCCGCCCGATGCCCGCCGGCGCCCCGATCGGCGGCTCGACGGAAGGCAGCAAGTCCGTCGTGCAGTAATCTATGGGGGGCTCACCCCTCCATTCACTGCGGACCAAGGAAGTGCGCATGGCAACTGCGACCGGATATCTGACCGACGTTTCGTACATCCCGGGCTTCTATCCCAACATGGCGCCCGTGGCGCTCCGCTACGTCGCAGCGCTCAATCGCGTCACGCCGCCGCGGGCGACCGGGTATCGGTACCTCGAACTCGGCTGCGGCCTGGGGCGATCGCTCACAACGCTCGCCGCCGCGAACCCCGGGGCCGAGTTCGTCGGGGTGGACTTCAATCCGGACCACACCGCCGCCGCGGACCGCGACATCGCTGCGGGAGGCCTGTCCAATGCCCGGGTCATTACGTCTGACTTCGGGCATCTGCCGGCCGACCTCGGCACGTTCGACTTCGTGGCCCTGCACGGTGTGTTCAGCTGGGTGTCGCAGCAGGTGCGGGACGAGATCCTGGCCGTGGCCCGCGGCCAGCTGGCCGCGGGCGGCCTGCTGCTGGTGAGCTACAACGCGATGCCGGGCTGGGCCCATCTGCAGCCGATCCGCGGCATCCTTCGCCAGTATGCGGCCCTGCGATCCGGTGACAGCCTGCAGCGGATTCGCGACGCCCTCGCCTATCTCGTGTTCATTCGTGATCGGCACGCGAAATATTTCGAAGACAATCCGCGGGCGGCGGCCTACGTCGATGCGCTGCTCAAGCAAGACGTTCGCTACCTCGCCCACGAATACCTCAACGAGGATTGGACGAGCTTCTACTTCGCTGACGTCGCCGGCATGTTCGGCTCGGCCGGCCTGACGTTCATCGGCAGCCTGCCGGTGTTCACGAACTTCTGGGATCTCTGCGTGCGGCCCGAGTTTCAGGAGCTGTTTCGGACGACCACGAATCGACTGGTGACCGAGGCCCACAAGGATTTCTGTGCCAACACGGCCTTTCGCTGGGACGTGTACGCCCGCAGCCCACGGCCGATGCCCGACGTCGCCGACCGGCTGCGTGAGACCGACGACATTCACTTCCGCGTGGCCCGTCCCGGCATGACGCTCCCCTATCAGGCCAATCTCGGCGTGGTGACGAGCACCGTGCAGGGGCCGCTCTATCAGTCGCTGCTCGACGTGGTCGGCGGGCGGAGCCTGCGGATGTCGGAGATCCTGGCCGACTCGCGGCTGGCGGGCACGCCCCAGGCCGATCTCGTACGGGCCGTGGATGCCGGCGTGGCGATGGGGCTGTTCGACATTGCCACCGGCCCGGTGCGAGAGGCGGCGGCCGATCAACCGCAGGGCGTGTCGGTGCCGCATGCATTCAATCGCACGGTCATCAGCACGGAATCGCTGGGGGGGCGGTCGTTGGCGTTGGCCAGTCCGCTCACGGGCACCGGTCACACCGTCGGCGATCTCGATGCAGCCATCCTCCACGAGCTGATTGAGCGCGGCGTCGATGGCCTCGCAAGCCGGGTGGACGGTCGGCTCACTGCCAGCGGCCGCGCGCTGCAGCGTGACGGGAAGGCCGTGACCGATCCGACGGAGCGGCTGGCGCTGGTCGAGACCTCCTGCACGGCGTTTCGTTCCCAGAGTCTGCCCTGGCTGGAGCG
>JAPOJV010000200.1 GCA_029978085.1 bacterium
CGTCTCTCTCCGTTTGGCATTGTCATCGGATCACCTATCGCGGTTCAGGCACTTCGTAGGCAGTCACGGGACACACGGTGATATCGTCGACGGGCTCATCTACGGCCATGATGTAGCGCCCATCAGAAGTGTACCCCCACGCAACCGGGAGTAGCGAGCGACGACTGATTCCTCGGTTTACTGAATGCAGCGGCAAAGCTGCAGTACGGGCACTTCGTCGAAGTAGAAGCACCGCGGGCAGTCGTGGAAAAGCTCGAGGCCGCTGCGGGAGATCTTGTAGGGCTTCGTGGACTCTGGATCGAAGAGGTTACGGCTACGAGGCATGCGTGAACGTCACCGCGAGGGACCGGGACCAAGGTTGTCCATGGGATTTGTAGACTACCGCCATGGTACCGGATGCCCCCTCGCCATTCGTAGAGATTCCGCACACGAATTGGGTCTGCGCGAATGCGCTCGCGTTTGCGATCTATGACCGGTTTCCGGTGTCGCCGGGGCATGTGCTCGTGATCACGCGGCGGGTCGTGCCGACGTTCTTTGAGTGCACGCCCGACGAGCAGGCCGCCCTCATGGAGCTCGTGGGCACGGTGAAGCGGCTGCTCGATGAGCGGCTCGACCCGAAGCCCGGTGGCTACAACGTGGGCTTCAATGCCGGTGCCGCCGCCGGCCAGACCGTGCCGCATGTGCATGTGCACGTGATCCCGCGGTATGCCGGCGACATGACCGACCCCCGCGGCGGTGTGCGGCACGTGATCCCGGAGAAGGGGAATTATTTGGCGGGCTACGAAAAAGGTGCCAGCCACCATTTTCGGGACGACAACGGAGATAGCACGGCGTTGCGTGAAAATGGTGGCAGGCACCTTTTTCTCACTACCGGGCCCGATCGGCCGCTGTGGCATCGGCTGGCCGACCGGCTCCCGGGGGCGAGCGAGATCGACCTGCTCGCGTCGTTCGTGCAGCCCTCGGGGCTCGATCTCGTGGGGAAGAGCCTCTTTCGCGCGATCGCCGCCGGGGCCCGCGTTCGGCTCCTCGTGGGCGACTACCTCGGCATCACGTCGCCCGAGGCTCTACGGCAGCTGCTCGGCTGGATGGAGATGGCCGGCGCGGGCTTCGAGGCTCGGTTGGCGGAGCTCGACAAGCTGCGCGGCTCGCCCGACTCGTTTCACCCGAAGGCGTGGCGGATCGCGGATACGTCGGGCGGGATCGTGGTCGTGGGGTCAAGCAACCTTTCGCGGGCAGCCCTCGAGACGGGCGTGGAGTGGAACCTCGTCATTGAGTCCGGCGCATCCGACTGCCTAAAAGCCCGCGGCGCGAGCCAAGGGAATACGGCCGCCAACCCGATCGCCGTCGAACTCAAAACCGCCTTCGACGACCTCTGGCAGCAATCCACGCCACTCTCGGCCGAGGTGGTCGAGCGGTACATGGCGTTCGTGGCCCGCATTGGGCAGATTGCCAATCTGCCGCTCCATGTAGGTGCAGATTGGCAATCTGCACATGCCCCGGCGCCGCCCCTCACGCCGCGCCCCTGGCAGGCCGAAGCCCTCGCGTCGCTCGCCGCGATCCGCCGCGATGGCTACTCCAAAGCCCTCGTCGCCGTGGCCACGGGCCTGGGGAAAACCTGGCTCGCGGCGTTCGACGTGCTCGCCGTGGGCCGCGAGCTCGGCCGGCCGCCGCGGGTGCTCGTGATCGCCCACCGGGCCGAGATTCTCACGCAGGCCGAGGCGACGATTCGGCAGGCGTTGTCCCCATCGAGCGTGTCGTACGTCGCCGGGTCGTCGTGCGACCTCTCCGGCCAACTCGTCATCGCCTCGATCCAAAAGCTGTCCCGGCCCGACAGTCTCGCGGCCCTCGCGGCGGCGGCCCCGTTCGACTATTGCGTGATCGACGAGGTGCACCACGCCGAGGCGCCGAGCTACCGCCGCGTGCTCGCGCGGCTGTCGGAGCTGTCGCGGGCTGCCCCGTCGTTCACGCTCGGCCTCACGGCCACGCCCGAGCGCACCGACGGCGTCGATGTGGCCACGCTCTTCGACGACATCCTCGCCTATCAGGCCACGATCGGCGACGGGATCGCGGAGGGGTCGCTCGTGCCGTTTCGGTATCGGGGGCTCAAGGACGACGTCGACTTCGAGCAGATCCCCTGGCGCAACGGCCGCTTCGATCCGGCCGTACTCGAAGCGGCCCTGGAAAACGCTCCCCGCATGGAACGCCTCTGGGCCGAGTGGGAAAAAGGTGACAGCCACCATTTGCCGGTCGCCGCAAGTGACGCAGTGCCATCCCAGGCAAATGGTGGCTGTCACCTTTTTCCCCGCCGCACGCTCGTCTTCTGCTGTTCGCGGCGGCATGCCGTGTTTGCCCGGGATTGGCTCCGGAAGCGGGGCGTGGCCGCGGCGGCCGTGTTTTCGGATGCGGCCGGCCCGGGCGGCCCCGTCTCCGACCCGCGCATGGCGTCGCTGGCCGCCTTCCACGCGGGCACCCTCTCGGCCCTCTGCGTGGTCGACCTCTTCAACGAGGGCGTCGACATCCCGCTGGTCGACCGCGTGGTGATGCTCCGGCCCACCGAATCAAAGATCGTGTTCTTGCAGCAGCTCGGCCGCGGCCTGCGGGCGGCGGAGGGCAAGCTGCGGCTGGAGGTGATCGACTTCGTGGGCAATCACCGCGTGTTCGCGAGCCGGCTCGTGCATCTGCTCTCGCTCGCCCCCGCGGCCACCGCCGCCGACGCCACGGGGTTTGCCCTCTTGAAGCGGTATCTCGACGGCCGGGAGCCGGCGCTTCCGGAGGGCTGCGTGCTCGACGTGGAGCTCGAGGCGAAGGAGTTGCTCGCGCGGTTTCTGCCGGCGGGCCGGGCCGCGGTGGAGGAGGCGTATCGCGGCATGCGGGCGGAGCTCGGGCGGCGGCCGACGCCGACGGAGCTTTTGCATGCTCACTATCTGCCTCACACGTTGCGAGCGGCGCACGGCAGTTGGTTCGGGTTTTGCCGGGCCGAGGGGGATCTCGATGCGAGCGAGGAGCGCGTCGTCGAGCGGTTCGGGGCGTGGCTCGGGATGCTCGAGACGACGAGCCTCAACAAGTCGTACAAGATGGTGGTGCTGCGGGTGCTCCTGGATCGCGACGCCTTGTGGGACGGGCTCGAGATTCCGCGGCTCGCGGCGGCGTGCCGCTCGTTTCTCGAAAACCATCCGGCGCTGCGGGCGGATCTCGAGGGGGCGGCCTTCACCCGCGTGCCGGGCGACGGGAGGAAAAGGGGACTGAATCCGAGCGCTAGCGAGGAGCCTGTCCCCTTTTCCGGTGACCCAGACCCCGCCTTCACAAAATGGTGGCTCGAGTGGCCGCTCTCGCGGTGGATGGACGACCAGGCCGGCCAGCGGTGGTTTACCCGCCGGGGCGACAGGTTCGTGGCGGATTTCACGTGCCCGCCCGAGCTCCGCGCGGCCTTCGAATCGCTCACGGGCGAACTCGTCGATCTCCGTCTCGCGCACTACTCCCGCTCCCGCCTGGCCCCCATACAAGCCCTAAGCGCAAGCGACGGGATCCCGCCCACTACCCCCTTCCGCGCGAAGGTCTCTCACTCCGGCGGCAAACCGATCCTCTTCCTCCCCACCGTGGAATCCGTCCCGTCCCGACCCACGGGCCCGACGCGCGTCCGCCTCCCCGACGGCCGGGAGTGGGTCTTCCGGTTCGTGAAGGTGGCGTGCAACGTCGCCCATCCGGCCGACGCCGCGAGTGCCCGTGGCAACAACGCTCTCCCCACGCTGCTCCGCGACTGGTTCGGCCCCGACGCGGGTCTCCCGGGCACCAACTTCGAAGTCGAGTTCACCTCTATAGATGGACAGTGGCTCGCGATGCCCACAAAAAGCCCCGGGCGGGAGCCCGGGGACTCCGGGTCTGAGCCACCACCGAATCTTCAACGCTCTCCGAGCTCCGCCCCGCCATTCGACCTACTCCCCTCCACGCCCCACGCCGCCCGCTACACCACCCACGTGCCGGTCTACGATCTCACCGCCGCGGCGGGCTTTTGGGGACGGGAGAGCGTGCCGGAGGAAATCGGCTGGACGGAGGTGCCGGGCGTTTCGCTCAAGCTCGGCATGTTCGTGGCGCGGGTGACGGGCACGTCGATGGAACCGCTGATCCCGGACGGCTCATGGTGCCTGTTCCGCCCATGTCCGGCGGGCTCGCGCGAGGGCCGGATAGTGCTCGTGCAGCTGGGCACGGACGGCGCGGGCGAAAACGGCGGCCGATTCACCGTCAAGAAGTACCACTCTGAGAAGAGCGTCACCGCCGATGGCTGGCGGCATGACCGCATTCAGC
>JAPOJV010000227.1 GCA_029978085.1 bacterium
GGGGGCGACCACGAGCACCATGCCGATGCCCATGTTGAACACCCGCTCCATCTCGTCGGCCGCGATGCCGCCGAGCCCCTGCACCCAGGGGAAAACCGCCGGCACCGGCCATGAGCCGCGGTCGAGCATCACCTGCACGTGCGGCGGCACGATGCGGGCCAGGTTTTCCACGAGCCCGCCTCCGGTGATGTGGGCGATGCCATGCACGACAGTCTGGTCCCGGTAGCGGCCGAGCACCGCCTTCACGGGGCGGGCATAGAGCCGCGTGGGCGTGAGCAGCGCGTCGGCCACCGTACGGCCGCCGAGGGCAGGCACGGCGTCGCCGCAGGAGAGCCCGCCGATCTCGAAGACGGCTTTGCGCACAAGGCTGAACCCGTTGGAGTGGAAGCCGCTGGAGGCGATGCCGAGGGCCACGTCACCGGGCTGGATCTCTCGGCCATCCACGAGCCGCTTCCGGTCGACCACGCCGACGCAGAAGCCGGCCAGGTCGTATTCGCCCCGCTGGTACATGTCGGGCAGGATCGCCGTCTCACCGCCGACGAGGGCACACTCGCACTCCACGCAGGCGTCGGCGATACCGCGGACGATCTGCTCGAGCAGGTTCGGGTCGTCGTGCGACATCGCCACGTAGTCGAGGAAGAACAGAGGCTCGCCACCCGTGCAGAGGGCGTCGTTGACGCTCATCGCCACCAGGTCGATGCCGACGGAGTGGTGGATGCCGGCCATGACCGCGATCTTGAGCTTCGTGCCCACGCCGTCGGTGCACGACACGAGCAGCGGGTCCTCGTAGCCCCGGGCGAAGAGCCCCTTGAAATCGAGCTGGAAGAGGGCGGCGAAGCCCCCCTCGGGACTCATCACCCGCGGGCACTGCGTCCGCCGCATGTGCGCGGGCAGCCGGGCCATGCCCTCGCGGTAGAGTTCCAAATCGACGCCGGCGCTTGAATAGGTGGCTCCGCTCATGTGGCTATCATCGCCGCAGCCTGCGGTCCCGCAAGGAGTACCCGCCGCCGCCGGGGCGGAGGCCGCGGTGGTATGATTTCTGCCATGCCGCTGCGGAAACCGACACTGCCCGCCTCGCGAGCCCACGCCCGCGCTCCCCTGCCGCCGCTGCAGTTCAGCCACCCCCTGCCCTACGGTGCCCTGCTCCACGAGGGCATGGGAAGACGCAAGGGGGGCGTGCAGTTCGTCGTCTACAGCCATTCAGCGACGGCGATGCGGGTGCTGCTCTATGACGCGGCCGACGCTGCCGAGCCTTCCGAGGTGATCGAGCTCGACCCAGCCAAGGACCGCTGGGGCGACATCTGGAGCGTGTTCGTGCCGGGTCTCGGCCCGGGGCAGCTCTACCACTTTCAGGCCGACGGCCCGTTCGACCCGGAACGCGGCCAGCGGTTCGACGGCACGGCTCCGCTCATCGACCCCTATGCCCGGGCTCTGGTCGGCGACTTCACGTTGGGATCCGACGGCATCCTGCAGCCGCCGAAGTGCGTCGTGATCGACGACTCGTTCGATTGGCAGGGAGATCGGCATCTCCGCCGCGGCCTCGCCGACACCGTGATCTACGAGCTGCACGTCCGGGGCTTCACGCAGAGCCCGACCAGCGGTGTGGATCATCCGGGCACGTATCGAGGCGTGATCGAAAAGATTCCGTACCTCAAGTCGCTGGGCGTGACGGCTGTCGAACTGATGCCGGTGCACGAGTTCGCGCCGCACATTCCGTCGGAGGCGTTTCCCTCCGACCGCCGCAACTACTGGGGCTACGACCCGATCGCCTTCTTCACGCCGCATCGGGGCTACGCTTCCAGCGGCGAGCCGGGCTGCCAGGTGCGGGAGTTCAAGGAGATGGTGCGGGCGCTCCATGCGGCCGGCATCGAGGTGATCCTCGACGTCGTCTTCAATCACACCGCGGAGGGCAACCACCTTGGCCCCACGTTCTCCTTCAAGGGCCTGGAGAACCGCGTCTACTACATGCTGGGCGACGGCGGCTCGACCTACCGCAACTACACCGGCTGCGGCAACACGATCAACGGCAACCATCCGATCGTTCGCGAGCTGATCTTTCTCTGCCTCCGGCACTGGGTGCACAATTACCACATCGATGGCTTCCGATTCGATCTGGCCAGCGTGCTCTCCCGCGACCGCAACGGCGAGATTCTGCCCAATCCGCCGATCGTCGAACTGATCACCGAAGATCCCCTTTTGGCCGACACGAAGATCATCGCCGAAGCCTGGGATGCGGCCGGCGCCTACCAGGTCGGCTCGTTCGCCAGCCTCCGGTGGGCCGAGTGGAATGGCCGCTACCGCGACGACGTCCGCCGCTACTGGCGGGGCGACTTCGCCCAGACCGGCCACCTCGCCACGCGGCTGGCGGGCTCGAGCGACCTGTACGGCGACGACGGCCGGCAGCCCTGCCACAGCATCAACTTCGTCACCTCGCACGACGGCTACACGCTCAACGACCTCGTCTCGTACGAGCGGAAGCACAATCCCGCCAACGGCGAGGACAACGGCGACGGCGCCAACAACAACTACGCCGCCAACTCCGGCGTCGGGGGCCCGACACGGCGTCTACCGATCCGCAAGCTCCGCCGCAGGCAGGCGAAGAACTTCATCGCCAC
>JAPOJV010000086.1 GCA_029978085.1 bacterium
GATGTTCTATCCGCTGGTGGTGTTCCTGTCGCGCTATGTGCTGGATCTTCAAGGCATCGCCGTTTCGCCCGGCGTCACGATCGGTGAGGCGCTCGTCCTCGACAGCGAGGGATTCCGCATCCCCCGCCGGTTCGTCGAGCGCAGTGCCGTGGACACCGAGCTGGCCCGCCTTTCCCACGCGATCGGCGAGGCGGCCCGCGAGATGGAGCGGAATCGCGACGCGATCCGGGCCGAGCTGGGCGAGCAGTATGCGGCCATCTTCGAGGCCCACCTCGCAATGCTGCACGACGAGAAGTTGCAGCGGGAGCTGCAGGCCGCCGTCCGCGACCGCAACTGGTGGCCGGAGTATGCCGTGAGTCGCACGCTCCGCCGCTACGCGAAGGTGTTTCAGAGTCTCGACAACCACATCTCGCAGCGGGCCCACGACATCTACGACATCGAGAAGAGCCTGCTCCGCAACCTGCTCGGTCAGCGGCGGGAGACGCTGGCGGCGATCTCACAGCCGGTGATCGTGCTAGCCCACAACCTCACGCCGAGCGAGACCGCCACGCTCGATCGGCGGTTCGTGAAGGGCTTCGCCACGGAGCTCGGTGGCCCGGGCAGCCACACGGCGATCGTGGCCGAGGGACTGGAGATCCCGGCCGTCGTCGGCGTGGGGCCGTTTCTCGCCGACGTGTCCGGTGGCGAGCCGGTGATCCTCGACGGCAACCAGGGGCTCGTCATCCTCCAGCCCGACGAGGAGACGATCGCCCGCTATCGCCAGGAGCTCGAGGCCGCCCAGACCGTCGCCGCGCAGCTCAAGGAGATTCGCGACCTGCCCGCCGAGACGACCGACGGCGTGCGGATTCAGCTCACGGGCAACATCGAATTTCCCAGCGAGGCCGAGCAGTGCATCGCCCGCGGCTGCGACGGCATCGGCCTCTACCGCACCGAGTTCCTCTATCTCGCTTCGAGAACCGAGCCGACGGAAGACGACCACTACGCTGCCTACGCCGAAGTGGTGCAGGCCATGGCGGGACGGCCGGTGGTGATCCGCACGCTCGACCTCGGTGCCGACAAGATGCATGCGCGGCTCAACATCGAGGAGGAGCGAAATCCCTGCCTCGGCCTGCGGAGCATCCGGCTCTCGCTTCGACAGCTTCCCATGTTTCGCACGCAGCTCCGGGCGATCCTTCGCGCCAGCGCCCTGGGCGACGTGCGGGTGATGTTTCCCCTGATCTCGACGATCGTCGAGCTCAGGCAGGCGCGGATGGTGCTCGCCGACGTCATGGAAGACCTCGCCGAGCACGGCATCTCGTTCAACCGCAAGATGCCGGTGGGAATGATGGTGGAGACCCCGGCCGCCGTGATGATGCTCGACACCTTCATCAAGGAGGTCGACTTCGTCTCGATCGGCACCAACGACCTGATCCAGTACACGCTGGCGGTCGACCGGGGCAACAAGGACGTGGCGGATCTGTACAACGCCTGCGATCCGGCGGTGCTGCGGCTGTTGCGCCGCTCGCTGGACGTGGCTCGCGAGGCCGGCGTGCCGGCCAATGTGTGTGGTCAGATGAGCGGCAGCGTGATGTTCACGCAGCTGCTTCTGGGACTGGGCCTGCGGCAGCTGAGCGTGCCGCCGAGCGCCATCCCGGAAGTGAAGCAGGTGTGCCGAAGCGTTTCGGTCGCCGAATGCCGCCTGATCGCCGAGAAGGCGCTGACGATGGACGGTGCGCGGGAGGTGAAGGCCTACCTGCGCGACCAGTTGCGTCGCCGGCTGGCCCAGGCGGTCGCCTGAGGGCGGCCCCAATCAGGAAGGAAACGAGATGAAACAGGAAATGCTGATCAACGTGTCGCAGCCGGAGGAGTGCCGGATCGCGATCATGGAAGACGGGTTGCTGGAGGAGCTCTATGTGGAGCGAACCAGCCAGGACAATCTCGTCGGCAATATCTACAAGGGGCGGATCGTCAACATCGAGCCCTCGATCCAGGCGGCGTTCGTCGACTTCGGCGTGGGCCGCAACGGCTTCCTTCACATCAGCGATGTGGAGCCGCAGTACTACCGGCAGGGCGGCCTCGATCCCGACAAGGCGTTCGACGTGGCGGAGCCAGCCGGCCGCGGTGAGGCGGAGGAGGGAGAAGGGGGGCAGCGAACCGCCACCCGGCGGAAGCCTCGCCTGGGCGACCGGCCGCGGGTGAAGCCGCCGATCCAGGACATCCTCCGCCGCGGCGACGAGGTGCTCGTGCAGGTGATCAAGGAGGGCTTTGGCACCAAGGGGCCGACGCTTTCCACCTATATCTCGATCCCCGGCCGCTACCTCGTGCTCATGCCGCCGCTGGGCCGCGTGGGCATCTCGAAGAAGATCGACGACGAGCGTGACCGCCGCGTGCTCCGCGACATCATGCTCGACCTCCAGCCGCCGAAGGGCGTGGGCTTCGTGGTGCGGACGGCCGGCACGGAGCGGACGAAGTCGGAGATGGCCCGCGACATGGCCTATCTCCTCAACCTCTGGAAGAGCATCGTGCGGCGGATGCGGAAGTATTCCGCGCCGATCGACATCTACCAGGAAAGCGACATGATCATCCGCACGATCCGTGACATGTTCACGGAGGACGTGGGGCGGATCCTCATCGACGAGCCGGCCGCCTACGAGCGGGCCCGCGAGTTCCTCGAACTGGTGATGCCGAAGTATGCCCCGCGGCTGCAGCTCTATGAGGGCAAGGAGCCGCTCTTCCACCGCTACGGGCTGGAGGAGGAGATCGGCCGGATCCATCAGCGGAAGGTGCCGCTGAAGGGAGGCGGGTCGATCGTGATCGACCAGACCGAGGCCCTCGTGGCGATCGACGTCAACTCCGGCAGCTTCCGCACGGAGAAGAGCGCCGAGGAGAACGCGTATCAGATGAACCTCATCGCCGCGAAGGAGATCGCCCGGCAGCTGCGGCTCCGCGATCTCGGCGGCGTGATCGTCAACGACTTCATCGACATGCGGAAGGAGAAGTATCGCCGTGGCGTCGAGAAGGCGCTGCACGACGCGATGAAGCGCGACCGGGCCCGCACGAAGATCCTGCGGACGAGCCCGTTCGGCCTGATCGAGATGACGCGGCAGCGGATCCGCCCGTCGCTGCGAAAGAGCATCTTCCGCGACTGCCCCACCTGCGCCGGCACCGGCACGGTGAAGACCGCGGAGAGCATGGCGATCGAGGTGATGCGGACGCTCCACCTCTCCGCCACGCGGGACGACGTCGCCCGGCTCAATATCACCGTCCACGACGAGGTGGCGACCTGGCTCAACAACCGCAAGCGGCGGGAGATCACCCAGTTCGAGGACGAGACCCACATCCAGCTCCACGTCGACGGCAAGGACGGCGTGTCGCCGGAGCACCTCGTGTTCGAGGCCTGGGACGCCAACGGCCGAACCGTCCGCTTTCCGTAGGTTTTTTAGACCTCTCGACCGGTGATTCCCGGGGATATATCCTCTGGGGCTCTCCAGTTTTGCCCCCTCACCCGATTCTGACCGGATTCGAAACATGGCCAAGGCCGCTGCCGATACCGCTTCTTCCTCCGCCGCCACCATGCAGGGCGCGGGCCACTCGTATGCCATCGTCGCCGACGGCGGTCGGCAGTACCGCGTCATGGAGGGGCAGGAGCTCGAAATCGACTTCCGTCACCTCCCGGCCGGTAGCGAGGTCGTGTTCGACGACGTGCTCGCCGTCAGCAAGGCCGGGGCGCTCACGATCGGCAAGCCGAAGGTGAAGGGCGCGAAGGTGACGGCCGAGGTGCTCTCCTCGGTGCAGGGCGAGAAGATCTACGTGCAGAAGTTCAAGCGCCGGAAGAACTACCGCCGCCGCACCGGCCACCGGTCGCTCTCCACGAAGATCCGCATCAGCTCGATCGCCGGCTGATAGGTAGCCCGGTCACGGTAGCCCGGTCACGGTAGCCCGGTCACGCCGTGACCGGAACGCAAGTCACGGCGTGACTTGCCTACTCGAGGCTACGGCTCACAAGCCGAGGCCCGCGAGCGGGCCGCCTGCGGCACAGAGCGCATCGACCCGTGCCGACACGGCGGAATCTTCCTCGCACGGCGGCGCGTGGTGCGGCTTGAGCCGGGCGTCGATCACCAGCGGCCCGCGGCAGCCCCAGTGCTTCTGCTGCGTGAACGCATCGACGCCATGCACGTCGGCTGCCGGATTCGACCGCGTGAACGTGAGCCAGAGGAAGTTCTCCAGGCTCGCCGCCGCGAAGCTGCTGTCGTCGACGATCACGAGCAGCGGAAACGCCCGCAGCGGATGCTCGGGCCCGATCGCCGCGCAGAATCGCTCAGCGTCGGCCGACCAGGTTGCGCCGGCAGCCGGCGCCCACGTGGCCGCGTCGCCGGTCGATTCGAGCACGGGCCGCGGCTCGATCCGCGGCCCCTCCACGGCCACCACGCCCGGCAGGCAGACCCGCGGATTGCCGAAGCCTGCCGGCAGAGAGCCACCGCTGCGGATCTCGATCGGAAGCTCGCGGATCGCCGGCCCACGGGCCGCGACGACGAGCTTCGAGCCCGCGTTAAAGCCGGAGCCCGAGTAGTCGAGCGTGTCGATCGTGGTCTCGGTGTGGAAGTGGCAGTCACGCCGCCAGTCGGCTCGGGCGAGCAGGTGGCCCAGGAACGGACGGATGTCGTGGGCGTCGAGGCCGGGGGCGTCCTGCTCCGCGACGATGAACAGGTATTTCGCCAGCGACAGCTGCCCCTGGCCGAGGATCGCCGAGGCCTGCGTGAGCAGTTCCGCCGGCCGCGTGGAGGGCTTCCACGGCAGGTATCGTTCACTGCCCACCGCAAGCAGCAGGGGATGCACGCCCGAGGCGTCGACCGCATGCACGCTTCGCACGCCGGGCAGCACCGTGGGGATCACGGGCCCCGTGAGCTCGTGCACGAGCCAGCCGAAGAGCGTGTCTTCCTGCGGTGGCCGGCCGACCACCGTGATCGGCCAGATCGCCCCCTCACGGTGCCAGACATGATCGACCCGCATCACGGGAAAGTCGTGGCGGCGGGCGTAGTAGCCGAGGTGATCGCCGAACGGGCCCTCGGGCTTCGTCTCGCCGGGCATCACCGTGCCCTCGATCACGAAGTCGGCATCGGCGTAGATCGACGGCCGGTCGGGACGGGCGATCATCGGGATGCGATGTCCGGCGAGCACGCCGGCGAACGTCAGTTCGGAGAGCCCCTCGGGCAGCGGCATCACGGCCGACACGGGCATGGCCGGCGAGCCCCCCACGAAGATCGCCACCTTGAGCGCGGCGCCGCGGGCGAGGGCGGCGGCATGGTGCACGCCGATGCCGCGATGGATCTGGTAGTGGAGCCCCACCTCGCGGTCGGGCTCGTAGGCGTTGCCCGCCAACTGCACGCGATACATGCCGAGGTTCGAGTGCTTCGTGCCCGGCTCGTTCGGGTCTTCGGTATAGACCGCGGGCAGCGTGATGAACGGGCCGCCATCGCCCGGCCACGACACCACCTGCGGCAGCGTCGAGAGCGGAATGCTCCTGGCCATCACCGGCCCGGAGCGCACTCGCCGGGGCAGCATCGAGAGGGCGTCGTATGGACTTCGCCAATACCGCCACGGCTTCTGCAGGGCCGCCGCGGGATCGATCTTCAGCTCGACGAGCCGCTTCACGCGGTCGAGCGTGTCGGCGAAGATCCGCTCGATCCGGCGCTGGGTGCCGTAGAGATTGATCAGCACCGGGAACGCCGAGCCTTTCGGCCGCGTGAAGAGCACGGCCGGACCGCCGGCCCGAAACAGCCGCCGCTGGATCTCAGCGACCTCGAGATGCGGATCGACCGGATGATCGACCACCACCGCCTGCCCTTCGGCACGCAGCGCCTCCACGCACGATCGCAGCGATCGAAATCCCATGCAAAAAAAGGTGCCAGCCACCAAATCTGGGTAAAGTACGTACGAGAGTTATAGGCAGGTTCTCCAGATTCTCCAGATTTGGTGGCTGGCACCTTTTTTTGAGGAGCGGTGGCGATGGTGAAGGTCACGAGCAGGTATGAAGGCGGCTTGCGGTGCCGCGCGGTCCACGGGCCCTCGGGCACGACCCTCGTGACCGATGCCCCGGTCGACAATCACGGCAAGGGGGAGAGCTTTTCGCCGACCGACCTCGTGGCGACCGCCCTGGGCGCCTGCATGATGACGATCATGGGCATCGTGGCGGAGCGGCACGGCCTCGATCTGACGGGCATGACGGCGGAAACGGAGAAGGTGATGACGGCGGCGCCGCCGCGGCGGATCGCCTCGCTCCGCACCCGGATCACGGTGCCGCTGCCGGCGGATCACCCGCAGCGGCAGCCGCTCGAGCAGGCCGCCCACACCTGCCCGGTCCACAAGAGCCTCCATCCCGAGATCGACGCCGCGATCGAATTCGTCTGGCAAGGCTGAGCGACACTTCCGCGACCACCCTCGACGCCATGCCCGACCTCTTCGCCGCCTCGCGAGCCGCCAACGTCGCCCGGGCGGCGCCCCTCGCCGCGCGGATGCGGCCGCGGCGGCTGGCCGACTACGTGGGACAGGAGAAGGTCGTCGGCAAGGGAATGCTCCTGCGGCGGCTGATCGAGGCCGACCGGCTCGGCTCGGTGATCCTCTACGGACCGCCGGGTGTGGGCAAGACGACGCTCGCCGAGATCATCGCCCACGAAACGAAGCGGCGGTTCGTCGAGCTCTCTGCGACGGCGTCGGGTGTGAAGGACGTGCGGGACGTGCTCGAGGCGGCCCGACGGCGGCTGGAGGACGACGGCCAGCACACCTGCCTGTTCATCGACGAAATTCATCGCTTCAACAAGGCGCAGCAGGACGTGCTCCTGCCCGACGTGGAGAGCGGCGTGATCGCGCTCATCGGGGCGACGACGCAGAATCCGTTCTTCGCGCTGACCAGCGCGCTGGTCAGCCGCAGCCGAATCTTCGAGCTGGAAAGCCTCGGACCGGAGCACATCGCCACGATCCTCGACCGGGCGCTCGCCGATCGCGAGCACGGCCTCGGATTGGAACGGGTCACGCTCGAGCCAGAGGCGCGGGCATTCCTCGTGGAAACGTCGGATGGCGACGCGCGGCGGGCGCTGGGCGCCCTCGAGGTGGGCGTGCTCTCGAGCCCAGAGCGGCCGCTGCGGTTCACGCTGCCGCTCGCCCGCGAGAGCGTGCAGCGGAAGGCGATCACCTACGACTCCGGCGACACCCACTACGACTGCGCCAGCGCCTTGATCAAGAGCATCCGGGGCAGCGACGCCGACGCGGGGCTCTACTGGCTCGCGCGGATGCTCGAGGGGGGCGAGGACGTGCGGTTCCTCGCCCGGCGGCTCGTGATCCTCGCCAGCGAAGACATTGGCAACGCCGATCCCCGGGCGCTCGTGATCGCGGTGGCCGCGATGCAGGCGACCGAATTCGTGGGTCTGCCCGAGTGCCAGCTTACGCTCGCCCAGGCGGTCACCTATCTCGCGCTCGCCCCCAAGAGCAACGCCTGCACGGCTGCGATCGGCGCCGCTCGCCGCGACGTCCGCGAGAAGGCCGTGATCCCCGTGCCGCGGCACCTGCAGGACAAGCACTACGCCGGGGCCAAGCGGCTCGGCCACGGGCAGGGCTACGAGTATGCCCATGACGCGCCCGACGGGATCGCGGCGCAGGATTACCTCGGCGTGGAGAAGCGGTATTACGAACCGACCGATCGCGGGCTCGAGCGGGATCTCGGCGAGCGGCTTGCGGAGATCAGGCGGCGGCTCGCGGCGGGGCGACAAGCACCGGAGGAGCGGCCCGCAGGGCCGTGAGCTCGTCCACGAGGTCGGTCTGCAGCGCCTGGTCCAGCCACTGGAGCGCCCGTGCCACGGCGGCGCCGTCAAGCACGCGATGGTCGGCGATGATCGTCACCATGCATCTCCCATCGGACTCCAGCGGAGCGTACGACAGGCTCGTCGTGCAGAGCGTCGGGTGAAAGCGATTCGTCGCCCCCAGCCCCGCCAGCGTCGACAGGCTGAACGTGCCGATCCGGCTGGCCCGCTTCGCCGAGCGGGAGTTCATGTTCCACCGTAGGATCGTGCGCCGCAGTCGTCCGGGCACCATCTCCAGTTGGAGCTGCCGCTTGAACATCCGTTCGAGCGGCTCGGCCGTGCAGTCGTGAATGAACCGCTGGATGGTGGGCAGGCTCTCGGCCTCGGGCTTTCGCAGCCGGGCGAAGAGGAGGCGGTCGCCGGTGGAATCGGTGCGGTTCACCGCCAGTGTGGCCACGCTGTGGGGCACGGTGACGAGTTTCGGGAACAGGCCGCCCGAGAACCAGGTGCGGAGCACGGGCATTTCCCGTGCGACGAGGGCGTAGGCCTTGAGGAAGATCGCGGCCCAGCCGATCCGCACGGGACAGGCCGCGCGGGCCTCGGCGAGCGGGGCGAGTTGCATGACCCGGTCGACCGGGAAGAGCGGCACCCGCAGGGCGAGGGTGGCGATGTCGCTGACGCAGCCACGGACGCCGGTGAACCGGCTCGTGGTCATGAGAGGGGGCATCGGTAAGCCTCCGGAAGGGGGCGTGATTGAAGCGATTTCAGCAGGGCCGGGAAATGTCAAAATCGCCCCGCGTGGCCCGCTCGCAGCAGCTCTTCGCAATACTGGTGCCCATGAAAGTCGTCGTGCAGCGGGTGGCAGAGGCCGCCGTCGAGATCGGAGGTGAGGCCGTCGGCCGGATCGGCCGCGGGCTCGTGGTGCTCGTGGGCGTGGAGCAGGGGGATTCGGCGGCCGATGCCGAATGGCTGGCGGCCAAGGTCGCGGGGCTGCGGATCTTCGCCGACGAGGCGGGGAAGATGAATCGCAGCGTGGCGGAGGTGGGGGGCGAGGCCCTCGTGGTGAGCCAGTTCACGCTGCTGGCCGATACGGCCCGGGGCAATCGGCCGAGCTTCGTGCGGGCCGCCCGGCCGGAGGAGGCGGTGCCTCTCTATGAGCGGTTTCTGGCCGTGCTCGAGCCCCTGGTGGGCAGGCCGCTGGCGACGGGCGTGTTTGCCGCCGACATGCGGGTGAGTCTCGTGAACGACGGCCCCGTCACGATCGTGATCGACTCCCGGCGCCGGGAATGATCGGGGGCCTGAAACCAGCCGCACGTTGTGATAGAATGTCACCCATCACGGTGGCTATAGCTCAGCTGGTTAGAGCATCGGTTTGTGGTACCGAGGGTCGCGGGTTCGAGTCCCGTTAGCCACCCTGCTTGTCTTTCGGACAGGCCGTGAGAGAGGTCGAGCCCGGACGATCCCATGAAACGCCTGCTCCTCGCAACGCTCTGCGGGCTCGTCACCTCGCCCCTCTTCGCCGCCGAGCGGCCCAACGTTCTCTTGATCGTCGCGGACGACCTCGGCTGGTCGGACGTCGGCTGGCACGGGGGCTTCGGCCTGACACCGAACATGGATCGCCTCGTCCGCGAGGGATGCGAGCTCGACCGACACTACGTGCAGCCCGTCTGCACGCCCACGCGGACGGCGCTGATGAGCGGACGATGCCCCGGAAGGTTCGGCCGCCAGGCGCTGGCGCCGAGCAACCTGCGGGCCATGCCCCTGGGCACGCTCACCCTCGCCTCAGCGCTCAAGTCGGTCGGCTATCGCACCCACATCGCGGGGAAGTGGCACCTCGGCGCCCGCCCGGAATGGATTCCCAACCGGTATGGCTTCGATACCAGCTACGGCACCCTCGCCGGCGCCGCCGACCCATGGACGCACAAGTACCGTGCGGGCAGCCCGTACGAGGACACCTGGCACCGCGACGGGAACATCTTCAGCGAAGAGGGCAACGCCACCGAGCTCATCGCCGCCGAGGCCCTGAAGCGCATCACCCAGGGGGGTGATCAGCCGTGGTTCATGTACGTTCCCTTCCACGCCGTACACACCCCGGTCGACGCTCCCGAGGCGTACAAGAAGATCTACGATGGCGTGAGGTTTCACGACGATCCGGTGAAGCACGAGTCACGACTCCGTATGGCGGCCATGGTGTCGCAGCTTGACGCCAAGGTCGGCGAATTCGTGGCCGCGCTCGAACGGTCCGGGCAGCGGGAGCGGACGCTCATCGTCTTCATGTCCGACAACGGCGGCATCGAAAGCCTCAAGAACGCCTACGTCGGCACGGTCCCGCACTCACCGTTCAACAGCGAGAATGCCCCCCTGCGCGGCGAAAAGAGCACGCTCTACGAGGGTGGGATCCGGGTGTGCGCCTTCGCCAATTGGCCCGGCCGGCTCAGCCCCGGAAAGGTGACCGCGCCCCTCTACGTCGGCGACTGGCTGCCCACGGTGGCTGGGCTCGTGGGTTTCGAGCCGGAGGGCGATCCCAGGTGGGATGGCCTCGACCGCTGGAAGGTCATCAGCGGCGAGGACACGACGCCCGCTCCCCGGACCATCTACATCGCGCACACGCAGGGGCAGGCACTGCTGCGCGGTGACTGGAAGATCATACGCAGCAAGGATGCCGCCCCTCAGCTTTTCGACATCGTCAACGATCCGTATGAGCGGGAGAACCTGGCGTCCGCGCGGCCCGAGAAGGTCCAGGAGATGATCGGCCTGCTCGACGCGGAGCTGGCCAAGGATGACCCGGCCATTCCCGCCGACCTCAAGGGCCTGCCCCACTGACCCCGATGGGTACGGGTCGATGCCCATAAAATGGCGACTTGTAGGCCGCGCGGGGCGGGGCTAGGCTCACGCGGAATCTGGCAGGCCGACGATAGAAACTCGTCATGCTTTGCCAGAGCCTCTCCCGCCTCGGAGCATCCCGCCATGTCGCGTGCCCGCCGTTCGACCTCCCGCCCCGTTGCCCGCGGCTCACGTCGCGATTTCATCACCGCGACGGCGGCCGTCGCCGGTGGCTACTGGATCGCCCCCGGCCTGCGGGCCGACGAGGCGAAGCCGGCCACGAGCGCCAACGAGGAGATTCGATTTGCCTGCATCGGCATCGGCGGCAAGGGGGCGAGTGACTCCGCCGACGCGGCCCGGAGTGGCAAGGTGGTCGCGGTGGCCGACGTCGATGCGAACCAGCTGAAGCGGGCGGAGAAGACGCTGGAGGGCGCGAAGCAATACGTCGACTTCCGCAAGATGTTCGACCAGATGGGCAAGGAATTCGATGCCGTCACCGTCAGCACGCCCGACCACACCCACATCACGGCCGCTGCGATGGCGATGCAAATGGGCAAGCACTGCTTCTGCCAGAAGCCGCTGACGCGGGCGATCTCCGAGGCCCGGCTCTTGGGCGAACTGGCCCGGTCGCAGAAGGTGGCCACGCAGATGGGCAACCAGGGAACGGCCGGCGATTCGCTGCGGCGGGCCGCGGCGTTCATCCAGTCCGGAGCACTCGGCACCGTGAAGGAGGTTCACGTCTGGACCAATCGCCCCGTGTGGCCGCAGGGGGGCGGGCGGCCCGAGGAGAAGCCGGTGCCGGCGAACCTCGACTGGGACTGCTGGCTCGGCCCGGCGCCGCTCCGTCCGTATGCGGCAGGCTATCACCCGTTCGTCTGGCGCGGGTTCTGGGACTTCGGCTCCGGCGCACTCGGCGACATGGCCTGCCACACGTTCAACATGCCCTTCATGGCGCTCACGCTCCGCGATCCGGCCAGCGTGCAGGCAGTCACCAGCGGCCACAACAAGGAGACCTTCCCCAAGTGGTCGATCATCGACTTCGAGTTCCCCACGCTCGGCGACCGGCCGGCCGTGAAGGTGAAGTGGTACGACGGCGGCAAGCTGCCGGACGCAGGGCTCTTCGCCGGCTTCCGCGGCGAGGTCAAGAAGAATGCCGAAGGGAAGGAGGAGGAGCAGCCCTTCAAGACGTCCGCGAGCGGCGTACTCGTGATCGGCGAGAAGGACGTGCTCTACGCACCCGGCGACTATTGCGGCGACATGAGCCTCAAGAGCGGGAGCAAGCCGGCCGAGGTTGCATTCACGAAGTCGCCCGGTCACTTCGTCGAATTCGTCAACGCGATCAAGGGCGGCCCGGCGGCGGTGAGCAACTTCCCCGACTACGCCGCCCCGCTGACCGAGACGATCCTCCTCGGCAACCTCGCCGTCTGGGCGGCCGACGCGGCCGACGTGGCCGGCAAGAAGATCGAGTGGGATCCGGTGAAGCTCGTGGCTACCAACGCGCCCGAGGTGGAGTCGATCGTTCGGCCCACGCCCCGCGACGGCTGGAAGGCGTGAGCAAGGAGGTCGAGATGACGATGGCAACAGGCGGAGTCGGTGTGCGCGCGGCGGGCGCGGTCTCTCATCTCATGGTGGCCGTGATGCTCGCGCTGACGGCCGTTGGGCTACCAGCAGCGGCCCGGGCCGTGACTCCGGCGGCGGCCGACACCGAGGCCGTGGCCCTGGTGAAGACTCGCGGCGGCAGCGTGGAACTCGACGCTGCGGGCCACGTGGTGGCGGTCGATCTGGCCGAGCGGCCGGCGACCGACGCCGACCTCGAAACGCTCGCCAGGCTCGAGGGCCTGACGAAGCTCGAGGTCTGGGGCGCGGAGATCTCGGACCGTGGGCTCGCCGCGATCGCGAAGATGAAAAATCTCGAGCAGCTCGTGCTCGAGAACACCGACGTGACCGACGCTGGCGCGGCCCAGCTCACGGCGCTCGAGAAGCTCCGGGTGCTGAACCTCCGCCGGTCGTCCAACCTCACCGACGCCGCGCTCGAGGCGGTGGCGGGCATCCGCGGGCTCGAGCAGCTGATCCTGCTCTACAACAATTTCACCGACGCCGGGCTCGCCCATCTCGCGCCGCTGGAGAAGCTGCGCGTGCTCGACCTCAGAGGCTGCGCCCTCGTGACCGACTCCGGACTGGAGCATGTGGCGAAGCTGGCCAGCCTCGAGCGGGTGAAGCTCCGCTGCCCGAGCGTCACCGACACGGGCCTCGCGCATGTCGCGACGCTGCCGAAGCTCCGTGGCTTCGCGGTCGAGGATGGCCAGGTGACCGACGCCGGCTTGGCGCCGTTCGCCGAGAAGACCGACATCGATGAGATCAACGTCATGCGAACATTCGTTGGCGACGACGGTCTGGCCCATCTCGCGAAGCTCACGAAGCTCAAGCGGCTCGAATTGCGAGGCACGCTCGTGGGCGACGCCGGTATGTCGCACATCGGGAAGCTCTCGAATCTCATGCTGCTCGACCTGGCCGAGACGAGTGTCGGCGACGCGGGCGTGGCCCATCTGGCCGGCCTGCAGAAGCTGGCGACGCTCGACCTCTGGGACACGAAGGTCGGCGACGCGGGCATGGA
>JAPOJV010000004.1 GCA_029978085.1 bacterium
TGCCCCGTGGAGCGTGGCCATCGTGAGGGTTGCGGCTGGGTTCGTGACGCCGGCATCGACGAGCGTGCGGCATTCGGCGAGGACGGAAAGATCGGGATTCGACGCGCGGCTGTCGGTGCCGATGGCGACTCGCAGTCCCGCGTCGCGAAAGAGGGCGAGTGGCGGCAGGCAGCCGGAGATCGCGAGGGTGGTGCGCGGGCAGATCGCGACGGCGAGCCGGTCGCGGTGGCGGGCGAGGCGGGCGAGGGCGATGGGATCACGATCGAGGTGGGTGCCGTGCACCACGATGCCGCGCGGGCCGCGGGCCAGACACGAGATCCAGTCGGCGGTGGAGAGAAGGCGGGGCGGGGCGGCGGCGGGCCAGGCGCCCAGCGACTCGAGCAGTTCGCGGAACGGGCCGGTGCCACCGGCGAGCAACATTTCTTCCTCTCGGCTCTCGGCCAGATGCATCGCCGCGGGCAGGCCGCGAGCACGGGCAGTCGCGAGTAGGCGACGGCCGAGTGCAGAAGCAACTGAGTACGGTGCGTGCGGCGAGACGCCGGCGGGAACTCGCCGGAGCTGGAGCCGGTCGAGGTCGCGGATCGTCGCGGCAAATGCCGCGGCGTTGGTGGCCGGTGACAGTCCGAGCGCCTCGCGGAACACCCGTACCCGCGGGCCCGGAGCTGCGTAGGCGTCGAGCGATGCGGCCGTGGCGATCTCACCGATCGCAGTCACTCCCGCGGCCGCGCTCTCCGCGCGGCCGCGGGCCACGGCGCCGGCGGTCTCGGCAGCGGCCGAGTCTGGAGGCCGCTGGCGGCGGAGGGCGACGACACGACTGATCCAGGCAGGGAGGCCGCCATCTGCAGTGAGCGGCTGCGCGACCGTCGAGAACTCGAGGTGCGTGTGCGCGTTGACGAGCCCGGGCAGGATGACCGCGTCGCCGAGATCGACGGTCGGCCCGGGTGGCCTGCCCTTGCCCACTGCCACTACGCGGCCATGTTAAATCCGCAGCCAGCCGCCGTCGATCGGCGGGGCCGCGATCGGCACGAGATGCCGCGCCTGCAACGTGAGCGGCGCTGGCCTCACGGCGAGGTCGTCGCCACGGGCAGCTGGACGGCTCGGGCCCGACTTCGCTCCGGATCGACCGCCGGCGCGACGGGCTCGTCTTCGAACAGCTCGTAGAACACGTTGCGACGCCGCGGGATCCAGCCGAGTTCGGAGATCGCCGACTTCATCTCGTCGAGCGTGAGGTGGTGCACGGTGCCGGCGGCGCTCACGACGTTCTCCTCGATCATGAGGCTGCCCATGTCGTTGGCGCCAAAGAGCAGGGCGAGCTGGCCGATCTCGCGGCCCTGCGTCACCCAGCTCGACTGGATGTTGGGGAAGTTGTCGAGGTAGAGGCGAGCGACGGCCTGGGTCTTCAGGTATTCGAAGGGGCCGGACGGCGGGATGTCGTCCATCTCGGTGTTGTCGGGCTGGAACGACCAGCAGATGAACGCCGTGAAGCCCCCGGTTTCGTCCTGCACCTGCCGCAGGCGATCGAGATGCTCGATCCGCTCCGCCAGCGTCTCGATATGGCCGAACATCATCGTGGCCGTGCTGCGGCCGCCGAGAAGGTGCCACTGACGATGCACCTCCAGCCAGTCGTCGGTCATCACCTTGCCGCGGGTCATCGCCCCACGGACGCGGTCGACGAGGATTTCGCCGCCTCCGCCCGGCAGCGAGCCGAGGCCGGCCTGGGCGAGTCGCTCGAGCACCTCGCGGAGCGGCCGCTTCGAGACCTTCGTGAAGTGGTGGATCTCCGGCGGGGAGAATCCATGGATGTTCACCGCTGGAAAGTGAGCCTTGATATCGCGGAGCAGCTCCTCGTACCACTCGAGCGTGAGCGTGGGGTGGAGGCCCCCCTGCATCAGGATCTGGTCGCCGCCGAGGGCCACCGTCTCCTCGATCTTTCGGAGGATCACGTCGCGGTCGAGGACGTAGCCTTCGGGATGCTTGGGGCCGCGGTAAAAGGCGCAGAAGTCGCAGACCGCCGTACAGATGTTCGTGTAGTTGATGTTGCGGTCGATGTTGTACGTGCGATAGGGCTCGGGATGGAGCCGGCGGGTCACCGCGTCGGCCGCACGTCCGATCGACGCCAGTTACCGCGACTCGAGCAGCCGCACGGCATCGTCGAATCCGAGCCGGCCACCGGCCACCACGTCGTCGAGAATGGCGGCGATCCCGGTGTCTGCGATCACGTTGGCCGTGCTCATGAATGATTGCTCCAGTGCGGTGTCGCGGTGAACGGAGGACGGCTCGTCGCACGCCCGCCGGGAGCGAGGCCGAGGCGGGCCGCATGCTCGCGAAAGAGTTCCAAGGCCTCACGTTCACGGACGCCCAGATGATAGTGCAGGTTGTCGCGGAGGTAACCCAGGCACTGCGGTACGGTGAGCCCATGGCCGGCCGCCTCGACCGCGGCGATGGCCGCGAGATTGGCCCGGCCGGAGTCGCGGGCCGCAGCCAGCAGCGGCTCGATCGCCGTCGCGTCGACGCCAGCCCGTGCGGCCCAGACGGCGAACACGAACGGCAGGCCCGTCCACCGGCACCATTCGTCACCGAGATCCCACACCAGCTGAAATGAGCCACTGATCGATCCCAGCGCCCGGTCGCCGATCACGAGCACCGCGTCGGCCCGCGTGTCGCCCGGACCGGCGCCGATCGGCAGGGTCTCCGTCGTCGGCCGCACGCCATGCCGTTCGGCCAGAAGGATGCGGGCCAGCGTCGCGCTCGTCCGCGATCCTTCGTCGGTTGCCAGCGTCGTCACCCGGTCGGGCGCGGTACGAAACAGCAGTTTCACGCTCATCACCGGCCCGCGGCAGCCGATGCAGGCGTCGGAAACGACGCGGTACCGGTCACCCCGAAAGAGCTCGATCGACGGAATCAGAGCCACGTCGAGATCCCCCGCCGCGAGCCTGTCAGCCAGGCGGCTCGGGAGATCGTAGTGCACCGCCACCCCCGCCGCCGCGAGCCCGTGCACCAACGGCCGCGTGTTGAGGTACTGCACAGCCCCGATCCGCAGGGGGCGATCCGGCCGGACTTCACCGGGAGAACCACACTCGGTCGCTGGGGGGGAAGGCTGGTCGATCATCTGTTGGAGCGGCAGCACCCCGCGCGGATGCTGCCGAACAAGAGGGTAACCGCAGCCCCGCCCGCCGGGTAACCCCACGTGCCGGCTCCTCTCTTCTGCTGCGGAAGAGACGGCCGTGAGGGGCTGCCCGTGCCCCAGGAGCCGGCGTTTGCTGACCAGCGCAGCCAGGATGGCGAAGCGCAGGCAGCATCGAGCGAGCGAAGGCATGGATGCCGTAGCGAGCGTCCGGTGACGGGGCATGGGCAGCCCCGAACTCACACCACAGGAGGTCGCCCCACGGAGGAATAGACGGGCCTGCGGTGTTCAGACCGGGGGCCGCACACGGAGTGTGCGGACTACGGCGCGAACGACGTCACGCCTCGAGTTTGCGGAACGAGCGGAGACCGAGGCGGAGCGGGATGAGCGTGGCCGCGAGGCCCACCACGGCCACCACGGCGAGGCTCGCCAGCGTGCCCTGCGGGCCACCCGCCCATGCGAGGAAGCTCTTGGTGGCGAGCCGGCTCGTGCCGAGGGCGTGGGAGAGGAGGAAGAGGTGGGTGGGGAGCGCAGCCACGATCACGACCACCATGATGAACAGGGAGCTCATGACAAGGCTGAGCGTGCCGCCGAAGCCCGAGGAGATCTTGGCGGCCGACGACTCGCGCAGCTCCGGCATGCGGGCGCCGAGGCCCACGGCGATGCCCGAGAGGCCCATGCAGAGAAAAACGCAGCAGACTTCGTGGATCGCGATCAGCCGCCAGCCGAGCCCGAGCATCCAGTCGCTCAACAGCACGAGGCCACAGCACGGCAGGAGGCCACCCAGAAACGAGAACAGGAACTTCGACCACACGATCTGGTCGCGATGCACCGGCAGCAGGCCGAGGATCCAGAACCGCCGCCCCTCGAGGCTGATCATCGGGTAGACGAACCGGGTCGTGAACGTCGAGAGAATGAGGCCGACGACCGCGAGATTGAGAAACCCGATCATCGACGCGTAGGCGTTGTTGTAGTTGAAGGACCGCAGGTTGAGGAAATAGAGTCCGAGGAGGCCGAAGAAGATCACGAACTGCGACCACTGCGAGATGTCGCGGCGGAAGATTCGCAGGTCTTTCACGAGCAGCAGCCGCAGGGGGCGGCCCCGGGCGGTGCCGGCGTTCGAGAGCACGCGGTCGAACCAGCCGAGCGGCCGCCTGCGTCGGGAGGGCACCTCACTGCACAGTTGGCTGTAGCCGCGGCGGTAGGCGACGGCGGCCAGCCAGCCGACGGTGAGATGGAGCAGCATGGCATTGGCGATGAGCAGGCCCAGGAACTTGGCCGCCTCAGCCAGGGCAGGCCCGACCGGATCACGGCCGGCGCGGGCCGCCTCGATCAGCCCGCTCGACAGCCACCAGCTCGGCAGGAGCTTCTGCTCGGTGATCGCCAGCCGGGCGAACGTCCGCTCGAACCACTCCGCCGAGAGGGCATCGACGGGGCCACGCTCGACGAGCGACCAGCCGAGCCAGACGGCGGCCGTGCATCCGACGAGCAGCGCGAATGACAACGCCTGAACCCGCAGCCGGGGAATCCAGGCAACCAGCCCGATGCAGCAGATGGCCCCGACCGTGGCCGGGATCACGGCGAACGACACCATGAACGGCAGCATGAGGACGAAGTAGGGCCAGGCCGCCTGACGGACGACGCCGTAGGCCACGAGCATGGGACTGCCGAGCAGCACGAAGCCCCAGCACGAGAACCAGAGGGCCTCCTGAAACTTGTGGGCCGCGATCGTTTCGGCCCGCACCGGCAGCGTGAGCAGGAGCCGGGCTTCACTCGACCGATAGAGGCTGCCGTACATGAGGATGCCCGACGAGAAGATGAGCATCACCATCAGCGACGAGAAGAAGGCATTGAAGAGGAGCGAGATGACCTCGGCGTGGAGGCCGTCGAGAAAACCGAAGGCCTCGACGAACAGCCCGTAGAGCGAGCCCCAGAACATCGCGCTGAGGAGCACCACGAGGCCGAGCCGAAGCCGAGCGTGGGCGAGCATCCAGCGGAGCGTGGCCCAGGCGATCGTGGCGCGGAGGCGAAGGAAGAGGCGGGCCTCGGCGTCGGGCCCGAGCAGCCGCCGGCCCGAGTCGCCGGCCTCGAGCGTGGCCGTGGCGGTCATGGTCGGATGCCGCCCGGCGCCGACGAGCCCGGTGCGGTGAGCTCGAGGTAGAGCTGCTCGAGGCTCGTGGCCTCGACCGCCATCTGGTCGCGGAGCTCGGGAATGGTGCCGAGAAACCGGAGCTGGCCGCGAACCATGATCCCGACGCGGTCGGCCATCTCCTCGGCCATGGCGAGGGTGTGGGTCGACATGAACACGGTCATGCCTTCGCTCGTGCGCGTCCGCAGCAGGTCTTTCACGATTCGTACGCTGCGCGGATCGAGGCCCACCATCGGCTCGTCGAGCACGAGCACGTCGGGATCGTGGAGCAGCGACGCGGCGAACACCAGCCGCTGCTTCATGCCGAGCGAGTAGCTCTCGGCCAGGTCGTCGGCGAATTCTGCCAGCTCGAAGTGGTCGATCTCGCGGTCGATGCGGGCGGCCGCCAGGTGCCGCGGCATCCCGAACATGTCGGCGATGAACCAGAGAAACTCACGGCCCGTGAGCTTGTCATACAGGCAGGGCTCGTCCGGCACGTAGCCGACGTGCAGGTGGGCAGCCCGTGTCTCCCGCACGACATCCGCACGGCAGACGCGGATCGAGCCGCGGGAGGGCTGCAGCAGGCCGACGAGCATCCGGATCGTGGTCGTCTTGCCGGCGCCGTTGGGGCCGAGGAGGGCGAAGAGCTCACCGCGGGGGATGGCCAGCGTGAGATCGGACACGGCGACCTTGCTGCCATAGGTGCGCGTGACGTGGTCGAATTCGATCATGACGCGTCGACCGCCTCCGCAGTCCCTGCGGCCTCTTCCGCCACGCCGGCGGCCAGTCGGGCCGCATCCTCGTCGGATCGACGCACGAACACGAGCGTGCCCGCGAGCACCATCGACTCTTGCTTGAGCACGCGACCACTGCGATCGACCCACAGGCGGGATCGCGGCGGGCGGGAGCTCGACGGATCCTCGCGATAGGAGACCACGTGCACCCGCACGAGATTGTTGTCCCAGAACAGCGTCTCCTCCGGGCCCACCTCCGCGTGCATGATCTCCAGGGGAGAGAGGCCGGATCGCAGGGGGCTGTAGACCGGCACCGTCCACCGGCGGCCCTCGTAGAGCCCGGGCATCGAGGCCTGGGGAGAGAGTTCGTCGCCGAGCGTGAGCTGGTCGGGCAGGTGGCGACTGGTCTGGTAGTGAAGCTCTCCGGCTCGCACGGCGATGGCCACCGCGCCGTCGCGAACGGTGCCTTCGAGGACGACGTCATCCGCCATGCCTGCCACGCTGACGGCGGAGCGAAAGGCGTTCAGTCGGCCGTTGCTGTCGATGGCGAGCCTGCCCCGGGCGTCGAACGTGGCGACGCCGCGGTTCCGCAGCATGCCGGTGACGAGCGTGCTGGCCCACGACGGTAGAACCTCCTCGACGGGGAGCCGCTCGAAGTGCAGTCGACTCTCGACGGTCAGGCCGCCTTCGGGAGTGCGGGTCGACTCTGCGAGTGCCCAGCCGAGCGGGCAGCCGTTCCACTGGACGGTCCAGCCGACCGGCCCAAGCCGCCCCCCCGAGCCGTAGAGTCCCTGGTATCCCGGAGGCGATCCGGGCTGCCACGATGGGAGAATCTTCGCCGTGACCAGCCAGCCGCTGGTTACAAGCCAGAAGACGACGACAAAAGGCGCGAACCAAGTGCGGTGGAGCATGTTGCGTCGGGCCGAAAGCGGCTCTGGCCGGGGAGAGCGGAAACATGCGTCCTCCCCGCTTTCTCAGTGTAGCCGCTCGTGCCCGGGGGCGAAAAGCGATCGGTCACCGAAATCTCATTTGCCGGCCCTTGACGCCCCGCATAGACTCATCCGCCGGAGTGGTTGTTTCAGTTGAATCAGCCTGCCGGGGATATTCTTTTTCGTTCACGTGCATCTCAACTCCTGGCTTCGATTGTCTCGCGAGCGCGTCATGCACGGATCATTCTCGCCGCACGACGACCGTTCCCATGGCCAGGCAGAGATGCCGGGGCGAGGTGTGTTCTTCGCGCAGTCCTGTCCCATCTGCGGGCGGACGCTGCGGATCGCAGTGAATCTGCTCGGCAGCCGCGTTTATTGCCAGCACTGCGGTGGCGGCTTCATGGCGGCCGATGACTCGATGCGGTCTGGGGTCGCCCCGGATTCGGAAGCCGCTCGGGCCTGTGACGAGACGGTCGATGCGCTCCTGGCCAAAGCCGAAGCGGTCCTTGCGCAGGCAGGCGGGCGGCGGCCGCTCAGCCGCTGAGGGTGGCCTCCGGCCAGGAGGCGAGCCGGCCCATCCGCTTCCAGTAGTCGGGAAACGTCTTGCCGACGCAGGCGGGATCCTCGATCTGCACGCCTGGCACCACGAGCCCGGGCAGTGAGAGACTCATTGCCATTCGATGGTCGTCGTAGGTGGAGACCGTTGCACCATGCAGCGTGGCCGGCTCGATCGTCATGCCGTCGGCATGCTCGGCCACCCGGGCCCCCAGCTTGCGCAGCTCGCGAACGAGGTCGCCGATCCGATCGGTCTCCTTGTCGCGAATATGGGCGACGTTCCGGATCGTGGTGGGACTCGACGCGAACAGGGCGACGGCCGCGAGCGTCGGCACGGTGTCGCTGATCGCGTTCATGTCGATGTCGATGCCGCGATCTGCCCGGCCGCGCACCGTGATCGATTCATTGCCAGCCGTCTCGTCCCATCTGACCGTGCAGCCCATCCGCTCGAGCGCGTCGCACAGGCCGACGTCGCCCTGCATGCTCCGTCGTGACAGCCCTTCGAGCCGCACCTCGCCGCCGGTGATCGCGGCTGCGGCCACGAAGTAGCTCGCCGCGGAGGCGTCGGGCTCGACCGCATAGCGGCAGGCCGTGTAGCCCGTGGCAGGAATCTCCCAGCCGCGGTCGCCGAGTGGCATGCACGTGCCGCCGAAGCTGCGCATGACGCGGCTCGTCATGTCGAGGTAGGGGAGCGAGACGAGCTGGCCCTCGAACGTGATCCGCATGCCCTGGGGAACGCACGGGGCGATCATCGCGAGCCCGCTGGCGAACTGGCTCGACGTGCCGCCATGGACGGTGACGGGGCCGCCGACGATCCCCGGCGAGCGGATCGCGACCGGCGGGCAGTCTCCGGGGCTCTCCGCTGTGGCGTCCACGCCCAGCGTTCGCAGGGCGGCCACCAGATCACCGATCGGACGCTGCCGCATGCGGGCGGTGCCGTCGAGGCGAAACGTCCCGCGGCCGAGTCCGCACACGGCTGACAGAAACCGCATCGTCGTGCCGCTGGCGGCGCAGTCGAGCGTCGCGACATGCGCCGGAATGCTGCCGGCGCAGCCCTGCACAGTCAGCTCGCCTCGCCCCCAGTCGGCCTCGATGCCGATGCCGAGCGCTGCCAGGCCGGCGGCCATGACGCGGGTGTCGTCACTGTCGAGCGCGCCGGTGATCACGCTTGTGCCGCGAGCGAGGGCGGCACAGACCAGAGCCCGGTTCGTGATGCTCTTCGAGCCGGGAGGGCGGATCGTGCCTCGAATCGGCCCGGGGCAGGTGGGGATGGGAAGCGGGTCCTGCATGGCGGCTCGAGGAGGCGACGAGAGGCACGGCGGGGGAAACGAAACCTGCCCCGATGCCTGCCGGAGCGGAGGACGCGGTATCCTGCCCGGTCGACGTCGAGGCCGATGGCGACGAGTATAGCGCGGGAGAGCCAGCATGCACGCAGGAATGACGGGGCCGGGCAGTTACGACATGCTCGTGCCGCCACGGATCGTGTTCGGTGCAGGCCGTACGGCCGAGGTCGCCGGCCTCGTCGCCGAGTTCGGCCGGGCCGCGTGGATCGTGACCGGCCGCTCCAGTGGCCCGGCGAGCGGCGGGCTCGACGCCGTCGAACAGGCCTGTCGGCTGGCCGGCATTCCCACGCTGCGGGTGGCGACGAGTGCGGGCGAGCCCACGGTGGACGACGTGACCGCGGCGCTCGCCGCGCTACCCAGCGAAGGACGGAAGGACGCGGTGATCGTCGCCGTCGGCGGCGGCGCCACGATCGACCTCGCCAAGGCGGTCGCCGCCCTCGCAACGAACGTCCCGCGCGACGCGGCCGACCTCGATGCGGCCGTGATCGATCATCTCGAGGGGGTGGGACGGGGGCTGCCGATCAGCCGTCTTCCCCTGCCGCTGGTGGCGGTGCCCACCACCGCGGGCACGGGGGCCGAGGCGACCCGCAACGCGGTGATCTCCTGCTCGCGACGGCGGTTCAAGAAGAGCATGCGCAGTCCCCTGCTGGTGCCGCGGGCGGCGGTCGTCGATCCGGCCCTCACGCTCTCGTGCTCGCGAGACACGACCATGGCCTCCGGGCTCGATTGCATCACGCAACTGATCGAGTCGTTCATCTGCCGGTTTCGGCAGCCGGTGCCCCGGGCGCTGGTGCTCGACGCCCTGCCGCGAGCCCTGGTCGCCCTCCCGCGGGTACTCGCCGCGCCGGCCGATCTGGATGCCCGGGCGGCATTGAGCCATGCGGCGCTGATGTCGGGCATCGCGCTTACGAACTCGGGGCTGGGCATGGCACACGGCGTGGCCGCGGCGCTCGGCATCGAGTGTGGCACGCCGCATGGCGTCGCCTGCGCCGTGATGCTCCCGGTGGCGCTGCGGGTCAACGAGCAGGTGGCCCGGGGCGATCTGGCCATGCTCGAGCGGACGCTCGACCCGGCGGCTGGTGATGACGCGCGAGCGGCTCGGGCGTTCATGGAGCGGATCGAGCGGCTCTGCCTGGTCGCGGGCACGCCGCAGCGGCTGCGCGACGTCGGTCTCGCAGCCGATCGGCTTGGCTGGCTCGCGGAACACTCCGGCGGCGCGAGCATGAGAGGCAATCCGCGTGAGCTCGACGCAGCGGCATTGCTGCCGATTCTGGCGGCCTGCTACTGATCGCCACCCGCGATCACGGGATCGGTGAGGAGCTGCTGGAGCACGGCGCCGTCGGGCTCGCCGCTGAACGAGGCGAGCTGGAATTCACCCCGGGCCGACGCGAGATCGGGCGTGTCCCGCAGCAGGTGGAAGGTGCCCAGGTAGAGGTGGTTTCCGGGCTTCCTCGCGGCATTGAACCACTGTTGCACGATTGCGAGCAGGACGTCGTCGGGAAGACGGTCGCGGGGCACACGTTCGTTCTGTCCCCGGTCCCGGTAGACGACGCGGGTGGCGTCGACTTCGATGATCCCGATGATCCGGCCATCCGCCAGTTCGATGTCGTTTTCGCTGCTCGCTTTCAGCGCCTTGTCCCGCAGGGCAGGGAAGTTTTTCGCGTAGGCGGCGAGCCGCCGCCAGCGATCCAGCCGTTCGCTTGCAGACTCGTCCGGAGCAGCGACGTCCTGGGCTTTGTCGAGCAGTTTGTCGGCAGCGGGAAAGTCTCTCCGGCGCAGCGCGGCGTAGACGCTCTCGAGGTGATCCTCGAGGGTGTCGCCATCGCTGGCGGTGGTTTCCGGGGCAGCGTCCGGTTCGGGCTCCGGCTCCGTGAGGGATTCGGTCTCGGGTTCCGTGATGGGTTCGGGCTCCGACTCGGGCTCGCTCTCGGTCTCGGGTTCCGCGAGGGGCTCGGGGACGGGCCGGGGTGGGCGCACGGCTCGAGATGGCTCGGATGCAGGCCGCTTGGGAGCGGGACGCTCGGGCCGCGGCGACGTCGACAACGCAACCGAGACGGCGGGCTTGCCAGACTGATTCTGCGAGACCTGGTATCCCAGCCAGCCTGCCGCTCCCAGGAGCAGGGCCACGACAGCGAGAGGCAGCACCGGACTCGACCGCCGCACGACCACGGGCGGCCGCACCGCCACGCTGGGAGTGGGCAACATCGGGGCGGACGGGGGCTCGACAGCCTCGCCGGAGCCGAATACGCCTCCCGGCTGGTGGTTCGTCGGAGGGAAAGGCAGCGAGGGGCTGCCGCGAGCCGTGGAGGCTGCCGCGAGCATGGCGTCTCGCGACTGCTCGACCCGGGCCAGCAAGGCGTCCCGAGCCCTGGCGAGCGGCCCGGGATCGATCGACCGCAGGGTGATCAGCTTCTGATCGGCCGCCCTCACGATCGCGAGCGGGTCGGTCTCCAGCGGGGAGACCCCGAGGACTCGATGCGGCGTCACCAACTCGACGGCATCGATGCCGAGCCACTGGCGGCAGGGGTCAAATGGGGATTCATCGTGCATCTGAACACCGATCGGATGGGTGAGTCCGCGCTGCGGAACCCCCCATCATAGCCGGTGCCCCACATCACGTCAGCCTGCGCCACGCCGTCATTTCCGCGATCGTGTGCTGGTGCTTGCGGGCCGTCTCCCGGATCACGAACGGAATGTCACCGCGTGACACCAACGCGAACCGCGGGGTCAGGCAGCGTTCCAGTCCCGTGAACGTCGTCAGCGGCTCGCCATGCTCCCGACGTCCCCCGAGCCACTTGTCCTTGGGAGTGTATTCCTCGAGCCACGTGTAGGGAGACGTGATCACGAGCAGGCCCCCGGGCAGGATCCGGTCGGCAATCTCCCGGAGAAACAGCGAGGGATCGTAGAGACGGTCGATGAGGTTGCCGGCGAACACGAGGTCATAGCCAGCGTAGATCGCCTTGAGGTTGCAGGCGTCGCCCTGCATGAAGAGCACGCGGGAGCCGATGTCACCGAGGCCGAGCCGCTCGAGCGAGATCGCCCGCGGGACCGTGAGCTCGCCCTCGGTCGGAATTTCGTAGTGCAGCTCGTCCCCCTGCTGGAGCCGCACGCCCGACTGGATGAACCGGGCTGAGAAGTCGATCGCGTCGACATGGGCGAAGTGGCGGGCGAACTCGAACGCGGAGCGGCCGACAGAGCAGCCGATGTCGAGGCACTTGCCCCGACGATCCGCAGGCACGTGTGGCATCGTGGCCGCCACGCAGGCCTGCGGGAAGTTGGCCACGCCGAGCACGCTGCCGCGGTTCGCAGCGTCGCCGCCGGAAGCGGCATCGAACCCTCCGGAAGCGGCGTCACCATAGTGGAAATCGAGATACTGCGTCACGAGTTGATCGGTCTCGTAGAGCCGCGAGCCGGCCGTAACCGCCTCGTTGCCCGGCTCCTCGACGATCGTGCGGAAGCCCGCGTGCTGGAAGAAGTGCCGTCGAAAGGCATAGCGGGCGCTGGCGAGCGCCTCGTTGCCGGTCGAGATCCAGGAGCCTCCCTTGATCAGATTGTGGCGGCCGTCGAACGTGGGCACAGAGAAGTCGTCGTAGAGCGGGTGGATCTCGAAACCCTTGAAGGGCATGATCGGCGTGCGGGTCCACTGCCAGACGTTGCCCACGACGTCACAGAACTCGCCCTGTGGAAAGGCGTCGACGGGGCAGCTCGACGCGAAGTGCTCGAGATTGAGATTGCCGGGAGCGCGGTCCCACGACGGGTGGTCGCCCGGCACCTCGTCGCGGAGCGCCTGCCAATGGGCCTCGGTTGGCAAGAGCACGTTCTCGCCCGTCCGCTTGGCCAGCCAGGTGCAGTAGGCCTGGGCCTCCAGACAGTTGACCTCGACCGGCCAATCGAGCGGCAGGGGCCGCTCGTCGAGCAGGTTCCGCTGCCAGTAGCCGTCGGCGCGGCTGAGCCAGAACTTGGGATGCTCGGCCCGCGTGTAGTGGAGCCAGCCGCGGCCCTCCTCGGTCCAGAGCGACTCGTCGCGATACCCGCCGGCAGTCACGAACTCCAGGAACTCGGCGTTGGAGACGAGCCGCTTCCCCGCGCGAAACGGAGGCAGGGCCGCGTCCTCGTGTCCGTATTCGTTGTCCCAGCCGTAGGTGTGATCGTCGGCCCGCTTGCCGAGCCGCACGGTCCGGCCGGCGACGGGGAGCCAGTCATTCGCCGGCGGAGTGCCCGTCGTCGTGCAGGCCGCCCAGAGTCGCCGCTCCTCGGCGGTGAGTTCGTCGCCATGACGCAGTTCGTCGAGCGGCATCTGCCGCATGATCACGCTCGATGTCTCGAGGTGGATCCGCTCGTGCTCGATGCCCATCAGGATCACCCAGGCGGGCGAGTCCTGACGGATCGGCAGTTCGAGCGGCATCGACTGGATGAACCCATCGACGAGCTCCCGCAGCGCGGCTCGGTAGTCGCGAACCGTGCGAACGCTCGGCCAGTCGTAGTGGGCCGTGTTGAGATCGTCCCACGACATCTCGTCGACGCCCACGGCCATCATGGCCTCGAGCACGGCATCGAGCCGCCGGGGAATCAGCCGACCGGCCGTGAGCTTGTTGACATAGAACACCGCCGGATGGGCGAAGTAGAAGATCAGCGGGTGGCGGAGCGGTTCGTGCCGCTCGTAGTAGGAGGCGTCGTCACGGATCAGATCGAAGAGCCGCTCGTAGATCGCACAGGTCTGATGGAAATAGCGGCGGATCTCGGCCCGCTTTGCGGCGACCGGATCGGCCGCCGCAGGATCGGCGGTGAGCAGCACCGTGTGGGTCGGGGCCAGTGCCGCCTCGAATTCGGCGAATCGGCTGGAGGGGGCGCGGACGGGCGACGTGGCGACAGGGGGCTTCATGCAGCTCCTCACGACTCAGAAACCTTACGAAACCGAAAGTGTATCGTGAGCCTGCAAATCTGCGAGCAGTCGGCGGGGAATCGATGCCGTCGCCCCGAGCAGCGCCCCGACGACGGCCCCACGATGGCAGTTGTCGCCGCCGCACAGGGCGTTGGCGCGGACGCCGGCGGCACAGTCGCCTGCGTGCTGGCAGGCGAGAAAGACCGCCGCCGGGAAGGCCTCGTCGATATAGCAGGCGGGGCTCAGGACTCCACCAACGACGGCACGGTCGGGGCACGGGCCGCCTGCTGCGTCACAGCGGCCATTCCAATCGGCGAGTTTCGCCGCGGACACCCAGTCAGACGCCTCCTCGAGGACGACAGTGCGGAGGTCCTCGGCGGGGCGATCACCGCGGGTGAGCCGCACGAGCATTCGCACGAAGGCATCGGCAGCCGCCAGGACGTCGTCGTCCTTGTGGGTCAGCGAGACGTGAACCCTCACGATCCGCCGCAGGTCGGGATGCCGTGGGCCAAGCCCGGCCACGATCGCAGGCACGTGGGCCAGGCCGCCGATATGCACGTCGCGAACACCACAGTTGATCGGCTTGCGGCCCGCTGCCAGGTTCGTGAAGAAGTGGCGGTGGTATTCCTCGACGTAGGTGTCGCCATGTCGAGCCGGCTGCCGCATGAAGGCCACGTAGTGGTCGAGCCAGCGTTCGGGATCGTAGTCGCGGTCGCGGCGCACCAGGCGGTAGAGTTCGGCCGCGAGCTGGAAGTTGAGCGTGTTGCCGCCGGCCGGGAGCCGCTGGTGGTAGTGAACACCGCGGCGACCCCAGAACTGCGCCTGGTCGCCGAGGATGTCGAACTGTGGTCCAGCCGCGACGTAGCTCGACCGCCAGAGGATGCTGTCGGGGTGCGGGCTGCGGGGAGGCAGATAGCCGATCCCGTCGGCAGGCGCGAGCAATTCGGGATAGTCGCGGTCGAGTGCCGCGCGGTCGTAATACCAATGGACGGGCATCGACACCGCGTCGGCCACGAGTGAGCCGAGGAACGCGGCGCGGGCCCGGTCATCGCCGGATGTGTCGGCGGCCATGTCGTCTGTCATGAGGCGAGGGCCCCGTCAAGAAATGCCCGCACCCGCGGGTGTGCCTGCTCGGTGAAAAACGCACGCGAGCGATCGTGGGCCAGCACGCGGCCGTCGGCGATGAAGGCCACCTCGTCGGCGACCCGGCGGGCGAACGCCATCTCGTGGGTCACCAGGATGAACTGCGTGCCCGAGGTGCGCAGTTCGCCGATCATTTCCAGCACCTCGCTGCGCATCTCGGGATCGAGTGCCGATGTCGGCTCGTCGAGAAACAGCCGTTGCGGCTGGGTCACGAGGGCCCGCAGGATCGCGATCCGCTGCTTCTGGCCACCGGACAACTCGGCCGGCCGCTTGTGGGCGTGCTGGGTGAGGCGAAACCGTTCGAGCGGACCCCGGACTCGGTCGGCTGCCGCGGCCGGCGACAGGCCGTGCACGTGGACGAGCGGCAGCAGGAGGTTGTCCATGGCGGTGAGATGCGGGAACAAGTTGTATGCCTGGAAAACCGTGCCCACGGTGCGGCGGTAACCGCGGAGCCCCGTCTCGTCGCGGGGCAGCGGCACGTCGTCGAATGCAACGTTGCCGGCCGTCGGCACGTCGAGGCCTGCGAGAATCCGCAAGAGCGTCGACTTGCCGCCGCCGGACGGGCCGACGAGCACGAGCGCCGTGATGTCGGCGGTGGCGAGGTTCAGGCCGTCGAGGACGGTGGCCGTGGTGGCGGGACGGCCCGCAGCGGCTGGCGTGGTGAACCGCTGCACGAGGCCGCGGACGTCGAGCTTCATGCCGGTGGTCTTCCCGTCAGGCCGCCTCGTACCGGAACCGACGCTCGAGCCACCGCGACACGCCGGCCAACGGCAGCGTGACCGCGAGGTAGCCGGCGGCCAGCGGCAGATAGCTTTCGAGCGTCGAGTAGGTGAACGAGTTGACCTCCTGAGCGGCGAGCGTGAACTCGGAAATGGCGATCACCGACAACAGCGACGAATCCTTGATCAGCGACACGAGCTGGCCCGCCACGGCCGGAAGCACGATCCGCACGGCCTGCGGCAGCACGACCAGCCGGAGCGTCTGGGCGGGCGCGAGGCCGATCGCCCGGGCGCTGTCGAGCTGGGCCTTGGGAATGGCATCGAGGCCGCCGCGGAAGATCTCGGCCATGTAGGCGCCGCTGAACAGGGCGAGCACGGCCACGCCCACCACGTAGCGGTTCTCGAGGCCGACGGCGCTGGCGACCACATAGAAGCCGATCAGCAGCTGCACGAGCAGCGGTGTGCCGCGAATGAGCTCGACGTAGATCCGCGCCGTGGCCTCGACGAGCGACTGCCGCGACCGCAGCATGAAGGCCGCGACGCCGCCGATCGCGACACTGGCGGCGAGGGCCGCGATGCTCAGTCCGACGGTCGTGAGCCAGCCCTGCACGAACTTCTGCCGGTAGTCCCAGACCCCTGCCCAGTTCCAGGCGTAGCCGACCCGCCAGAATGCCAGGGCGATGCCGGCGGCGAAGAGCACGACGACGATGAGGTGGGCGAGCCAGCGCGGCATGCGGGAAAGGGTACCACGCGTGGGGCCGTGGCGCTGGTTTCTTTTCCGGTCACGGCGTGACCGGGCTACGGGCTGCGAACCTAAAACACGAACGGGATGCCCTGGGCCTTGAAGAAGGCCTTTTCTGCGGGGAGGAACTCGTCGCCGAGCCGCTCGAAGCCCCCCTCGGTCCGGAAAGTCTCCAGGAATTCGTTCACGTTTCGCCGCAGGTCGTCATCGCCGAGCCGCAGGCCGATCGCCCACGTCTCTTCGCGGAACGGCTGGAGCAGGGCCCGGGTGGCCTCGGGATGCCGGCGATGATTCTGGTAGATGGAAAGCGAGTCATAGATGAAGGCGTCGGCCTTGCCCTGCGCCACTTCGAGCACGGCCGAGGACTCCTTGTCGAGTACGAGCACGCGGGCCTTCGTGAGCGACGTCGCGGCGTACTGATGTCCGGTGGTGCCTTTCTTCACGGCTACGATCCGGCCGGGTGCGTCGAGATCGGCTGCCGATTGCACGGGCGACTTCACGGCGACGAGCAGCGCGAGCCCCGTGCGCAGGTAGGGCTCTGAGAAGGCGATCGACCGCGCCCGCTCCGGCGTGGCTGTGAGCGACGAGATGATGCAGTCGATCTTGCGGGTCTTGAGGGCCGTGATCAGGCCGTCGAAGGCGATGTTCTCGATCCGCACCTCGCGGCCGAGATGCCGGCCGAGCGCCTCCGCCAGCCGCACGCTCACGCCCGTCGGCTTGCCCTGTGCATCGGTCATCTCGAACGGCGGGTATGACAGCTCCATTCCCACTCGCAGCGGCTCCGCCGCAGAGGGTGTGGCCGCTGCGAAGAGCAGGGCTGCGGTCGAGAGCGATACATACAAGGAGCGGCGGATTGCATTCATGGAGTTGAAGTTTAGTGCGTGAGCAGGAGCGGGGCTCGTACGTCGCACGGCGCTCATGCCGCGCGGGCGGCGAGGGCCGGCTCGGCGGTCGGATCGAGCGGGATCAGGCGGGCGTTGGGGCCGATCTCATAGGTGCGTCCTCGCCAGCTGACGGTCCGGACTGCGAACGACGCGAACCAGCCGAAGAAGTAGCCGAGATCCTTGAGCGGGATGATCGCCGCGTGATGCCAGGCCAGCGGCATGCCCCGAAGCAGCCGGGCGGCCGACAGCTCCAGGGCTGTCTTCATCGCGACGAGCGGCAGCGTCCAGGCGGCGAGCGGCGTGGCGAGGAGCAGCAGCGCCCACGGCACCGGGTTGAGCAGAAGCTCCAGCGGATAGGCCCAGGGGCAGAGCCGGCGGCGGAGGCCGGCGTGCCGCAGATGCCGGTGGACGAGCGCCTGCCATGACCAGTCGCGGTGCACGGTGTGGACGGGCACGCCGGCGAGGGCGAGTTTCCAGCCGGTGGCAAGCATGAGTCGCGAGAGCATGTAGTCGTCGGCGCCGTTATCGCGGACGCCGGCGAAGTCGTCGATGTCGGCGAGGGCCGCGCGACGGACCCATTGGCCCTTCGCGTTGACCACATGCTGCCCGGCGAAGAGCCGCGCGGCGATCGCGAGGAAGGCGGCGAGTTCGGTGTAGTGGAGATTCTCGATCGCGGCGGGCAGCCGGCGTTCGCCGATGCCGACGACCGGCTGGTAGACCATGCCCACTCGCGGGTCAGCGAAGCCGGGCAGCACGCGGCCGATCTCGTCGCGGGCGATGCGCACGTTGCTGTCGGAGAGGAGGATGATGTCGTGGCGCGCGTGCGGCAGCAGTGTCTCCATGAGCCCGACCTTCGGGCTGGCCGCGTCGGTCTGACTGCCGACGACGATGGCGACGTCGCGGCCGGGATGGCGGCGGGCCACGCGGCGGACGAGGGCGAGTGCCGGGTCGGCCGGGTCGGCGACGCCGAAGATGACCTGGAGCGGCTCGTGTTCGAGCCGGAAGAACGAGGTGAGATTGCGCTCGAGCTCGTCATCAACGCCGCACAACGGCTTGAGGATCGAGACGCCGGTCGGCGGCGCGTCAATGCCGTGCCGCATCGCCCGGCGGTGCCACATCGTCCAGCCGAGCACGAGCAGCCAGGCGACTGCGTACAGCCCACAGCTCGCGGCACAGATGACGACCAGAAGTATCGAGGCGTTCACGCCCGAGTCTCACGGGAAGAAGTGCCTCCCCGCCCACGGAGGGGTGAGGCGGCGGGAGGCTACCGAGCGGCACGGGGCCGCTCAAGCTCAATCGAGCGTCACTTGAGTCCGGTCACGGCGTGACCGGGCTACGGGTCTACGGAGATTCGGCTTCGCTGAACGGGCCGGCGAGGATCGCTTCGGGCTGGTCGCGGCGGCCGTCGGGATCGATGACGACCTTGGCCTGACGCAGGAGGTCGTCGGGCACCCGCCAGCGGCTGCGGTCGTAGCCTGGGGCGGCAAGGTTGATCGTGAGCCGGGGAGGGATTTCCCGGGCCGTTTCGCCGATCGGGACGGTGGCCGGATCGGTGCCACGAAGGAGATCGCCGGCGAGCCGGCCGGCCAGCAGACCGACCTCGCGGAAGTCGAAGCCGACGTCGAACAGCGTTCCCCGATCGGGTGTACCAGGCACGACCGTGAACACGGGCACGCCCGCCTTGGCCGCCGTCGCGATGATCGAATCGATCACGCTCGAAACGGTCGTGTCACCCGGCACGAAGACTGCCTCAGCGCCCCGCGACAGCGTCGATTGGATCGCCTCGATCACACCCGACGAATTCTCGACGGCGGCTTCGAGCAGCACGATGCCGCGGGCCTTGCAGCTCGCCCGGGCCAGTTCCATGAACCGCCGTGAGTTGCTCTCGGACGGGTTATGGGCCACACCAACCTTGGCGAGCCGCGGGTTGATTGCCTGCGCGATCCGAAACGTGGCATCGACCGGCGCGAGGCTGCCGTAGCCGACGAGGTGCCGCGGATGCACGAGCGGATCGGCACGGTCGAAGCCGACGCCGGCTGAGAAGGGATCGGCGACCGCGGAGAAGACGTGGAGAATCCGGCCGCGGTCGTTGGCGGTGGCGAGAGCCTGGAGCGACGGCGTGCTCGACGTGAGCGCGAGGTCGAACGGGCCGCCGGCGATTTCACGGGCGATCGCGTTGGCCTGCGCGAGGTCGCCCTCGGCGTTGTAGCGGCGGATCGTGACGGTGGTGCCCTCGACATACCCGCGGTCCGCGAGCCCCTCGATCATGCCGGTCACGGCGTCGTCGAGCAGCGACGTGCTCACCTGCTGCAGCACGGCCACGGCGGGCACCGTCCGATTCGCGCCGGCCCGATCGGTCGCGAGGAGAAGTGCGGAAGCGCCGCCGAGCAGGAGGAGCGTGGGGAGCGCTCGCCGGAGGAAAATCTGGGACGGGAGCGGATTACGCTGTTGTGGAGCGGGACAGCGTCCGTCGAGCCGGCGAAATCCGCTCCCGTCCCCGATTGTGACGCTGGTCATACGTAGGCCTCCGCGAGGGTGCGGGCGGCATCGTCATCGAGCTGGTCGGCGCGGCGAAGCGCATCGAACCGATCGGCGAGGTCGTCGGCCGTGAGCCGGCGCTTTGCGGCGCCCTGCACGTCGAGGGCCAGCCGCCCGCGGTGAATCAGAAGAAGTCGATCGCCGAGCGCGGCGGCCTGAGCGAGCGAGTGAGTCACCATCAGGGCTGTGAGGCCCTGCTCGCGGATGATCCGGGCCGTCGCCTGGATCACGCGGTCGGCCGCTGCGGGATCGAGGGCGGCGGTGTGTTCGTCGAGCAGCAGCAGTTCGGGCCGCTGCCAGGTGGCCATCACGAGCGTGACGATCTGCCGCTGGCCGCCGGAGAGCGAGCCGATCGGCTGGTCGAGCCGCGCCTCGAGCCCGGGCACGATCGCGGCCAGCCGCCGAGCCGCCTCGTCTCGCAGCTGTCGACTGGTCGCCCACCGCAGACTGGCGCGGCGGCCGCGGCAGGCGGCCACGGCGATGTTCTCGAGCACGGTCAGGCTCGAGGCCGTGCCCGCCCGCGGATCCTGGAACACCCGCCCCACGAGCTTCGCCCGTTCGTATTCCCGCCAGCGCGTGATGTCGTGTCCGGCCAGCCGTAACGCGCCGCCATCGAGCCGCACCGTGCCGGCGATCGCACCGAGGAGCGTGCTCTTGCCCGAGCCGTTCGTGCCGATCACGACGACGAACGAGCCCGCGGGGAGCGCGAGCGAGATGCCATCCACGGCCCGGACGACCGGCCCGCCGGGGGAGGCGAACGAGACGACCGCATCAGTGAGTTCGAGCATGGCTGCCTCGTGACAGGAACCGTGGGGCGACGAGGGCGGCGAGCACGACGGCGGCCGTGGCTGCCTTCAGCCAGTCGGGATCGAGGCCGGCGCGAAGGGCCGCCGCGACGAGCAGACGAAACGTGACGCTGCCAGCAGCCGTGGCGACGAGCGCGCCGCCGAGCCGCACGGGACCCACGAGCGCCGCGCCCAGAAACACACTGGCCATGCCCCAGACCACCATCCCGATCCCCATCTGCACATCGGCGAAGCCCTGATACTGGGCGACGAGCCCGCCGGAGACCGCCGTGAGCGCGTTGGCGATGGCGAGGCCCGCGAGCGTCATGCCGCCGGTGTCGCGGCCAAGGGCGCGGGCCATGGTGGCGGTGTCGCCCCCAGCCCGCATCGCCGTGCCCAGTTGGGTGCGGAAGAAGATCCACAGGGCGGTGATTGCCAGGGCCACGATCGCGAGCATGAAGATGAGCTGGGCCGCCTCACCAGCAACGGCCGCGGAGAGGCCAGCCCGCTCGAGCGGCGGGCCGACCACCGCCTCGGCGCGATCGAGCAGTGTGTTCGAGTTGGCGAGCGGCACGTTGCTCCGACCGAGCACGACGAGGTTCACGCTCGCCAGTGCCGTCGTCACGAGGATGCCGGCGAGCAGCCGTTCGATGCCAAGATAGGCGTGGAGCAGGGCGGTGGCGCAGCCCGCGAGTCCGCCGGCCGCCATGCCGCCGAGCGTAGCGAGGAGCGGATCGACGCCGGCGGTGAGGAGCACGGCGGTGAAGACGGCGCCGAGCGTGAACGAGCCGTCGGTCGTGATGTCGGGGAACGAAAACAGCCGGTAGCTCACGAACACGCCCAGGGCGACGAGCGCGAGCGCCAGGCCGAACGTCCAGGTGGAGAGGAGCGTGATCATCGGCCGGCTCCGGTGACAGCCAGCGGCGCGAACCACATGCGGCCACGAATGAATTGCGAGCGGCCGCTGCCGAGCACGGGCTGCGGGTCGGGAAGGAGATGCAAAAGCGCCAGCGGCTCCGAGGCGGTGATGTCGGCGACCGTGGTGGCGAGGTCGCCGCTGCCGCGCTTGAGGGGCCGCAGCGGGAACACCGTTGCATGGAAGTGACCCCGCGTCGTGCCGGTGCCGAGCGGCCGCACGAAGTCTGCCAGTGGACCCGTGGCCGGGCCGCGGGTGGCCACGCCCACGACGACCGCCGTCCGGCGGGCATGCACCGGCTCCCGGGAAAAGCTCAGCCAGCGGGCCGCGATCTCGCGGCGGGGTGAGCCGGGGCGGTCGATGGCCGAAGCCTCGGCGAGCGGGCGAATGAGTTCGGCGCCGACGAGCCCATGCACCTCGCCCACGGCCACGATCGCAATCGTGTCGCCGGCGACGTGTGCGAATACGGCTGTGATCAGGTCGTCGACGGGAACGGCTTCGGCATCGGCCGCCGGCTCGAAGCCGGTGCGGCCCGAGGGAATGCCCTCCCAGGTGAGCCCGGCGGCGACATCGACTTCCGGCACGAGATGGCCCGTGGGGGTGAGATAGTCGATGGCGGAAAAGGGGTGCGGCAGGCGATGGAAGGCGGTTCCGCAGGCGGCCAGCATCTCACCGGCGCGTGCGGCCAGCGGCTCGGCATCCGCGAGCGCGGCGAGGCCGATCGCGAAGGTATGGCGCGACAGGGGCAGTCGTTCGACGGTGCTGTTGTGGCCGGAGAGTGCCGCGGCGGGACTGCCGATCAGCCGGCCGGGGAGCGGCGCGGCTGCCGGCTGCTCGAGCCCGATGAACCGCAGGCCGTCATGCTCGAAATCGACCGCGGCAGACGACGGCGCGGTCGTGACGCGGCTCGCTGCTGTCCCGGCCACCGGCTCCATCAACAGCGGCGCGAGCCGTGTCAGGTCGAGCACCCTCCGGATCGGCTCGCTCGCCGCGCGAATCAGGCAGGTGCCGCCGACGCCCTTGGCCGATCGGTGGATCTCGAAGAGCACACGAATTCCAGCTGAGCTCAGAAACCCGCAGTCGGTCAGGTCGAGGGCGATGGCGTGGTGGCCGTGACGGAGTTCCTCCTCGACTGCGCGGGCAAGTTCACCGGCGTGCTCCGCATCGAGCCGCCCCGAGACGACAAGCACGAGGGCGTCGGGGGATTGGCGGCGGCTGATCGAGATGTCCATCGGCCGCAGTCTGCCCGGGCGGTGGCGTGCGGCACAAGCCGGGGCCGTTGGAGGCCAGGGGCTCTTTCCCACCTCCGTAGAATGTGGCGGTTCGAGCGAACTGCGTTCGAGAGAGGTGCCGTGATGGCTCCGGTTCGTATCCGTCGAGGAGCCGACGGCCTGCCGTGTTGGATGATTGTCGCCTGGTCGCTCGTCTGGCTGTGTGCTCCGCCGGCCCTCGCGGCCGAACCCGGGGCCGGGCCGCGGCGGTGCGTGGTGCTCGATGTCTACGCCCGCGAGGATGATGCCGCCGAGGATCGCGTGGTGGCGGCCGCCGAGGCGTTCGCCCGCGACCACGGCGGCCTCGTGGTCGTGCGGCGGCTGATCGCCTCCAACCCTGACGATCGCGACGCGTTCGCGAAGCTGTCCGCCACGCATGGCTTCGCGCCCGACAAGACGCCCGTGTTCCATGCCTGTGGCCGAGTGGCTGTCGATTGCGACGATCCCGCAGCAGTGGCCAAGCGGGCCACGGTGCTCCTGCAGATGGAGGTCTTCACGCGGCCGGGCTGCGGCCGGTGCGCCGCGGCGAAGGCCTGGCTACCGACGTTTCAGCACGCGCATCCGGGCGTGAAGGTCGTGACGCTCGACATCGCGGGCGACGCCGGCTCACGGCAGTACCTCGGCGACCTCGTCCGTGAGCATCGCACCGCGGCCGCGAGCGTGCCGGTGTTTCATGTCTGCAATCGGCTCGTCGTGGGCTTCGATCGCCCGGAGACGTCGGGCCGGCGGCTGGCCGCGGTTCTGGAGCCGTGGACGCGGCCGTGCCCGGAGCCGATCGGGGTCGAAGCGGATGTGGGAGAGACGGCGGCCGAGAGCGAGACGTCGATCGATCTGCCGGTGATCGGCACGGTCGATGCACGCATCCTGGGCATGCCGCTGTTCACGCTCGCGATCGGCCTCGTCGATGGCTTCAATCCCTGCGCGATGTGGGTGCTGCTCCTGCTGCTCTCGATTCTCGTGAACGTCCAGGATCGGCTCCGGATCTTGGCGATCGCCGGCACGTTCGTACTCGTGAGCGGGCTGGCCTACTTCGCGTTCATGGCGGCCTGGCTCCACGTGTTCGACTGGATCGGCTGCCTGCGGCCGGTGCAGATCGCCCTCGGCCTGCTCGCGATCACGATCGGCAGCGTGCACGTGAAGGACTTCTTCGCGTTCAAGCGGGGCCTGTCGCTCTCGATTCCCGAGGCCGCCAAGCCGGGCATCTACGACCGCATGCGGCGGATCGTGACAGCGGAGAACCTGCTCGGCGCGATTCTCGGCGCCTTCACGCTGGCCGTGCTCGTGAACATCGTCGAACTGCTCTGCACGGCCGGCCTGCCAGCGCTCTACACCAACGTGCTTTCGCTGCAGGGCTATTCGACGCCCGTGCGGTACGGCTATCTCGGCCTCTATATCGCCGCCTACATGTTCGATGATGCGTTGATGGTGGCCGGCGTGGTGGCCACGCTGAGCCGGTTCAGACTCCAGGAGACCGGCGGCCGCTGGCTCAAGCTCGTGAGCGGTGCGGTGATCCTCCTGCTCGGCTGCGTGATGCTCTTCCGGCCCGACTGGCTGGGGTGAGGCTAAAAGTCATAGTCGAACCGCATGCCGAAGCCATCGGTGAGGCTGTTGCCGGCGTCCGGACGGATGTCCTGCAGGAAGGCGTGCACGTAGTTGAACTTCATCCGCGTGTAGGGGTTGAGATACCAGTTGAGGCCGATCGTGTAATCGGTGAGGTTGTTGCCCCGAATGTTCTCGTCGTTGAGCACGATGTTGGAGTAGCGGGCCGCGATCTCCCAGGCCCCGAGCCCCGTGGCGATGCCGCGGAGTCCCTTCTTGGTGCGGATGAACTCGTCGTTCACTTTCATCCGCGTGTGGATGCCCTGCCTGCGGTCATACGGGCGGTGCTCGCCCGTGAGGAACCAGCTCACCTGTGCCATGTAGCCGTTGAAGAAGAGATTCGGGCCGTCGATCTGGTCGACGATCGCGAAGGCATATTCCGACTGCAGCGAGAGTGGCCCGAGGATCAGGGCGAACTCGGGGTCGAAGAGCTGGAAGTTCTTGGCCGGGATGAAGCCCGTATCGACGAAGATCGGGGCGAAGGGGGGCGTGCCGGGGTTCGCCGTGGGATAGCCGATCGGCTGGGATTTGCGCAGTTCTGGCGTGTTCCGGAATCGCACGCGGTCCTCCGACGTGGCCCGGTAGCTGTAGGCGGCGCCGAGATGGAGGTAGTAGCGGCCGTCACTCGCCTCATCCCACCACGGCAGCCAGGTGCCGCGCATCGTGAGTGCCTGGCCGCTGTCGAACGTGTCGTTGCCGGTGTTGTCGCTGTTGGTGCGGAAGGTGCCGATCGCCCAGGTGGCCAGCTCGTTCTCCGTGTTGCCGTAGGTCATGATGCCCATATTGCGGGCCGGTGCGAACGTGTCGACGAGCGACCGCTCCATGAACGTGTTGTTGCGGTTTTGCGTGACGCGTTCGAGCGAGAAGGGCTCGAAGTAGTGGCCGACCCGCACGTTCTGCAGCCACGGCAGGTCGTGGGCCTCGATGTAGTTGTCGAGGTAGGAAGGCTGGTTGGCGAGGGCGAAGTCGACGCCGAGGGCATATTCGAGCTGGCTCCAAATCCTGCCACGGGCTCCGATGCGGAGCCGGCGAAACTGGGCGCCGTCCTGCAGGTCGCCGAGCACGGCGCGGCTCTCGGGATCCTGGCTGAAATAGATCTGGTCACCCTGGGCTTGGCCCGAAACCTGGATCGTCGGCTTGCGATCGTCCGGTTGCTTGGGGGAAGCTGTTCGCGCAGCGTTCTTCAGTTCGTCGATCTCGACCTGCAGGCGTTCCAGTTCCGCGGCGATACCCGGTGGAATGTCATCAGCCGCTGCCGATGCGGCAACGACTGCAGCGAGAAGGGCGGCGGCGACGAGACGGAACGGAGCCAAGGAAGTGGGCCTTCAGGCGGCGGGACCATCCATATAATCGGCACATTCCTCACAAGCCTTGAAGAGCCCCCGGCGCCCCCAGGTTCGCTATCCTGCCCTGCTGCTCGCTCCGGGCGCTTTTTCGGGAACTGTCCGGTTGGGTGCTCCTGTCTCATGTGCCGGGTTTTTCACCTGAAGATTGCCCAGCCGGCGGCAGAGCTTTTATCGTTTCGGGCCCTCGGGACGGGCTGTCCCGTGTCGGGGCAGCGCCGGTCATCCCGAGGTTCTCGAGAGAGGGCTTCCTCCCATGGCTGGCAAGATTTTTCTGCGGTTGGTTGGAACGCTCACCTGCATGGCTGTGGTGGCGATTGCGTGGGACGCCGAGGCATGTGGCCATCGGCATCATCGGCGGGCCTGTTGCGCCCCGGTTTGCTGCGACCCGTGCTATTCGGCGCCGGTCTGCTGCGAGCCGGCCCGGTGTGCACCAGTGTGCGAGACGGCCTGTGCGCCGGCCTGCGTGACGAGCTGCGCTCCGTCGTGCTGCTACCGGCCGGTGTGCAGCTACACCGTGGTGCGGGAGTCGGTGATCCTGCCGTCGGCCTGCTGCACGATCGCTTCGACGGCAGCCCCGGCGGCCACCATCGTGAAGAGCACGGCGAAGCCGGCGGTGAAGACCGTCGCGAGCACTCGTTAAACGCGGTGGCTCCGAGTCCAGGTTCCCGATCCGCCCGCGTGGGGCAGTCGCTCCGCGCGGGCGTTTCGCTGCGCCGTCGGGCGGGCCTGGTTTTGTCGGAAAGTGGATTGCTGAACAGCAGCTGATTCGCACCATGACAGGGTCTTTGGGCCGGCGACGTGGTCGTTCCGGCTCTTCCTTTCAGATGCATGCGGAGAACAGGCATGACCCAGGTTGGCATTCGGATGGCTCGGTTGTGGTGCGTGTTGGTGGTCGCCTGCATGGCCTGGGCCACCGGCGCGAAATGGGCCATCGCCCAGTCCCAGAAGCAGCCCAACATCCTCGTCATCTGGGGAGACGACATCGGGCAGTTCAACGTCGGGGCCTACAACCTCGGCATGATGGGCTACAAGACGCCCAACATCGACCGCATCGCCCGCGAAGGGGCGCTGTTCACCGACTGGTATGGCCAGCAGAGCTGCACCGCGGGGCGAGCCGCCTTCATCACCGGCCAGTCGCCGATCCGTACAGGGCTCACGAAGGTGGGCCTCCCCGGCGCCCCCGAAGGCATGCAAAAGGAAGATCCGACGATCGCGACGCTCCTCCGGGCCCGCGGCTACATGACCGGGCAGTTCGGCAAGAACCACCTCGGCGACCGTGACGACATGCTGCCGACGAACCACGGCTTCGACGAGTTTTACGGCAATCTCTACCACCTCAATGCCGAGGAGGAGCCCGAGCATCCCGACTACCCGAAGAACCCCGAGTTCAAGAAGCGGTATGGCCCGCGGGGCGTGATCCACTCGTTTGCCAACGGGAAGATCACCGATACCGGGCCGCTGACGAGGAAGCGGATGGAGACGATCGACGAGGAGGTGAACGCCAAGACGTTCGACTTCATGAGCCGCGCCAAGCAGTCAGGCAAGCCGTTCTTCATCTGGTGGAACTCCACCAAGATGCACATCTTCACGCACCTCAAAGACGGCGTTGCGGGCAAGACGGGCCTCGGCATCTATGCCGACGGCATGGTGGAGCATGACCGTCAGGTCGGTGAGATCCTCGCGAAGCTCGACGAGATGGGCCTCGCCGAGAACACGATCGTGATGTACTCGACCGACAACGGGGCCGAGGCCTTCACCTGGCCGGACGGCGGCACGACGATGTTCCGCGGCGAGAAGAACACGCAGTGGGAAGGGGGCTACCGCGTGCCCTGTGCGATCAAGTGGCCCGGCACGATCAAGCCCGGCACCGTGGTCAACGACATCGGTGCCCACGAAGACATGCTCACCACGCTGGTAGCGGCCGCCGGCGACACGACCGCCAAGGAGGAGCTGAAGAAGGGGCGGCGGATCGGTGACCGCACCTACAAGGTGCACCTCGACGGCTACGACCTGGGGCCGGCGCTTCGGGGCGAAGCCGAGTGGCCGCGGAAGGAGTTCATCTACTGGACCGACGACGGCAGTGTGGCCGCCCTTCGCTATGGCAACTGGAAGGCCACGTTCCTCAAGCAGACGGCCCACGGCATGCACGTGTGGCAGCAGCCGTTCGAAGAACTGCGGGCGCCCACGCTCGTGAACCTGCGGATGGATCCGTTCGAACTGGCCCAGGACATCGGCATGGATTACCAGCGGTGGTATCTGGAGCACATGTTCATGATCGCGCCCGCCGCCGGCTACGTGGGCGAGTGGCTGCAAAGCTTCCGCGAGTTTCCGCCGCGGCAGAAGCCGGGCAGCTTCAATCTCAACCGGGTGATGGAAGCGGTCACGAGCCCGGCCTCGCGGTGACCAGACATCGGCGTCGCCTTCCGTTCACCCGCGGCAGCGGTGCAGGGTGGCGGAAGGCGGTTCGCCGAACTGTCGGCGGTACCGCGCGGCGAAGCGGCCGAAATCCCAGATGCCGTGAGCCGTGAGCACCTGCGACACGGTCGTGTCGTCGTGTTGCGTGGCATGCAGACTGCGGCGCACGCGGTGCAGCAGCCGCAGGTTGATGTACGCGAGCGGGCTGATGCCGTAGGTGTCGTGAAAGGCGCGGGCGAGCGTTCGCTCGGTCACCCCGCAGGTATCCGCCAGCGCAGCGACCGATGGCCGCCCGCACCAGTTCTCCTCCAGGTGCCCCAAGGCGGCGCGGATGATCGCACCGCGATCCAGTTGCGGCCGCCCGCCCCGCTTCGGCTCCGCGGCGGGGGCCGAGAGGCAGGCCGCCGCCGCCTGCAGAATCGCCCCGCACGCGGCCTCTTGGGCCGGGGTCGAGGGGGCGGCGACCGCCGGATCGACCGCCAGCCGCGTCACGAGTTCTCGAAGCCGTCCGGCGGCATGGGGGCCGCAGCGGATGACCCGGCTCGGTCCCTGACCGCTCGACGGCGCATTCGCGTACAGCGGGAAGTCCGCAGGCAGGGCGACCGAGCACCAGGCGTGGGCACGGCGTTGCACGCGGATGCGGAAGTCCGCGCCGGGCGGAATGAGGAGCACGCCATCCTGGCCGAGCGGTTCGCAGTTCACGACATGCTGCTCGAAGTGCGTGACAGGCAGAAACAGAAGCGGCCCAGCGTGCGCGTTGCCGCCGAAGCACAGGTTGCCCCCGCCTTCGAATGCCGTCTGGATGACGACTCGGCCCAGGAGCCGCGTTGCGAGCCGCCACGATCGCACCTCGACGGCGTCGCACACGAGCCGCAGGTCGGCCCCGCGAACCGCGTCTCCCCACGCATCGAAATCGTCGAAAACCTGCATTCCCGCCAGCATCCTCTGCCTGCGAACCTTCGCTCAGTCTATCCCGTTCCGTCGCATCCAAACAAACGCAGGTGCCGCGGAAGCCCGCGGCGCTTCTTGGAAGCCCGAGGCGATTCCGGGAAGCCCGCGGCGCGAGCCAAGGGAATACGCGTCGTTTCACGTGAGCCCGCGCCCACACCCTCGGCTCGCGCCACGGGCTTCCAGGCAGGCGGGTACGCCGGACGCAGATGGCGTCGTCTCACCTGACACCACGTCCACACCCTCGGCTCAGCGCTCGGCCGCGATCGGAGCCTGAACGGGCACGCCTTGGCATTCCTGCACGTAGGTGATGACTGATGCGAGGTCGCCATCGTGAAAAATGCGTCGCTTGCTTCCTCCCTCCGTCCACCATCGTGTGCGGGGCGCTGCCCCGCGGGAGTCGGCGATCTCGTTGGGGGCCCGTGTGCACCAGGACTTCAGTTGCGTCATCACGTCTATCGGAGCCCGGCCGACCGCGGTTACGACCACGTGCACGTGTTGGAGCCGGCATTGCAACGCGTGGAGGTACCAGCCACGCACGTGGCAATGGGCCACGATCGCGGCTTCCACGGCGACGCGCTGGGAGCGGTCGAACGTCACAGGTTTCTCGGCCATGTGCCGCCGGGCTACGGCAGCCCGCAGCGGTTCTGGGCCGTGAAGCCTGCCTCGTCCATCGGCCCAGCCGCGGCCGTCGCCCGGCAGCCACGACCCATAGGCCGTCCACGTGAGAAAGAACGCGAGCGGATCGGAATGAGGAATCGAGTTGATGTTGCGCATGAGCACCTCGAGTCTTGTGTGTATACGCACGTATAGTATTGATTGCTTGCCGGGATGCAAGAGGAAGCGGCAATTGGCGACGTGACCGTCTTCCCGGGAAGCCCGCAGCTTTGCTTGGAAGCCCGAGGCGCGAGCCAAGGGAATACGCGTCGTTTCACCTGACACCACATCCACACCCTCGGCTCGCGCCACGGGCTTTCAAGCAGTGGCTACGCTGAAGGTAGCGGGGCGGGTGGAGCGTAGCGGGTGCACGTGAGCCGCCGCAGGCATGAGCGGCGCCGCTGTGGCTACCCGCTGCGGAACGTGGCTTCCACCCGCTGCCGCTCGCGGTCGATCTGCTCGCCGCTCGCGCCGAGCCGTTCGAGAATCCGCACGGCAAAGGCCAGGGCCACCTCTCCCTCCGCGGCAAACACGTCCTCCGCGCCGGCCCGCTGGAGCTTTGGCAGTTCGCGGACGTATTGCGTGCGGGCCAGGACATGGATGCCCGGATTGATCTCCTTGGCCCGACGAATGACTTCCTCATCGAGGCTGCCGGTGCCCGACGTGAGGATCAGGTTCGCCGCCTGAGCGGCTCCGGCCTCCGCGAGCACCTCCGGCCGGCTCGCGTCGCCGTAGATCGCCCGCACATCGAAGGCCTTGAGTCGCCTGACGGTGTCGAGGTTGAGTTCGATCACGGTGGGCTCGATCTCGTTGTCGAGCAAGAGTTGCGTGACGGTCTGGCCGACCGGCCCGTAGCCGACGACGATCGCCCGTTGCACCGGAGCCTGCTCGGCCGCCGGCTCCTCGGCGCCCGTCTGGTCGGCTGTGGGCAGTCGTCGCACCAGCCACCGTTCCCAGACGTCGAGCGACCGGTAGAGCAGGGGGTTGAGCGTGATCGACACGATCGCCGTCGCCACGAGCGTATTGACGGCGTCGGCCGGCATTACACCGAGCTGGGCCCCGAGAGACGCCAGAATGAACGAAAACTCGCCGATTTGGGCCAACGCCACCGCCACAGGCACGGCGACCCGCCGGGGATAGCCGAGCCCGAGCACGATCGCCAGCGCTGCCAGCGGCTTCGCCACGAGCACGATCGCCAAGGCCGCGGCGATCGCCCACGGTGACTGGAGCAGCGCCGCAGGGTCGAAGAGCATGCCGACCGAGACGAAGAACAGCACGGCGAAGGCATCCCGCATCGGCAGGGCGTCGGAGGCGGCGCGCAGGCTGAACTCGCTGCGGCCCACGACCATGCCGGCCAGGAAGGCGCCCAGCGCCATCGACACGCCGAAGAGCTTCGCGGAACCGACGGCGATCCCCAGTGCGATCACGAGCACGGCGAGCGTGAAGAGTTCCCGCGATCGCGTGGCGGCGATCCGCTCCATGATCCACGGGATCACGCGGCCACCCACCACGACCGTGATCGCCACGAGGACGGCCATCTTCGCAGCGGCCAGCGCCAGCGCCGCGGCGATGCCACTGGCCGATAATGCCGTGGGGCCGACGAGCGCGGGAAGGAGTACGAGCGCCACCACCGTGAGCAGGTCTTCGACCACCAGCCAGCCGACGGCGATGTGGCCGGTCCGCGTGTGCAGGTCACGGTTGTCGGTGAGCACCCGGATGAGCACGACCGTGCTGGCGACCGAGACGGCGCCGCCAAAGATGATCGACGTGGACCACTCCCAGCCGAGCAGCCGGCCAGCGACGGCGCCGAGCAGCGTGGCCACGCCGCTCTGCACGAGTGCCCCCGGCACGGCCACGTGCCGCACGGCGAGCAGTTCGCGGAAGTGAAAGTGAAGGCCCACCCCGAACATGAGCAGGATCACGCCGATCTCAGCCAGCTGCTCGGCGATCGCGGCATCGGCGGCGAACCCGGGAGTTGCCGGCCCGACGGCCACGCCCGCCAGGAGGTAGCCGACGATCGGCGACAGCCTGAGCTGCTGCGTGATATAGCCGAGCACGAGTGCAGCCGTGAGGCCGCCGGTAAGCGTCAGGATGAGGTCGATGTCGTGCACGGGCGGCGCTCGGGGCGGTTACTCCCAGGCGGAGATGGGCACACAGCTGCAGAACAGGTTGCGGTCGCCGTGAACGTTATCGACCCGGCCGACGGGCGGCCAATACTTGCGAAACTCCAGCGGCTTCACCGGGAACACAGCGACCTCACGGGGGTACGGCCGATCCCAGCCGCTGGCGGCCACACAGGCCGCGGTGTGCGGCGCGTGCTTGAGCGGGTTGGCGTCCTTCGGCCAATGCCCCTCTTCGACGAGCCGGATTTCCTCGCGGATCGCGATCAACGCCTCGATGAACCGGTCGAGTTCGTCGAGCGTCTCGCTCTCCGTCGGCTCCACCATCAGCGTGCCCGGGACGGGGAAGCTGAGCGTCGGGGCGTGGAAGCCGTAGTCGATCAGCCGCTTGGCGACGTCCTCGGCCGTGATCCCGCTCGAATCCTTGAGCGGCCGGAGGTCGAGGATGCACTCGTGGGCCACGCGGCCGTTGTCGCTCGCGTAGAGCGTAGGGATGTGGTCGCGGAGCCGAACGCTCACGTAGTTGGCGGCGAGGATGGCGGTCTCCGTCGCCTGACGCAGGCCGTCGGACCCCATCATCCGGCAATACATCCAGCTGATCGGCAGCACGGCCGCGTTGCCGAGCGGTGCCGCGGAAACGGCGCCGACGTCGCCCGTCGGCAGACCTCCGGTCGCATGGCCCGGCAGATAGGGCACGAGATCCTCGACCACGCACACCGGTCCCACGCCCGGGCCGCCGCCGCCATGCGGAATGCAGAATGTCTTGTGGAGATTGAGGTGGCTGACGTCGCCGCCGAACTCACCGGGGGCGGCCACGCCCACGAGCGCGTTCATGTTGGCGCCGTCCACGTAGACGCGGCCGCCGTGTCGGTGCACGATCTCGCAGAGCCGCTTCACCTCGGTCTCAAACACGCCGTGCGTGCTCGGATAGGTGATCATCACCGCCGAGAGCCGGTCGGAGTACTGCTCGCACTTCGCCTCGAGCTCCACGAGATCGACGTTGCCCTGCGGATCACAGCTGGTCACCACCACTTCCATGCCCGCCATCTGGGCGCTGGCCGGATTGGTGCCGTGGGCAGATGACGGGATCAGGCAGATCGTGCGATGCCCCTGGCCCCGGGCCCGCTGCCACGCCTGGATCACGAGCAGGCCGGCGTATTCCCCCTGGCTGCCTGCATTCGGCTGCAGACTGATGCCGGCATAGCCCGTGGCCTCGCAGAGCCACTCGCGCAGCTGGCGATCGAGGACACGATAGCCCTCCTGCTGGTCGGCGGGGGCGAAGGGATGCACGTGGGCGAACTCCGGCCACGTGATCGGGATCATCTCGCTCGTGGCGTTGAGCTTCATGGTGCAGCTGCCGAGCGGGATCATGCTGCGGTCGAGCGCGAGGTCCTTGTCGGAGAGCGAGCGGATGTAGCGCAGCATCCCGGTTTCGGAATGATGCGTGTTGAAGACCGGGTGGGTCAGGAAGTCGCTCGTCCGCCGCAGCGAGATCGGGATCAGCGGCTCCACGCCCTGCTCGAAGGCTGCGAACTCGGGGATCGCCACGCCTGGTCGGGCGAAGAGCTCCCAGAGCCGCACGAGATCACCACGTGTGGTCGTCTCGTCGAGGGCGATTGCGAGCGTCTGCCCGTCGAGCGTTCGCAGGTTCATGCCCGCCGCGCGGGCGGCTGCGGCGATCGCCGCCGTGCGGTCGCCGGTACCAAGGGCGAGCGTGTCGAAGGCATGGGCGTGGTTCACTTTCACGCCGAGCTGCCGCAGGCCGGCAGCCAGGATCGCCGTGTAGGCGGCGATCCGGCGGGCGATCCGAGTCAGGCCCTCAGGCCCGTGATAGACCGCATACATGCTCGCCACGACCGCCGGCAGCACCTGCGCGGTGCAGATGTTCGACGTGGCCTTCTCGCGGCGGATGTGCTGCTCGCGGGTCTGCAGGGCGAGACGATACGCGGGCCGGCCATGGGCGTCGATGCTCACGCCCACGATCCGCCCGGGCATCGACCGCTTGAAGGCGTCGCGGCAGGCGAAGTAGGCGGCGTGTGGGCCGCCGCAGCCCATCGGCATGCCGAACCGCTGCGTCGTGCCCACGACGATATCGGCATTCCATTCACCCGGCGGCACGAGGAGCGTGAGCGCGAGGAGATCGGCTGCCACGCAGAGCACGCCCTGCTTGGCATGCACCCGCTCTGCCAGCCCGCGATAATCGACGATCTCGCCGTCGGTGGTGGGATACTGCACGAGCACGCCGAAGTGGTCGGTATCCGCGGCGAGCGCCGCCACGTCGCCGACCCGAACCTCGATCCCGAGCGGCCGGGCCCGCGTGCGGAGCACCTCGAGTGTCTGCGGATGGCAGCGTGAGTCGGCGAGAAACACGGGGCTCTCGGCCTGTGACGACCGCCGGGCGAGCGTCATCGCCTCGGCGGCCGCCGTCGCCTCGTCGAGGAGCGATGCGTTGGCGATCGGCATGCCCGTGAGGTCGCAGACCATCGTCTGGAAGTTGACGAGGGCCTCCATGCGGCCCTGACTGATCTCGGCCTGGTAGGGCGTGTACGCGGTGTACCAGGCGGGGTTCTCGAGGATGTTGCGGAGGATCACGCCGGGGGTGTGCGTGCCGTGATAGCCCTGGCCGATGAAGCTCGTGAGGAGCGTGTTCTTGGATGCAATCGCGCGAAGCTCCGCGAGGGCCGCAGCCTCGGTGACAGAGGGTGGCAGCTGCATCGATCGACGACGAGCGATGCTGGCCGGCACGATTCCGGCGACGAGCGACGCGCACGACTCCTCGCCGATGGCGGCGAGCATCGTCTGCTGATCGGCGGTGGAGAGGCCGATATGCCGGCCGCGGAACTCGGCGGCATTCTCCAGCTGTGCCAGTGGGATGGCAGCGGCAGGAGCAGAGGACGGGGCCGAACGAGTGGCGACGGGGGCGGTGAGCAGGTCCGACATGACAGGGCTCCACGGCGTGCGGACAAGGCATGCGCCTGCCCGCGGAACCCTGTTGTCCTGGAACCTGAGAGATTCGCCGCGGGCTTCAGTCCGCGGGTTGCCCCTTCGGTGGATTCACGCCCGTCGTCTGCCGACTCAGGGTGTCAATCACTCTCCAACAGCGTATGTCGTCAGTACTTTTGCCTGAGCGTTCGGCCTTCGGCGGTCTTGCGACTCTCTCCTGACGCCAAAAGTCTAGCAGTCCGACCGAATTCTGGCAGCGTGCTGCGGCTGGCCCAGGTTTTCAGCCGAACAGGCGTTGCTTTGCCTGATCGGCGATCAGCCGGACGGCGGGGTGCGTGAGCCGACGTTCGACCGAGATGGCATAAAACTTCTCTCGCACCCGATCGAGTTCGCCGACCCAGGCCACCTTGTAGCGGCGGCAGATTTCGCGGCGGACGACCGTCGGCGCGGCGAAGAGTCCGAGCCCGTGCTCGCCCAGCGTCTGAAGCATGGCCATGTCCTCGACCTCGCCGACGATCGTGGGTTCGATGCGGTGTACGTCGAACCATTGATCGAGTGACTGGCGGACGGCAGTGTTCGTCGTCTGCAGCAGCATGGGGGCGCCATGGAGCGACGCTGGGAACTTCCGTCGTGCCGCGCGGGCGAGCGGCGCGGCGCCGAAGATCGAGACACTCGTCTCGCCCAGGAGATGACTGAAGGCCCGCACCTTGAGCGACGGCATCATCGGGGCGTCGGCGACGACGAGATCGAGGACATGCACCGCCAGTTCGCCGAGAAGCCGCTCGGTCTTGTCGATCCGCACGTGGAGCCTGAAGGCCGGCTGCATGGCCAGTGCCGGTTCGAGCAGCCTGTAGGTCGTGAGTTTCGGCAATGCGTCGGAAACGCCGACACGGAACCGCCGTGGCGCGTGCTGCGGCTCCCCTTTCACTGTGTGGAGCAATTCACGGCCGAGCGAGAAAATTTCGTCGGCGTAGCGGTAGACCTTCTCCCCCTCGGGCGTGAGACGGAGATGCCGTCCCTGGCGATCAAACAGCTTCTGTCCCAGCGATCGCTCGAGAGACCGCAGCTGGGCGCTCACGGTCGGCTGTGCTACATGCAGCGCCGCCGCAGCTTTCGAAACGCTGTGTTCCCTGGCAACTGTCCAGAAATAGAGGAGGTGGTGGTAGTTGAGCCATTCCATGCGGTTGTGCAGCCGAGAGCCTGAGCGGCCAGTCGCTGGGTTAGCCCTTCAGGAACGGTAGTTCGACCGGTTCGACGTGGCCGGATCGGAGATCGAAGATACCTCCGGCAACCGTAACCTTGCCGGCAGAGACGAGCGAGGAGATCACCGTCGAGCCCTCCACGAGCGTCTGGGCTTGGATTTTCACGTTTTCCCGCACGGCGGTGGCCACGTCGCCCTGTGCGGCCCTCACCGCCGGACGAATGTGCTGAAACAGCGCGGAGATCTGACCTGGCACCGGCTCCGCCTTGGCGGCAGCCGCCACGGCGCCGCACGACGTGTGGCCAAGCACGTAGAGCACCTTGACGCCCAGCGCGTCCGCGGCGAACTCCAGGCTCGCGATGTTCTCGGTCGCGGCAACGTTGCCGGCGATCCGCGTCACAAAGAGATCTCCGAAGCCCTGGTCGAACAGGATCTCGATGGGCACCCGTGAGTCGGCGCAGCCGAGGAACGCGGCGAAGGGGGCCTGGCCAGCCGCTACCTCGAGGAGACGTTCCGGGTCGCGATGGGGGGCTTCGCTCTTGCCGCCGACGAAGCGGCGATTGCCGGCGTAGAGCAGCTCGAGGGCTTCGCGCGGCGAGCCTGGTGCCGGCGGTGGGGCCGGCTTGATTCGCGATCGGGCGAAGCCTGCCGAGGCGGCAAGGCCGCCTGCCAGAGCCATTCCGAGCCACTGGCGTCTCGATGAATCAGTCTGCATGGGTTGGCTCCTGGGGAGGATGAACGGGTGGTCGTCAGAGGCCCGCGACGAACGTTGCGAATCGTTCATAGAGGGGAATGCCGAGCACGAGATTGAAGGGGAACGTGATCGCAAGAGCCAGCGTGAGGTAGTAGGTCGGGTTGGCGTCCGGGAGCGTCATTCGCACGGCCGGCGGGGCGGCGATGTACGACGCGCTCGCCGCCATCGCGGCCAGCACCGTGCAGCCGCCGACCGAGAGCCCGGCCCAGTGGCCGAGCATCACCCCAAGGATCCCGTGAACGATGGGCGTGATGATGCCGAAGGCCATGAGGAACGGACCGACTTTCCGCAGATCCCCCAGCCGTGCGCCGGCCGTGAGGCCCATCTCCAGGATGAAGAGCGTAAGCGCGCCCTTGAAGCCGCCCTCGAAGAAGGGCTGCACCTGCTTGTAGCCGGCGTCGCCCATGAGATACCCGACGAGCATGCCGCCGACGAGCAGCACCATCGTGCGGCCGGTGAAAATCTCGTGGAGCACATCCCGGAACTGTCGGGCCGCCTCGGGTGACAGCACCGTTCCGCCACCGCTGCCGTAGGCTGCCGCTCCGCCAGAACTGACCGTCACGACGCTCGCGGCAGGCACGGCCAGCGTGCCCAGGGCCCCGATCGCCAGGGCGATGTGGATGCCCGGGCTTTCCATCAGCGTGAGCAGCGTCGGCAGATAGCCCTCCAACGGCAGATTGGCCTGCACGCAGAACTGCTGGGCGGCGATGAAGGTGACGGCCGAGACGGAGCCGTAGTGGGCGGCGACCGCCGCGGAGTCCGACACGGAAAAGCCGCCGATGTGCCGCATGCCGAGATAGGTGGTCACCGGCGTCAGGCAGCCGAGCAGGAGCGTCGCACAGATCGGCCAGACGATTTCGTGGGCCGAGGCGTGGGTGAGCTCGACGCCTCCCTTGATGCCCAGGGCGAAGAGCAGGTAGATCGAGAGTGAGGTGTAGAGATCCTTGGGGAGCGAAATTTCGCTCTTGGCGAGTCGGGCCACGATGCCGAGGGCAAAGGCCAGCGTGATCGGGGAGAGCAGATTCGCCTGTAGCGTGGCGAGCGTGTTCATGGCGGTGTGCGACTCCGAATGGGCGGATCGAACGGGCCGTGGCCGGCGCCGCGTGTTCGACGGCCTATTCATCGGTTCCGGCGGCACACTGCACAAATAGATAAAGAGCTTTGTTGTATAGAAAAAAGCTCTGAATCCACTCAGGCCTCGGAACCTGATGGCCCGGCGAGGTGGGCCGTATCGTTGAACGACACAAGTTCGGGCCCCGGCCAGCGGACGCGCGTGATCGAGCAGTTGGCGAGGGCGGGCAGCTTCGTGAATGGCCGTTCGGCCGCGGCAGCGAGGAGAGGGTGCGACTTGCCGACGAGGCTGCCGAGCGCCGCGGTGAGAATGCCTCCGTGGGCGACCACGATCATGCCGCGGGCGGGTCGAGCTGCCAGCCGTTCCAGTGCCGCGCGGCCCCGAGCCGCCAGCTGTGCCCGCGACTCGCCGCCGGGAATGGCGAAGTCAGCGTCACCGCTCCGCCACCGGGCCACCGCCTCGGGAAAGCGGGACTCGAGGTCGGCCCAGAGGTGGCCCTGAAAGATGCCGGCGTGCAGTTCGCGCAGCTCGTCGTCGATCTGGAGCGGAAGGCCCGTCGCGGCCGCGATCGCCTCCGCCGTCTCGCGGGCCCGCCGGAGCGGGCTCGACCAGAGCTCTTCGATGGGCGGGGCATCGGCGGCCTCGAGGAGTGAACGGCTCCAGGCGGCGACGGCATCCGCCTGCTCATGGCCTGTCACCGAGAGCTCCACATCTTCCTGGCCCTGCACGCGACCGGCCGCGTTGGAGACACTCTCGCCATGGCGAATCAGGTATTGCAGCATGCCGCGAGTGTAGCGTTCACGCAGCGGAGTCAGAATCTCCAGCCGGCGCCAGTGTCGACGAAGTAGCCCGCCGCATCGCGAGTGAGGCCCCAGCCCATGCGGCAGCCGATCTCGAACCGTGGCGTGATCATGAAGTGGGTGCCGGGGCCGGCGAAGGGGCGAACGGAGTCGTCGGCGAGCCCCTGGCTCCAGGAGCCAAACCACTCGGCATGCACCTCCCAGCGGTCGGTCATGGGAATCCGCAGCACGACCGACGGCATCCAGCGGTCGAATCGCCCCTCTTCGCTGTCGGCATACGCATAGCGGATCGACGTGTCGAACCGCCATTCTTCGGGTAGTTCCCAGCCGAATGCATAGGTGGCGACGGGCTCAGTGCCCCACACGTCGCCGGCCACGGGTGTGAAGCCCTCGATGATGGCCGCGCTGCGGGGAATCCAGCCATCCTGATCGGTGATGCGGACCTTGCAGCCGTAGAGCAGATTGGCCTCCTCGGCTCCGGCTTCGCCGAGCGGTGGCTCGCCCACCTCCACGGCTGCGACGACGCTGCCCCCCGAGCCCTGTTCGTAGTTGAAGCCGAACCGCCACTCGAACCGCTCGCGGGCTCCGATCCGCACGAGCAACTCGGGGAAGCTGTTCGTGGCAGGCGTGCCGCGATTGTCGATCCAGACGTACGACGCCTCGGTGAGGATGGTGCCCAGCTTCGCGGTGGTCGTCGCCGGCGTGAAGGCATCGCGATCGGTGTCGAGTTCATGAAACTCGACGGCAACGGCCGGGGCGACCCAGGCGAGCCAGACGGCCACGACGGTGGCGATGTGACGCCGCACGGTACGCACTGCTTTCGGCCCCTCCAGTCCCTGTCGAGGTTTTCGGCCGGGACGGGCGGAGACATGCAACTCGCGGACGAGCCCTCCAGTAATCGAGCCGCCCGGGAGCGAAGCTAGGGGAGATACGAGGGACGAATAGCTTCTCGCCGTCTGTTCAGACGGCGAAGCCCCGTTTTCGCATCAGGGCGTCGATGCCGGGGGCGCGGCCGCGGAACGCCCGGTAGCCCTCGTCGGGCGGGATCGTGTTGCCCACTGCGAAGACATGCTCCAGGAGTCGCCCGGCCACCGTCGCGTCCCACGGCCCGCCGGCCTCGAGAAAGGCCTCCCAGGCGTCGGCGGTGATCGTGTCGGCCCAGAGGTAGCTGTAATAGCCGGCCGCATAGCCGTCATCGGCGAACACGTGGAGGAAGTGCGGCATGCGGTGTCGCATCACGATCTCACGGGGCATCCCGAGGGTGGCGAGTGTGTCGCGTTCGAAGGAGACCGGGTCGATCGGACGATCGCCGGCCAGGTGGAGCTGCATGTCGATCCAGGCGCTGGCGAGGAACTCGACCGTGCGGAAGCCCTCGTTGAACCGCCGCGCGCGTTCGAGCTTCGCCACGAGCGGGCGGGGCATCGGGCAGCCCGTGGCGTGGTGAATCGCGAAGCTGTCGAGCACCTCCGGCGTGGAGAGCCAGTGCTCGAGGATCTGCGAGGGGAACTCGACGTAATCCCGGGCTACGTTCGTGCCTGAGAGCGAGGGGTAGTTCACCCGCGAGCAGAGCCCGTGGAGGGCATGGCCGAATTCGTGAAACAGCGTCGTCGCGTCGTCCCAGCTCAGGAGCGCCGGCTCACCCGCAGCCGGCTTCGTGAAGTTGCAGTTGTTGGTGACGATCGCCGGCACGTCGCCGTCGAATCGCTCCTGGCCCCGCGGCGCTGCCATCCAGGCGCCCGACCGTTTGCCCGTGCGGGCGAACGGGTCGAGCAGGAAAAGGCCGATGAGCCGGTCGGCCGAGTCGTGCACTTCCCAGGCCCTGACGTCGGGGTGGTAGACCGGCACCCGCTCCGGATCGGCCGGCTTGAATCGTAGGCCAAAGAGTCGCTCGGCAGTGACGAACATGCCCTCGCGCAGCTGCTCCAGCTGGAGGTAGGGCGTGATCTCCGCCTCGTCGAGGTCGTACGTCGCCTTGCGGACCTTCTCGGCGTAATAGCGGTAGTCCCAGGGCTCGATGCGAATACCCGCGGCCTCGCGATCGGCGACCGCCTGCATGTCGGCCACCTCCGCCGCCACCCGCGCCACGGCCGGCTGCCATACGGCCTGCATCAGTTCCACCGCCCGCTCGGGCGTCGTGGCCATCGAGTCCTGGAGTCGCCAATGGGCGTGCGTGGCGAAGCCGAGGAGGCGGGCCCGCTCGGCCCGCAGTGCGAGGATGCGAGCGATCACGGCATGGTTGTCGGTCGGGCCACCGGTGGCCCCGCGGTCCACGAACATCCGCCAGACCTTCTCTCGCAGGTCGCGGCGGTCGGCGTACGTCAAAAAGGGTTCGACGCTCGAGCGAGTGTTGGTGATCGCCCAGCCCTCGACGCCCCGCTGTCGGGCCGCCGCCGCCGCGGCCTCGCGGAAGGCATCCGGGCAGCCGGCGAGATCGGCCTCGCTTTCGAGCACGACTGCCCGCGTCTCTTCGTCCTTGAGCACGTTCTGAGCGAATGCCGTGTAGAGGCTCGCGAGCTCTTCGTTGATCGCCGCGAGCCGTTGCTTGGCTGTGGCGTCGAGCGCGGCTCCGGCCCGCACGAGATCGGTGTAGTGCAGCCAGGCGAGCCGCTGCTGCTCAGGCGTGAGGCCGGCCTGCCTGCGGGTTTCGTAGACGGCGGCGACGCGGGCGAAAAGTTTCTCGTTCTGGACGATTCGGTCAGCGAAGGCCGCGAGCCGGGGCGCCATCCGTCGCTCGACCTCCTGCATGGCGTCGTCGTTGAGCCCGCCGCTGAACACCTCGTAGACCGCCCGCACCCGCTCGAGCAGTCGGCCCGCCCGCTCCAACTCGGCAGATGTGTTGGCGAAGCTGGGGGGCGTAGGGTTTGCGACGATGGCGTCGATGCGGGCCAACTGGTCCGCCATGCCGGCCTCGAGCGCGGGCTCGAAGTCCGTGACGGCCACCCGACCAAACGGCGGCAGGCCACCGTGCAGTCCGGACCAGGGTGCGAGCAAGGGGTTTGTTCGGGTATCTTGCATGGGGGCATCCTGACGAGGTGAACGATGAGCCATCGTAACGTGATTGCCCATGCTCAGCGCGAGCATCGGCACGCTGGGCTGATGGGAAGTGTTGCCGTGGTCATGGCGGCGTGGGCGATTGGCCAGCCGATGTCCGCGTCGGCCGACGATCGGTTCCTGTCGGAAGAGGGGCGGTTTCGCATCGCGTTTCCGGCTGCTCCCCGCGAGGAAGCCACAGGTCGGTCCGGCGGGCATCATCGCGCGCGGGCGGATGTGAATGGCGTGACCTATCTCGTCGACTGGGCCGATCTCGCCCCCGAGGCGATCCGCAAGGCGGGCGAGGCAGACATCCTTCTCCATCGGTTGCGGGACGGGCTGGCGGCCGGCAAGACGGTGATCACGGAGGCAGCCCGCACGATCGGCGGCAGTCCGGGGATCGAACTCGTGCTCGACGACGGAGGCGGTCGCCGCATCTATCACGTGTACAAGGTCGGGCAGCGGCTCTACACCGTCGGCGTCGTCGGCAGGACCGAGCGGCTGCGGACGCAGCAGCCGCTGATCGAGCGGTTCCTCGACTCGTTCAGCGTCCGCACGGTTCCGCCGCGAAAGCTGGGGCCGCTCGCGGTCACGGTGGCGGAACCGCGCTACGGCAAGCTGGGGCCAGCGCGGCCGAACTGGCGGTTCCTGCCGTACGACGTTTTGACGGCGCGACTCTCGCTGGTGGGTGTATCCACCGACGACGAAGGGCACTTCGATCTCGAGGCCACGACGGAAGTCGTCGCAGCCGACGGAGAGATCGTGGCGAAGGAGCCGTATCGGCTGCGCGGTGTGATCATCGACCCCATCGTGCCCCTCGACATCCTCCAGCAGCTGCCGGTGAGAGAAGGGGACTACCGGCTCCGCGTGTCGCTGCACGACGTCCGCAGCGGGGAGCGGACGGTCTGGGAGCAGCCGATCACGCGGCTGCCGCCGGAGCCGGCGCTCGTCGCCGCCGGGCTCTATCGCGACGCCGATGCGAAGGTGCCGTCTGCAGCGTTCGCGCGGGTCGGCGACAGGCTCTTCCTGGAAGTGCGTTTCATCGGCTTCGATCGCTCGCGGGACCGGATCGACACGGCGCTGGAGGTGCAGCTGCTCGACGAAGCAGGGAAGCCGATGCTCGATGCGCCGAGCACGGCGGCCCTGGCCACTGCCGATCGGGCGGTGGTCCGCGACAACGAGGTCGTCACGTTCGTCGTGGCGGTGCCCTGCCCGCGGGTCACGAAAGCCACGATCCGGGCCACTGCCACCGACGCGATCTCCGGGGCGACAGCGACGCTGACGCTGCCCTTGGAAATCCACGAGCCGCTGTGACGATGGTGCCGCTTGTCGCCTAGAGCCATGCCACACCGAGCGATCGTTCTTGCCGAAGAGACGTGGATCGCCGCGCGGGCCCTCGACGCCTGGCTCGAGGCCGGCCACGAGGTGGCCGAGGTCTGGTGTCCGCCGCGGTCGTCGCTGGACCGGCCGATCCGCCAGCCACTGGCCCTCGCGTTTCCGCGGTTCAGCGTCCGGCAGATCATCCGGCGGCGCGGGATCCGCGTGCACCGGTGCAGCCCGCTACGAGCCTGGCCGGAGGCGGCGGCACGCGCCGAATCGCAGTCTGCCGACGTGCTCCTCAATCTCTTCGGTCTGCAGATCATTCCCGGCGGGCTGCTCGATCACTTCGCCGGCCGGGCGCTCAATGTGCACCCGGCGCTCCTGCCTCGCTACCGTGGTCCCTGTCCGCGGCTCGCCATGCTCGCCGAGGGCTGTAGCCACGATGCCGGCGGCGTGTGCCTGCATGTGCTCACCGAGGGCGTCGACGAGGGGCCCATCGTCGACGAGAGGCGGGTGCCGTATCCGAAGGTCGGCGGCTACGCGGAGTGGGACGCCGCGCTTGCCGATGCGGCGGCGGACCTCATGGCGTCGTCCGCGATCACCTACCTCGACGGCTCGTTGGCTGCCACGCCGCAGGACGAATCGCTCGCATGCTACCGCCGGCCGGTACCCGGTGAACTCGACATCGGCCCCTCGACGACGCTCGCCCACGCCGAGCGGCTCGTGGCCGCGCTCGGCCCCACGGGCCGGCTTGTCTGTCGGCCAGCGGCGGGCACCACGCGACGCTCCGTCTATCGGGTGAGCGGCATCGCGGGCGTGATCGGCCGGCCGACCGGCAGGCCGGCATCTGTCGGGTTTCGCACGCTCGAACTCGACCTCGCCGATGCCCGTGTCTGCCTGCTCCGCCGCAGCCTTCGCGACCGCCTGCGCGGGCAGCGCGAAGCGATCGTTGCCCTACGGCGTCGGAACCATGCGGTGCCATCATGAGCTACGAGATCGGCATCGGCTTCGAGCCATCCGCCGACCCGCGGGTCGTGCGGATCCTGATGACGCGAGACGGCCACCCATGGCTGCGGAGCTTCGTCCGCTCGTCGGGGCCCGCCTTGCGCGCGAGCGGCGATGCCTTGCTCTGCTTCGGCCTCCTGCCGGCGATCGAACTGGGATGCCGGCTGCGGATCGACGCCCCTGTCGACAGGGGGCTGCTCGCGTCATCTGCTGCCGTGCAGCGGACGGTGGCGGGCTGGACGCCGGGCTGCAGCCCCGTGGAGGTGACTGCAGAGGCCATCGCCTCGACGTACCCAGCGGCCCGCGGTCACGGCGTCTTCTTCTCCGCGGGAGTCGATTCCTCCTATTCGCTGGCCACGAATCGCGATCAGCTCGATGGCCTGGTCACCGTGATCGGCTGCGATGTCGACCTGGCCGATCGCGAGCGGGCCGCATGGCTTGCGAAGAACGTGCGGCAGGTCGCGGAGGCCTACCGCCTCGAGCCGATCGTGCTCGAGACCGATCTGCCGGCCCGCATGCATCCATATCTTGGGTGGATCGAGTACCACGGCTCGATGCTGGCGGGGCTGCGGCATCTCCTCGCCGATCGCTTTGCGACGATGCGCGTGGCCGCGTCGGCCGACGAGGCGACGATGTGGGACCTCCCCTGGGGCTCACACCCGGGGCTCGATCCCCAGCTCGGCACCGCGGCCGCTCCGATCCTGCTCGACGGGCTCGTCAGTCGGCCGGAGAAGATCGCCCGTGTGCTGGAGGAGCCGGCGCTGCTCGAGCATCTTCGGGTCTGCTACCACGGCGGACCAAACTGTGGGACGTGCGAGAAGTGCATGCTCACGCGGATCTGTCTCGATGTGCTCGGGGGATGCCGCCATCTGCCGTCGTTTCCCGCCGAGGTTCCACCGTTCGACGACCGCGCGCTGCACGTTGCCGACACCAGCGTCCGCAACGACCGCATCGTGCTCCGAGCGGCTGCCGTGCGGGCCGGTGGTCACGAGCGGCTGATCGCCGCCATCAACGCCGCCATCGCCACGTTCGATCGCCGGCGGCCCACGCTCGCCGAGCGACTCCAGCTCAAGGAGCGGCTGCGGGTATGGCGGCATCGCCGGCGATTTGCCCGCGTGGCGGTCGAATAGCTGGCCGGCCTAGGCTTTAGGCGGTGGCGTCCTGTCGCGGCAGGGCTCCATCCCACTCCAGGATTTGTCTGTCTGCGGTCACCAGGGGCGCACCAAGCTGGAGGGAAGTTGCTACGATGAAGCGATCGGCAGGATCGCGATGCAGTCCCTCCAGGCGGGTTGCAAGCAGTGCGACGCGGCCGTCTACGGCGATCTCGCGCAGCCCCGCCTGCAGCAGATCAAGGCGCCACGCCTCCGCCGGCACGGGCAGGACGATGCGGCCACGGTCTGCCAGCAGGGCAGTTTCCCAGAAGCTGATTGCACTGACGGCGACGACGTCGGAACGCCATGTGTTCTCGATCAAGTCGCGGGTCTGTGGCCCAAGCGTCTGGTCGTTGCGATCCATCCACAGCAACGCGTGGGTATCGAGCACAATCACTCGAGAGCCTTCCAGTCATCTGTGGCAATCGGCGCCACGATATCGCCGATGACGCGAAGATCCCGATGCAGACCGAATGGCGAGTCGACCTTACCGCCGGAATACGGCCGCAGTTCCGCGATGGGCCTTCCATTCTTGGTGACGACCAAGACTTCCCCGGTCGCGGCGACGTCGTCCATCAGCGCCAGGCATTTCGCCTTGAATTCGGATGCTTGAATAGTGTGCATCTCAGCACCATGGCTCGTTGCTGACCAACAAAATGACTATAGTCATCAAAGTGGTCATTGTCAATGTGGCTACGTCGGTCATTGCGGCTCGCAGTAAGGTGTTCTTTCCGGCGACACCCGGCACATGACCAATGATCACACGCACCCTTCTTGCCCTCTCCATCGCTCTTGCCATCCCTGCCCACGCTGTTCCCGCTCCGAACATCGTGCTGATACTTGTTGACGATCTCGGATGGCAGGACGTGGGGTGCTATGACATCGACGTGCCGTGCCCGATGGAAACGCCGCACATCGACGCGCTGGCGGCACGCGGGGTGTTGTTTCGCAACGGCTACTCCCCAGCACCGACCTGCGCTCCGAGCCGTTGTGCGATCATGAGCGGGAACCACCCCGCCCGCGCCCAAAAAACACACGTCGTGGGGGGCGATCCGCCAGTGGCGCCGGTCAACGCGCGATTGGTCACGCCCTGGTATAGCGGCCGCATGCCGGAAAACGAACTCACGCTCGCCAAGGTTCTTCGCCAGCACGGCTACGCCACCGGGCACACCGGAAAATGGCACATGGCAAAGGATCACTTTGCGTTTCCGGGCCCGCTGGATCAAGGATTCGAATTCACATCGCATCGGAGTGGTTTCGATGTCCGGGGAGTGCAATCGGGCATGGAGAACCGCATCAAAGACTTCGCCACCGATCAGCCGAGCGATCCCTACCGCCTCGATGCCGAGGGCTTCCCCACCGACCCCGTGACCGCCGCCTCGCTGGAGTTCATGGAGGCCAACAAGGACAAACCGTTTTTTCTCTACTACGCCACCTGGCTCGTCCACACCCCGATCCATTCCCGCAGCAAGCCGCTCCTGGAAAAATACTGCGAGAAGCTCGGCGTGGCTTTTCCGTCCGATCCGGGGGAGTGGACGCTGGAGGGGCAGAAAAACCCCTACTACTGCGCCATGGTGGAAACCCTCGACCACTACGTCGGCCAACTCGTCGAGTTCCTCGAAACAACCGACGACCCGCGCAATCCGGGCCACAAGCTGATCGACAACACCTGCATTTTCTTCACCTCCGACAATGGCGGCATGGAGGGGTCGGGCAAGGAGGTGATCACCGACAACGCCCCGCTCGACAAAGGCAAAATGTCAGCCAAGGAAGGTGGTGTGCGCGTGCCGTTCCTCGTCGCCGGTCCGGGCATTCCTGCCGGCAAAGAGAGCGATGTCATGGTCAACGGCCTCGATTTGTATCCCACGATTCTCTCGATGTGCGGCATCGCGAAGCCGGAGGGGAAACATCTCGACGGTGCCGATCTCCTTCCGCTGCTCACCGGGGCGGTGGATGATCCCTCGCTCGTGCTGGATCAACACGGCACGCCGCGCACGGAGATGGTGTGGCATTACCCGCATGCTGGTGCCACATCCTTCCAAAGCACGATCCGCACGGGGGATTTCAAGCTCATCCGCAACTACGACACCCAAGCGGGGAAAGTGCCGCCTCTCGAACTCTACAGGCTGATCGAAACGAAAAACGGCAAGGCGGTGCGCCTGGATTTTGAGGAGGCGAAGAACCTCGCCGCGGAACTTCCGGAACAGGCCGCCGCGCTGGATGCCCGCCTCACCGAAATCCTCGCCGAGATGCAGGCCAGCCTTCCCTACTTGAATTCTGACTGCAAGTTCCCGCTGCCCAACAAAGAGAACGTGCCCTCCGTCACGGAGCACAAGGTGGACGGCCACACGGTGACGGCGACCTTCCAGGAACACGGCGCCCGCGTCGTCCGCGCGGATGTGATCTACGCGATTCACGGCGGCGAACACGCCGAGGAGTGGTTCCGCGCGGTCGGCGAGATCGACAACGGCATGGTCAAAGCCACCCTTCCCCCGGAGGCCACCCACGCCTACATCAACCTCGTCGATGAGAACAATTTCCTGGTCAGCCACCCGAAGCCGGTTCCGGCGGCTGAGAAGGGCAACACGTACGCCAGCGCCGCCATTCCGCTCGGTCGGCCCGCTGGCGTCGCACCTGACGGCACGTTGAGGTAGAATTCCGTGGTTCATCTCCCACAAAAATCCGGCCGAACCGGTTCCCGACGTTTCCCCAGCAAGGTTCCCGTGGCCGCCCCCGCCCGCTCCGACCGCCCCCTCGATCTGACGGCGCAGGCATACCAGGCGCTGCGGCAGATGATCCTCGACGGCAAGGTGACCACCCATCGCCGGCTCTCGCACCGCACCCTCTCCCGCGACCTCGGGATCGGCCGCAGCCCCGTCCGCGATGCCCTGTTGCAACTCGAGGCCGAGGGGCTGATCGAGCACCGGCCCAGCTCCGGCATCTACCTTCGTGAGATCAGCGACCGCGAGCTCGCTCAGATCTACGAACTGCGGATGGTGAACGAGCCCTTCGCGGCCGAGCGGGCCGCATCCTTCGCCACCGCAACTCACGTGACCCGGATGCGGCGGATCTGCGACGCGATGAAGGCGATCGCCGGCAAGCCCGACAAGGCCGAGTGGTTTTCCACGCTCGAGCACCGGGCCGAGTTCTGCCGGCTCGACTGGGAGTTTCACTCGGTTGTGCTCGAGGCGTCCGGAAACGCATTGCTCGCCAAGCTGCTCTCCAACGCCCAGATCCTCGCCCTGACCTTCGCCTGGGATCTGGAGCACGGCAGCGCCGCCTGGTTCGCCAGCATCGTGCGGGAGACCGAACGGCTCCACCGCACGATCTTCGAGGCGATCCGCCACCGCGATCCCGCCGCGGCCCGGCGGGCGATGGAGGAGCACATCGGCTGGGCCCGGCTCGAGATCCCCGAGCACGTCGCCACCATCCGCGAGAAGACGAACGGCGCCGGCTGAGCGACCGCGGAGAAAAGCAAGGGAACACGGCTGGGGCTCTGGAGGCCCGAGGCGTTCGGGCTCTGAATGAGGAAGCAATCGCTTGCGACTGACCGTTCGAACGACTACGATCAGAAGCGGACTTAGTCCAGCGACTTAGTTGTTGCGTCTGCTGCCGATTCCCTTTTTGACGAGCGAACCCACTCCATGAGCGTGATCGTGAACGTCCACGAAGCCAAAACTCACTTTTCTCGCCTGCTGGAGCAGGCTCACGCTGGCCAAGAGATCATCGTCGCCAAGGCCGGCAAGCCGTACGCGCGACTGGTGCCTTTGGCACCAGGCAAGGGGCAACGTCAACCCGGCCGCCTCCGAGGGCAGATCACCGAGGAGTTCTTCGAGCCCCTCCCCGACGAGGAATTGGCTGCCTGGGAGGGGAATGCGTGAGACTTCTGCTCGACACGCACGCTTTTCTCTGGTGGGTGACCGATGATCGATCGCTTTCTGATGCGGCCCGGTCGGCGATCGCCGACGAGTCAAACGTGATTTGTGTCAGTGCGGCTACCGCATGGGAGATTGCAACAAAACACCGTCTCGGCAAACTCGACAAGGCGGCCGGAGCCTTTGAGCGATTTACTGAGTTGGTCGCAGCCGACGGATTTGCGCTCCTGCCGGTCGAGGCCTGCCATGCACTCAAGGCAGGCAGCTACGCGGTCTCCCACCGAGATCCGTTCGATCGGATGCTGGCCGCCCAAAGTTCGCTGGAAGGCATGAAACTCGTGACGCGAGATCCAGCGTTCAAACAGTTTCGCACGGACGTATTGTGGTGAGAAAAAGCGGGTCGGTATCTCGCCCGCCCTTTCTGCACTGGGTAGATCGTGCCCTCGTTCACGACCCCGCCTCTTTCACCGGGCCGCTCTCGGCGAAGTCGAGCAGGTACAGAATCACGCCCACGTGGCAGCTGTACCACCACTGCTTGTATTCAAAACCCACCACGATCCGGTCGTCGGGTTGGAGGTAGTAGGTCACGTAGTTGGCGGTCTGGATCGCCCGCTTCCGCAGTGACTCGTCCCCCGTGGCCTTCGCGAGGTCGAGCAGCATCGCCGCCCAGTTGAGGCTGTGGATGCCCATCACGACGTTGCACTGCAACTGCTCGCGGATGCCTTCGGCCGGCTCGAAGGCCGGGATCTTGTCCAGGAAGACCTTTTCAACCCACGCCTCGAGGTCCTTGGCCATGTCGAGATAGCCGTTCTCCGGCGTGCGATGGGCGACGAGATAGCGGATCGTGTCGAGGCAGTCGTAATTGGTGCGGCCTTCCGGGCTCTCCCGGATGTCCTCGTAGAACCCGCGGAACTCCTTCGTCTTGATCGGCCCGTTCACGAGCCAGTGCCAGGTCTTGTCGCGGGCGGCCCGATAGGTCGTCTGGCCCGAGAGCGCGTCGAGCCGCTCGAACAGCATCACGGCATAGATCACGCTGCTCGTGTATTCCTCGATCACCTGCTCCGTCTGGGGGTCGACGCGGAAGGGCCAGGTGCCGTCAGGCCGCTGCCGGGCGGCGAGTGTCGCCGCGATCGCGTCGGCCGCCTCGCGAAACCGCTTCTCGCCCGTCGCCTCGTGGAGGTCGAGGTAGGCCAACGCCATGATCGCGGCCTTGTCGGGCATGAGGCCCGTCTTGTCGCGGAAACCGCCCGGCTTCTTGGCCTCGAACGTGCTCCAGGGGAGCCGCGCATAGGGCCAGTCGGCCGGCGTGGAATGGGCGATGTCCCAGTCGGCGAGTTTCACGGCTTGCTCGAGCGACCGTGTGTCGCCGGCGTATTTCGCGTAGCGGATGAACGTGCGGATGAGGAGCGCATGGTGAAACGCCGGGTACGACACGAACCTGTCCACTGATCCGGTGAAGGGCGCGCCGTCGTGCTGGAGGTTCGAGTAGTAGACCCACGGCATCTGGGTGACGCCCTGCTCGTCGATCAGACTCTCGGGCGGGCCCTTGAACCACTTCAGGTGGTCGTCGAGGAGAAACGTCATGCCGCGGCGGATCGTCTCGTCGTACGACTGCAGTGGCATGAGGCTGCCTTCGGCATCCCGCTTTCGCTCGGCGACGGTCATGAGCGGCTTCCAGTCGATGTCGCCGGCGGCGGCGGCAGAGCGACCGAACAGCCCGAGGAGCGAACAGGCAGCCACGAGCGAGCAGAAGAGGAACCGCATAACGGGGAGCTCCGGAGAGTGAATGCATCCTGGACCTGAAATGTCGCCGCAATATGGTACCTTAATTCAGGTGACATGACAGCTACAAGCCATTCCCCCGTTTCGGCTCACGCCACGCCTTTCGAGCGTCACCCGACGAACTCGCCGCGTGGACGGTCCGTCGCGGTCGATCAAGGCGTTCACCCGCTTTCTGCCAATCGCAGGCTTCATCCCTCGGCACCCAGCCTCCGTCGTGTCGGCGGGCATGGGAGTGCATAAGTCATCGGAGGTGCGTACTCATGGCGAGTGGAAGTGACTCATCGCTCCATAAGAATGTGGGCCTTCCGACAGGCGACGACGCAGGCGGCGTTGCATCACGCCGGCGATCAGCGAACCGCGGAACCGCGCCGTCGAAGCCCGCCCTGACAGCGGCCAAGGCAGCAACAACCGCGACGGTGAGGATGCACTCGGACGCGGCTGCGGCTTCACCGCGATCGGCCGTCACATCTGTTCGCGACACCACCGCGGCCATGGGTGTCAGCACGCTTGTGCATGTGATCGCGCTGCTAATCATGGCGCTCGCCATCCAAAGGGAACCGGAGAAAGAGCAGCCACGCATCATCGTATCCACTCCGACCGACGCCATTGAAGAAGTCGAAGACCTGGCGATCGAGACCCTGCCAGACCAGCCCCAACAGACAGCCGACCCGGTGGACGCCGCGATCGCAGTGCCCGACGCCGTGGTCACGCCGGACGTGCCCGTCGTGATATCTGCTGCCGATCTGGACGCGGCTCCGTTGGCGGTCGAGCTCACGGATTTCAGTCACGAAACCGTGCCTCCAAGCGACCTGCTCGCATCCGTCGGAGCAGTGACCGGAAAGTCAGGAGGCCTCGGCGGGCGTTCCGGGGCGAAGCGCAGCCAACTCGTTCGGGCCGGCGGAGGATCGCCTCAAAGTGAGCGGGCCGTCGATGCGGCCCTCGCGTGGATGGCTGCGCACCAGCTCCCCGAAGGGAGTTGGACCGCCGAGTTTAAGGCCTGCCCCTCCTGCAAGGGACAGTGCGGCAACCCCGGGGAATTGTCGTTTTGCGATGCGGCCGGAGTGACGGCGCTGGCACTGCTCCCGTTTCTGGGACGCGGCTACACCCACACCGAAGGGCCATATCAGAAACAGATCGATGCCGGCCTCGCGTTTCTCGCAAGCCGCGTGATCGCTGGCAGCGGCCGCGCCTACGCGGCCGGCGGCAGGGGAGGGTATCCGCAGGCGCTGGCGACGATTGCTCTCTGCGAAGCCTACGCGATGAGCAAGGACGAACGGCTCCGGCGACCCGCCCAGTTGGCGATCGAGTTCATCGAAGGAGCCCAGGATCCTGTCGGCGGAGGCTGGCAATACGAGCCTCGTCAGCCCGGGGGCATGTCATCCACGGCGTTTCACGTCATGGCCCTCAAGAGCGGTCATACGGCGGGGCTCGTGGTAAACCCGGATGTTGTCCGGAGGGCAGGCGAATTCATCGATTCGATGGAATATCAGCTCTCTGGTCGGGTGCAGTACCGGTACAACACCGAACGGGTGAATGGCGATTTCCGCGGCAACGACTTCCAGAATCCGACCAGCGTGTCAGCCCGCGGCCTCAGCAATGCCGGCATCCTGTGCCGCATGTACCTTGGATGGAAGAAAGACCATCCCGCCATCCGACAGACGATCGAACGCATCATGGCGGACGGCCCGAGCACGACCACGCCGTACTACAACTACTACGCCACCCAGGTCGTCCATCATTACGGGGGCGATGCCTGGCGGGCCTGGAACCCCAAAATGCGAGATCTGCTCATAGCGACGCAGGCCACACAGGGCCATGAAGCGGGAAGCTGGCAGTTCGAGGAGGATCATCGTGCCGGACGGTTATACTGCACGTCGCTGGCCACCATGATCCTCGAGGTCTACTACCGGCATCTTCCGATCTACGGTAGCA
>JAPOJV010000031.1 GCA_029978085.1 bacterium
CATGACACCTCTGCAATCCGAACGTCTCTTCTCGGTGCTCTCGGTCATCGCCGCCTTCACGGCGTCGGGCTGCCTGTTTCTGATCGAGCTGTTCGCCGGCAAGCAGCTCCTGCCGCGGTTCGGTGGCGCGCCGGGCGTGTGGATCACCTGCCTGGCCTTTTTCCAGGTGGCGCTCGTGGCGGCCTATTGCCACGCCGATCGGCTCATCCGCCGCTGGTCGCCCGGGAGCCAGGTCGGCCTGCAGGCGATGCTGTTCGCGGCCGCCGCGATGGTGGCGCCGCTGGGGCTCGGGGCCGCACTGACCGAGGGCATGCAGGGACAGCTTCCCGTGCCGCTCATCGTGCTCTTGATGCTGGCGGTGAGCATCGGTCCGGCATTCTTCGCCGTGGCCACGCTCGCGCCGCTGTTTGGGCACTGGCTGAGCCGCTGGGGCCAGGCGACCGCGGCCAGAGAGGCCGGGGCGGATCGTGCCTATGGCCTCTACGCTGCGGGCAATGCCGGGAGTTTTGCGGCCCTGATCGCCTATCCGCTCGTCATCGAGCCGGTCGCGGGACTCGCCAGCCAGGCCGAACTGGCGGCCCGTCTCTACGCCGTGGTGGCCCTGCTCACAGTCGCCTGCGGCTGGTTCGCGGCATCGCGGTCGCGCGATGCGGTGGCGACTGCCCCACTCGCCTCGTCCACGCCCATCGGGTGGCCGACATGGCTGCGCTGGGCGGCGCTGGCCGCAGTGCCCGCATCGTGGCTTTCCGGGCTGACGACGTATGCCACGGTGGAGGTCGCCCCGATCCCGCTGTTGTGGGTCGTGCCGCTGGCCGTTTATCTGGCAAGCTTCGTCGTCGTGTTTTCCCCCGGCGGCCGAAGGCTGCGCCATCTCGAACAACCGGCGGTGATGGCGGCCGTGGGGATCGCCGCCTGGCTGCTGGCAGGCAACGTCGAACAGCCCACCTGGCCGGTCCTGGTCGCCCACCTGGCAGCCTACTTCGTGGTCTGCATCGGTCTGCATGGCGTGCTCGTCGACGAGCGTCCACCGGCCGATCAGCTGTCGAGCATGTATCTCGCGATGGCGGCCGGTGGAGCGTGTGGCGGTCTGTTCAACGCCGTGGTCGCGCCGGCCGTATTCGATGCCCACCATGAGTTTCCGCTCGCGATCGCCCTGGCGGTGACCCTGCTACCGGCCGTCGCCGACGCCACTCCGCGGCCGCACCGCTGGCTGATCCTCGCCGGTCCGGCCGTCGTCGCGTCGGCGCTGGCGGTGCTGGCGCCGTGGCTGGCGGCGCCCCGCTGGGCGTGGCTGGCCGCGCTCGCCGTCCTCTTGGGCGTGGCGCTGGTCGTGCTCCGGCGGACTGAGCGGGGGCTCGTCGTCGCGGCCATTTTTCTCGTCACCTTCTTCATGGGCGAGACGTTTCAGCAGGTGATCCACCGCAGTCGTACGTTCTTCGGCGTACTGCGGGTGTGTGACGCCGCGAATGGGCCGTCACGCACGCTTGTGCACGGGGGGATCACGCACGGCGTGCAACTCGTGTCCGACGATCCAGAGCGGCGACGGATTCCGCTGTCCTACTATGCAGAGGCGGGGCCGCTGGGCAGCGTGTTTCGCGGTCTCGAGCAGGTGCGGCCGATCGGCCGCGTCGGCGTGGCCGGTCTGGGCATCGGCACCGTGGCGGCCTATGCGGAACCCGGGCAGGAGTTCGTGTTCTTCGAGATCGACCCCGAGGTGGTGCGGATTGCCCACAACCCGGACTGGTTTACCTTTCTCGCCGAGTGCCGCGGTGACGTCCGTGTGGTGGTGGATGATGCGCGGCTGGCCCTCACCCGCGAGCCCGATGCGTCGCTCGATCTGCTCGTCGTCGATGCCTTCACGGGTGACTCCGTGCCCACGCACCTCCTCACCCGCGAGGCGTTCGCCCTCTATGGCCGTGTGCTCGCCTCCGACGGCGTCGTGGCCCTGCACGTGTCGAACAAATACCTCGACTTCGTGCCGGTCGTCGAACGGCTCGCGGCCGACGGTGGCTGGATGGCCCTCCGCGGCCTCGATGGCGATGTGCCCGGTGAGTTCGCCCGCACACCGTCGGAGTGGATGGTCCTCAGCCGATCGCTCGACGCGATCAAGGCGATCTATGCCGCCCCGACGAGCGACCGCTGGCGGTGGCAGCCCTGCGCCGAAGAGCCCTCGGGCCGGCCGTGGACCGACGATCACACGGCCGTCGCCGAGGCGCTGCGCCGTTGATCCTCACTTCACGTCGATCAGCTCGACGAGGAAGTGGAGCGTGGCGTTGGGGGGGATCGGGCCACCCGGGGTGCCGCGGGGGCCGTAGCCCAAGTCGCTGGGGATCACGAGCTCGATCATCCCGCCCGTGCCCACCAGTTGCATCCCTTCGGTCCAGCCCGGGATCACTTGATTGAGTCCAAACTCGATCGGCTCGCGGCGCTCGTAGGAGCTGTCAAACACCTTCCCGCTGTCGAGCCAGCCGTGGTAGTTCACCTTCACGGTGTTGCTGGCTTTGGGATTCGCGCCGGCGCCCTTCCTGAGCACGCGGTATTGCAGGCCCGAGGCGGTCTTCGTGAAGGTCTTCGGGGCATCGGCATCGACCTTGCCGGCGCCGGCGGGGAGGGCGGGATGGGGAACGTCTTGGGCCACGGTCGTCTCCAGTGTGAAAAGGCAGAGGGCGGTCAGAAGGATCGCGGTGAGCATTCGCATGGCGGGGCTCCGGTGGGGTGAGGGCGTATTATGCGCGAGAAGCCATGAGGCGTTCGATCTCGTCCGCCTCGATCGGGACGTGGGAGCAGAGATCGACGGGACCGGAGGGGGTGATGAGGATGTCATTTTCCAGGCGAACGGCGAGGCCCTCGTCGGGAATATAGATGCCGGGCTCGACCGTGATCACCCAGCCGGGCTCGAGCGGGCCGTCGAAGGGGGCGACGTCGTGCACACCCAGGCCGAGCGAGTGGCCGAGGCCATGCATGAAATACTTCCGGCAGGCCGGCTCTTCGGGCGTGTCCTTTGCCGCCTCTTCGGCGGTGATCAGGCCGAGCCGCACCAGTTCCTCGGCCATCTCGACCTGGGCGGCCCGCTTCCAATCGCGGAGCGTCGTGCCTACCGTCGCCCGGGCCACTGACGATTTGAAGACCCGCAGCACCGCGTCGTAGACGGCCCGCTGCCGTGGCGTGAACCGACCGCTCACGGGGTAGGTGCGGGTGAGGTCGGCGCAGTAGTTGGCGTACGACGCGCCGACATCGACGAGCACGAGATCGCCGCCCCGACATTCAGCGATGTTGTCCGTGTAGTGGAGGCAACAGGCGTTCCGGCCGCCGCCGATGATCGGCTCGTAGGCCATGCGGGCCCGCCGCCGCGTAAATTCACAGGCGATTTCCGCCTCGAGCTCATACTCGGTCACGCCCGGCTTCAAGGCCGCCACGAGCCGCCGCAGGCCGGCGTCGGTGATGTCGATCGCCTGCCGGATCAGGTCGATCTCCACCTCGTCCTTCACCACCCGGAGCCGCCGCAGCAGCGGCGCGAGTCGCTCGAAGCGGTGCAGCGGATACTTCGTCATCAGCTGCCGCGCGAGCCGCAGGTCACGGGGCTCGACCTCGATCGCGGCCCGTTCGTGCTCGTTGGCATTGAGAAACACCCGCTCGCTTTGGCACATGAGCGCGTGCAGCACGCCCGGCAGTTCGGACAGCCAGCGGACCCGTTCCACGCCGGAGATCCGTGTCGCCTTCTCCTTCGTGAGCTTCTCGCCTTCCCAGGTCGCGAGGTGCTCGTTGGGCTGCCGCAGGAAGAGAATCTCGCGCAGGGCCGGATCGACGGCCTGCGGTGCGAGCACGAGCACGCTCTCCTCCTGCTCGATCCCGGAGAGCCAGAAGAGGTCGCTCGCCGGATGCAGCCCCAGCGTGCCGTCGCCATTGGTCGGAAGCACGTCGGCCGCGTGGACGATCGCGACGCTGTGCGGGGGGAGCAGCGACGTGAGCCGCTGGCGATGGGCGATAAAGAGGCCGGAGTCGATGGGGGCGTGGCGCATGCGGAGGATTCTAGCGTCTCGCACGCACACGGTAGCCCGGTCACGCCGTGACCGGTATATCCAGCCTGCCATGGCCTGACAGGCCCACACCGGAAAGGCAGCCCGTCACGGAGTGACAGGCCTACGGGGCGCGTAAGATGGCGGCGGCGTCGATGGACCGCGGAGCCCAGCAAGGGAATCACCGGATGCAGGAAATCCTGGTCGGCGGCGTGTGGCAGGCCGCGTCAGCGAGCGAGACGTTTCGGGCCGTCGATCCGACGACCGGAAGGGACCGCGACGAACTCTGGCCGGTGAGCGGCTGGGACGATGTCGATGCGGCGCTCGAGGCGGCGACGGCTGCCGCGGCCGAGCTTGGGCGGCTGCCCGATGCGGCTCGAGGGGCGTTCCTCGGCGCCTATGCCGCGCGGCTGGAGGCCGATCGAGATGCGCTCGTGGCGATCGCCCATGCCGAGACGGGGCTCGCCATGACGCCACGGCTCCGCGACGTCGAGTTTCCGCGGATGCTCGATCAGCTGCGGCAGGCGGCCGCTGCGGCCCGCGAGGGCACCTGGCGGATGCCGATGCTCGACACGGCCCGCAACATCCGCTCGGCGGCCTTCGGCCTCGGGCCCGTCGTCGTGTTTCCCCCGGCCAACTTCCCGCTCGCGTATGGCGGCCTCACCGGCGGTGACTTCGCCGCGGCGATCGCCGGCGGCAATCCCGTGATCGCCAAGGCCCATCCCGGCTGCCCGGGCGTGTCGTGTCGCGCGGCCCACGCCGCGGTCGAAGCCATGCGGGACGCGGGGCTGCCCCCTGCGACGGTGCAATTGCTCCACGGCATCTCGCCCGCCGACGGCCTCCGGCTCGTGGCCGACCCGCGGGTCGGGGCCACAGGATTCACCGGCAGCGAGCAGGCGGGCCGGGCGCTGTTCGCTGCTGCGAGTGCCGCCGGTCGCGTGATCTGGGTCGAGATGGGGAGCATCAATCCCGTTGTGATCCTGCCCGGAGCGCTCGCCGAACGCGGCGCTGCGATCGGCGGCGAACTCGTCGAGAGCGTGACCGGCTCGGCCGGCCAGTTCTGCACGAAGCCCGCCCTCGTGTTCTTCGTTGCCGATGAGGCGGGGCGGGCATTCGCTGCGCACGTGGCCGACCGCATGAAAGCGATCGGGCCGCAGACGCTGCTGTCAGCAGGCGGCCGCACGCGGCTGGAAGCATCGCTGGCGCAGCTCGTTGCCGCCGGAGCCCGCCCGCTCGTGGCTGGTGGTGGCCGTAACGCAGCCGCCTGGTGCAGCCGCGCCCCGACGCTGCTCGAGATCGATGCCGCGAGTTTTCTCGCGCGGCCCGAGGCCTTGCTCGTGGAGGCATTCGGCAATGCGACGCTCCTCGTGAGCTGTGCCGACGTCGACCAGCTCGTGCGTGCAGCGGCACACGCCCGCGGCTCGCTCGGCGCCAGCCTCTACGCCGCCCGCGATGGCCGCGACGATGCTCTCTGGTCGAGGGTCGCTGCCGTGCTCGTGGCCCGCGCCGGCCGCGTTGTCGAAAACCGGATGCCCACCGGCCTGGCGGTCACGCCGCCGATGCAGCATGGTGGCCCCTGGCCTTCCGCCGCGCCGCCATTCTTCTCGGCGGTCGGCCTGCCGTTCTCGATCCTGCGGTTCGCCCGCCGCATCTGCTTCGACGGCTGGACGGAGTCACGGCTGCCGGAGTGTCTTCGCGACGCACCGCCGCCGGGCCGGCCGTGGCGATTCATCGACCACGAGTGGGTCAGGCGGTGAACGCCCGCGTGAGCCGCCGGAGCGCCTCCTCGAGCCGGTCGGTCGGGCAGGCATTGTTGAGCCGGATGAACCCAGGCGTGCCAAACTCGCGGCCATCGGAGGGGCCGAGGCCCGCTGCCTCGCAGGCCGCCTGCGGATCGGCAACGCCCGACCCACGGCAGTCGATCCACGAGAGATACGTGGCCTGGGCAGGCACGCAGGTGAGCCCGGGGATGCCTGCGACTGTGGCCGACACGAGATCGCGATGCCCCCGCAGCAGGTGGATGAGCTGCCGCCGCCAGACGTCGCCATGCCGCCATGCCGCCTCGGCCGCAGCGTAGCCGAGCGGATTGACCATCGGCACGAGGCCTCCTCCTGCTGGACGCCAGCGGGTTTTCATCGCCGGCGTGGGGAGGATCGCCGCAGCGCAGGCCAGCCCGGCGAGGTTCCAGGTCTTCGATGGCGCCGTGAGTGTGATCGCCTGCCGGGCGGCGGGATGGTCGAGGCTGGCGAACGGCACGTGACCGAGCGCGTCATCGAGCACGAGATCCGACCAGATCTCGTCGCTCACGACCGTGATACCGTGCCGTTCGGCGAGATCGGCGATCCGCAGGAGATCGGCCCGCGAGAAGACCGTGCCAGTCGGATTGTGCGGATGGCAGAGCCAGAGCTGCTTCGCATGCGCGGCAGCGTTCTCCAACGCACCCCAGTCGATCGTCCAGCGGTCAGGCTCCTGCACGAGCGGCACGGGCAGGCAGCGGCGGCCGGCGCGGGCTGGCAGCGTGAGGAACGGCGGGGAGACCGGCGTGAACGTGATGATGCCGTCGTCAGGGGCGGCGAACAGCCGAGCGGCGAGTGCGAGCCCCGTGACGACGCCCGGCGTCCCCACGACACAGTCCGGATCGATCCGCCAGCCGTGCAGCCGCTGCAGGTGTTCGGCGAGCGCCGATGCAAAGCCCGGCGTATCGTGGGTGTAGCCGAAGACACCGTGCTCGACCCGGGCCCGGATCGCGTCGAGCACCACCTCGGGTGCGGCGAAATCCATGTCGGCCACCCAGAGCGGCAGCACGTCGCGATCCCGCCAGCGGTCCCACTTCTCGGAGCCTGTGCTGCGGCGATCGGGGCAGGCGGCAAATGGATCGGGTGTGGTCATGCGTGTGGTGTGGGAACGACGAAGCTGTAGTCCGGCGGCCACCGTAGTCCGCACGCTCCGTGTGCGGCCGAGGGTGCGAAGGTCACAAGCCGAATGACTTCAGCGTAAAGGTTCGCGAACCCGCATGCCAATAGACGGGACTGCGGTGTTCGAACCGTGGGCCACATGCGGAGCATGTGAACTACGGGCGGCGTGACGCGTAGCGATAGATTGCGGCTACGCCCGTTTCGGTGGGCATGTCGTTGCGGGCCAGGGCGAGTACGTCACCGCCGTGAGTGAGCACGGTCTCGGCCACGGCGCCGAACAGATCGTCGGCCCGCACGGCTGCCCGATCACCGGTCCGCGAGAGATCGGGTGGTGGCGCGCCGTCAAACTCCACGGCCCCCGTCTCGCGGTCGAATCGGCCGGCCTCGAACCGGTCGGCTTCGATGAGCAGGGTCGCCACTTGGCCGGCCACCGCCGCGCGGGCGATGTCGGCCAGGTCGCTCGCTGCAAGGCCCCGGTCGCGGGCTTGCGCGAAGGCCCGCACCTCGCGCCGGATCCGGTCCATATGGGCTCGGCGGAAGACCGCGGCCACCTCGGCCGCAAGGTCGCGGTCGGCCATGAGGTGTGGATCCTTGGCGACGGGCTCGTCGATCAGGAGGCCGTTCTTCGAGAGGCCCCGGAACACGGCGGCCAGGCGGGCTCCAGCCACGAGCACGAGGGGCAGGCCCGACCGCCTGCTCACCTGATCGCGGACGCAGTCATCCACATGCCGCAGAAAGATCTCGGTATCGGCATCGATGTCGTCCCGCTTCGCCCCGAAGCCACCATGCACCACGCCGCCGGCGCCCAGGCCCGCTGGTCCCATGCCGTGCTGCACACGGTGGGGCTCGAGGGCCTCTTCGTCAATCACGTCGCCCCTCGTGAGCTCCGTCGTCGGCGGTCGGCCGGCGAGCGGCACGAGCGGAACCGGGTCGAGCACGTCGGCCGTGGTGCCGTGCGGATCATGCCAGGCCGTGCCCTCGTAGATGCGGGCCGAACGACTGGTGAGGGCGAGCACGTTGAATCGGTCGCATGCCATCACGGCCCGCACCAGCGGCATCGTGTGAAACCGGCGGGTGACGACCGCGAGCGGCAGCACCGGTCGCTGGAGCAGGAACACCCGGGCTCGGCCATCGCTGCCGAAGACTGCCAGGCCGTCGCGGGTATGCTCCCACAAGCCGACGTCATCGGCGAGGAGCCGAAACGGGGCGAGCAGTCGCTCGATCTCATCGCGCGGCTTCGACACCGAGAGCGCCAGTTCGAGTGCCTCGACGAGGTGCCGATACGCCGGCCGGTCGACCCGATTGTCGGGCACGTTGCGATGCGTCGGCATGAGGAGCGACAGACACGGCGGCTGGTGTGGCTCCATGAGCGACCGCACGGCCTCAGCCGAGACCGGCTCGACGTCGATGTGTTCCGCCGCGGAGGTTGCCATGAAGTGCTCCTCGTGTGCTGTGCCCGAGCGGCCACGAGCCGCTTCTGGATGAAGCCTTGAGACTCAACATGCGCGGGACAAGCCGTTGGCACCTTGGGCGGACACGGAAGGGGCCGCATGCCCGGGACAGTTGCGCGGTACGCTCGTGGGCCCGTCACAGGCATCCGTAGTCCGCACACTCCGTGTGCGGTGCGAGGCATGAACACCAAGCGACCACAGCATTCCGTGCAGAGGGTTGCTCGCCCACTCGCGAATAGCCCGGGCCTACGGCATTCGGACCGGGGGCCGCACACGGAGTGTGCGGACTACACCGCAATCGTGCTCGCAGGGGGCGCCGCGCGGCGACTGGGAGCCGGCCTCGTCGGTGCCGAGGGCAAGGCGGGCCTGCTCCTCTCGGGCCGCACGTTTCTGGATGCCGTCACGACGACACTCGCGACGAACGTCGGTCGGGTGATCGTCGTGGCCGCGCCGGGGCAGCCGCTGCCGCCGGTCGCCGTGCCGATTGAGATCGTCCGTGACTCGACGCCGGGCGCGGGGCCGCTGGCCGCAATCCGCGACGGGCTCGTCCATGCACTGGCAGCCGGCCGGCCACCACAGGCCGTCCTCGTCGCGTCATGCGACGTGCCGCTTCTCGCACCCGCCGTCGTGCAACTGCTGCTCGACCGGCTGGCTGCCTCGTCCGCCCGTTGGGTCGTGCCCGTCGTGCACGGGCATCCGCAGGTGCTCGTGTCGGCGATGTCCCCCGACCTGCTCGGGCCGATCGAGCGGCACCTCGCCGCGGGTCGCCGCGACCTGCGCGGCCTGCTCGATGACCGGCGGCAGGCCGAACCCGAGGATGTCGCGGTCGTGACGGAGGCTGAGGTCGCGGCCGCCGACCCTGATTGCCTGTCATTCATGGATGTCGATACGCCCGCAGACCTCGAGGCCGTTCATCACCGGCGAATCCCGCCTTCGCCGGAGTGAGGGGGCACTCCTATACTCCGCCTCATGACGAGGCGTTTTTCCCGACACGATGCCGCCCCGCGGCGGCGGTGGGCGGTGTTTTCCCTCGCGGCCCTGGCCGTGCTCGGGGCCTGCGGCTGGCTCGCGCCGACGGTGCTCGTGCTCACGTCGCTGCGCGACCGTCCGCTTCAGGCCGTCTTCGCGGGCATCGACGGCAGCATCGAGAGTGGCTCGGCCCGCTGGAACTGGATCGCAGGCATCGAGTTTCGCGACGTGATGCTGCGAGACCGGGCCGGCACGGCGGTGGCGCTCGTGCCGAGGGTGGTGATCGATCGAGGGCTGGCCCTGCTCGCCGTGTCACCCCGAGACCTCGGCACGGTGCGACTCGTGGCCCCCGAGGTACTCGTGGAGGTACGGGCTGGAGGCAGTTCGCTCGAAGACATTCTCGCGCCCTGGCTGGCCGGCTTTTCCGCGGGGCCGGGGGTCGGCTCGCCCCGCTTCGACCTCGAGATCGTGGATGGCGCCGTCGAGCTGGTCGATCGGGAGCGGCACGACGCGTGGCGGGTGTCGGAAGTGATGGCGGTGGGCACGGTCGAGCGCGATGCGACGCTCGCGGGCTGGACGGTGGCCGGACGCGTGCGGCATGCGGTGCCGACGGACACTGCGGTCGTGGCACCACCACCCACGGCGCCCGCGCTGCCGCCGGAGTCATCGGCCCGACTCGACCGCACGACGATCGCTGCCCGCGCGACGGCGGTGCTGGCCCGCGATGGCGGCTGGTCGGTGTCGTCACCCGAGGCAGGGCACGACGGCACCGGTCGGACGGTGACCGTCGCCACGCATCGGCTGCCATTGGGCGTGTCGAGCGTGCTGGCCACGAGGTTTGCCAAGCGGCATGTGCTCGACGGCCTGGCCGATGTGCGGCTCGACGTGCAGGTCGCTCCGGCATCGGCCCGGGCGACGGGCACGCTCGTGCTCGACGAGGCCGCCCTCTGCGCCGCCGACACGCTCGCGGAACTCGTCTCCGTCACCCGCTGTGAACTGCCGCTCGATCTCACTCTCGAGCCTGATCGGGTCGTCGTGCGGAAGCTCACTGCCAAGTCACCGCTGTTTCGTGGCGAGGCGTCGGGCACCATCCGTCTCCCCACGGGCGGGTCGTGGGAGTGGGCCGAGGATCTCGTCAGCGAAGACTTCGCGATCGCGGCCGACATCGATCTCGCCGCCGTGGCGCAGGGCATGCCGGGAGGGCTCGCGGTGCGGCCCGACGTGCGGCTCACGGGGGGCACACTCGAACTGGCGGCCGCTGCCCACGGCGATGGCGCCGATCGCGTGCTCGAGGCACGGGTCGCCGCCCGCAACCTCGCCGCCGTGCAGGGCACGGCCGGCGCGGAGGCTGCCGAGCGGCCGCTGCGGTGGAGCGAACCCTTGACCGGCTGGATCCGCGGTCGCCGCAGCAGCGGCCGGGGCGCACGGATCGCCGTGGAAGACGCCCGGATCACGTCGGGGGCCTTCGAGCTTTCGGCCGCGGGCACGGCCGAGGCGGCGACGCTGCAGTGGACGCTCGACTTCGACCGGCTCGTGGCCGACGTGAACGACGTGCTCGATCTCGAGGGCGTCGAGCTCGCCGGTACGTCCCGCGGTCGGATCGACATCGCCGGCGGCCGTCGCGACGAGCCCACGACGATGAAGGCCACCGCCAGCCTCCGCGATTTCGTCTGGGCGATGCCCGGCCGGCCCGCCTGGCGTGACAAGGAGGTCGATCTCGAAGTCGAGGCCGACGGCCGGCTCGCCGCGGGCGCCGCCGTCGTCGAGGGAGCGCATACGGTCGTCACGGCGGCCGACGATCGGTTCGAGGCCACGCTCACCGGGGGTGTGATCGTCGACGTGATCTCGGCGGTGACGAGGGGCGTCGGCCCGTGGGTGCGGCCGCTCCCCGACGCCACCGGCATCGCCGCCGATTGCTCGTTGTCAGGCGATCTTGGCCGCTGGCATGCCCGAGCGGCCGGCTGGCTGCCGGCGGCTGGCGTCGACCTCGAGCTCGCAGGTCGCATCGAGGCCTCGGCCGCCATTGCAGCCCGCGGTGCCGCCTGGCAGATCACCCGCGCCGGGGGCGAGATCGAAAAGGTTTCCGTGAGGCTCGGCGGGCACACGATTGCGGAGCCACGGGTCGTGGCCACCGTCGCCGGACTCGTCGATCCCTCCCAGGGTCGCATCGACATCTCATCGGCGGAGGTGCTCACGGCGACGCTCTCGCTGCGGTCGGGGGGCCTGTCATGGCTGCCGCCGCCGGTCGGCATTGGGGCTTCCGGCATGGCTGCCGTGCTCGATCGCGTGCGTGGCCGCGTGCAATGGCAGGCCGAGGTGGGCCGGCTCGCGCGGTGGCTGCCGCCGGCGGCGTTGGCTGAGCTATCTGCATCCGGTCGGGCCTGGGGCACGCTCGAGATCGCCGAGGTGCAGCAGGGTGTCAACCTGCTCCTCGAAGCGGTGGGCAGCCAGCTGGCGCTCGTCCGCGGTGACGGCCCGCGTGAGATCTGGAGCGAACCACGGGCAGCAGTCGCACTGGAAGTGATGCGGCCCCGCGGGGCCGCAGGCGATGCCGTCATGGTCGAGCGGGTGGCGATCGAGTCGTCCACGCTCACGGCCGCAGCCCGCGGCAGCGTGAACGAGTGGGCGACGCGGCGGGTCGTCGCTCTCGATGGCACGGTGAACTGGAACTGGGAGCAGCTCTCGCGGCTGGCCTCGCCCTGGACCCGCGGCCAGGTGCGGCTCGCAGGCATGGGAGCCCGCCCGTTCACGTTCCGTGGTCCGCTCGGCAGCCTGCCCCAGGCAGCCGTCGCAGCGGCGGCCAGCGCCGACGTGGTGCCCTTGCCCGCCGACTGGCTGGCTGCAACCCGCGGCCGTGATCCCGATGCGATCGAACGGCAGGCACGGATCACGCGGCCGGTGACGGCGAGCGTCCACCCGGCCGACGAGTTTGCCGATCGCTTCCGGAGCCTCGCGGTCGATACGTCGCTCGCCTGGCAGGCGGCCGACGTGGCCGGCTTTGCGGTTGCGGCCGGCGAGATGCCCGTGCGGCTCTTCGAGGGCCAGCTTGCCTTGGGACCGTTCGATATCGGCGTGGCGGGCGGCCGCGTTCGCGGTAGCCCGTGGCTGCGGCTCATCGGTGTGCCTCGCGAACTCGTCGTCCCTCCGGGGCGGATCATCGAGCGGGTGAACATCGGCGGGCCGCATGCCGACTCGATCGTGAAGCTGCTCTCGCCGCTGCTCGGCACCCGGACGCAGACCGAAGGCTTCGCGACCGTCGATCTGGCGGGCGCGCGGCTGCCACTCGCCGCGCCGCTCACCGGCGAACTCGCCGGCCAGGTGATCCTCGAGCAGTTCGAGGTCACGCCCCATCCGTCGGCGCAGCCGCTGGTGAACCTGCTCGTGAAGCTGCAATCGGCGGTCGATCCCCGGTTTGCCTTCGGCGACAAGGCGGTGCTCCTGCGGGTGCGGCCGGAGCCGGTGCGGATCCGGCTGGCCGAGCGTCGCTTCTGGCACGAAGGGCTCGTGATGGACGCGGGTCAGTTCGTCGTCAAGTCGCAGGGGAGCGTCGGTGCCGACGGCACGCTCGCGATGACGGTGGAGGTGGCCCTCCGCGGCGACGCAGTGGGCAACACGCCGGTGATCGCGCAACTCGTCAGGACGCCACTCGTGATTCCGCTCAAGGGCACGGTGGAGCGTCCGCAGTTCGACGCCCGCGCGCTGGAGATGATCCTCGGGCGGATCGTCGAGAACACGGCCCAGGCGGTGATCACCGACGGCCTCGGCCGTGGCCTCGAGGCCCTCTTCGGCAACCCTCAGCCCCCCGCCAGCCAGCAGCCCCTTATCCTGCCGCCACAGTCACCACGCTGAGCAGGCTCGCCCCATCCGCCCCTCCCAGGATCCGTGAGGGGCTGCCCGTGCCCCAGGAGCCGGCGTTGCTGACCAGCGGAGCCAGGATGGCGGAGCGCAGTCAGCATCGAGCGAGCGCAGGCATGGATGCCGAAGCGAGCGTCCGGCGACGGGGCATGGGCAGCCCCGAACCTTCACCACACGAAGTCGAAAGCCGCGCGATCCCGCAGCCGCCGATCCATGCCGGCGATGAGCCGCTTGAGTTGCCGACGGTAGGCGAAGTGCTCGACTTCGAGCCGGTGCCGTGGTGAGTCGACGTAGCCGATGCCGGTGCGTATCGCCCGCTGTCGCTGCGCATAGAGCCAGGCGGCCGCTCGGGGCGCCGTGCGGGCGGCCACTGCCATCTGCGCGACGAGCCGTGCTTGCAGATCGGTGAGGCCCCACTGGCCGCTGTCGGGCTGGATGAGGCCGACGACAGCCACATCGTCGCGATGCCGAGGAAGGGCGTTGAGGAACAGGTCGGGGAGTCCGTCGGCCGTGGCCGCGGCGAGCAGTCGGGCGTCGATAAAAGGGAGCGTGGCGTGGTAGCCGGTCGCACAGATCACGATGTCGAACGTGCGCCGCGTCCCATCGGCAAACTCTGCCGTATCGCCGTCGAACGCGACGACGTCGCCGGCTGCGGTGATGGCCCCGGCGTCGATCCGTGCGAGGATCTCGGAATTGATGATCGGATGCGTTTCCCAGAGCCGGTGGTCGGGGCGTGGCAGGCCATGCCGCCACGGCAGGCCGATCGTGCGGTCGATCGCCCGCAGGCTCACGAGTCGCCGCAGCCACAGCGGCGCCGACATTTTCAGGAGTCGTTCGTTCCGCAGGTCGGCGGGCCGGCCAAGGATCTCGCGGGGCACGACGTAGTAGCCGCGCCGGGTGGAGTGGGTGGTGCTGGCGGCATGACGCGAGCACTCGACGGCGATGTCACAGCCGGAGTTGCCGCCGCCAATCACGAGCACCCGCCGGCCGGCCAGCGCGACCGGCACCGTGGGGGATTTGTAGTCGGCCGCGTGGAGGAGCGTACCGGTGAACCGGCCGGGAATGTCGGGCCAGCGGGGCACGTGGTTGTGGCCGCTGGCGATCACGACGCCGGCGTAGTGGCGGGCCGGCTGGTTCGTGAGCGTCACCTTCCAGCCGGAGCCCGAAGGCCCGAGCGGTTCGATCGACTCGACGGCCGTACCGCAGCGGATGTGCGGCATGAGTCCGAAATGCTCGGCATAGCGTTCGAGGTAGGCGAGGCACTGACGGTGATCGGGATAGGCGGGCCAGTCCCGCGGCATCGGGAAGTCGGTGAACTCCGTCAGCCGCTGGGAACTGATGAGCCGCGTCGAGGCGAAGACGCGGGACGTTCCGGAACCGAACCGCCAGTTGCCCCCGATGGCTGGTTCCCGCTCAAGCGCCTCGGCGGCGATGCCCGCGGCGTGGAGCTGCTTGAGGGCCGCCAGGCCCGAGGGGCCGGTGCCGATCACGCACCAGGGCAGATCGTCAGTCGCAGTGGGCATGGCGAATGACCGCGTTGGCGAGTGTCGTGAGATCGTCGTCCGAATGATGCCAGCAGACGCTCGCCCGCACGAGGCTTCTGCCGTGGGGCACGCTCGGGGGCCGGATCGCCGGTACGAAGAACCCGGCGGCGGCGAGGGCGGCGGAGAGTGCGACGGCCGCTTCGGGGGCCCTCGCCACGATCGGCACGATCTGTGCCTCGGCGCCACTGATGTCGAGGCCGGCCGACACGAGTCGCTCGCGGAATGCGGCCGCCCGCGCGGCGAGTTCCTCGCGGCGGTGTGGTTCGGCAGCGACGAGTTCGATCGCCTTGGTCGCTGCAGCGGCGATGGCTGGGGGATGGGCGGTCGAAAAAATCCACGCCCGGGCTGCATGCCGCAGCCAGTGGATGAACGTGGCGGGTCCGGCGACGAACCCGCCGGCGGCGCCGAGCGCCTTCGAGAGCGTGCCGACCCGCACGTGCACGCCCGCCGCGCAGTTCGTGGCCTCGACGAGGCCGCTCCCTCGGTCGCCGAACACGCCCGTCGCGTGGGCCTCGTCCACGAGGAGCATCGCACGGTGGCGGTCGGCGATATCGCAAAGATCGGCGAGGGGTGCCCGGGTGCCGTCCATGGAAAAGAGCGTGTCGGTGACGATGAGTCGGCGGCGGGCCTGCGGCTGCGCCGCGAGCAGCGCATCGAGGGCGGCCATGTCGCGGTGGGGATAGATGCCGACCTCGGCCCGCGAGAGGCGGCAGCCGTCGATGATGCTCGCATGGTTGCGTGCGTCGCTGGCGATGAAGTCACCTGGGCTGACCAGGGCGGCGATCGTGGCGGTGTTGGCGGCGAAGCCGCTGGGGAAGACGAGGGCCGCCTCCACTGCGAGGAGGTCGGCGAGCGCCTGCTCCAGCCGCTCGTGGGCGAGCGAGTGGCCGCTCACCAGAGGGCTCGCCCCCGCCCCAAAGCCCTCGGCGCAGGCCCCCTTGGAGGCTGCCTTGGTGAGCCGAACGTCGCCGGCATAGCCGAGGTAATCGTTGGAGCCGAAGTTGACGAGCGTGTGGCCGTCGAGCGTGACCTCCCGGCCCTGGCGGCCCTGTCGCACCCGCGCCGGCCGTTCGAGTCCGGCCGCACGGATCGTGTCGAGTTCCGCCTCGACCCAGGCGAGCGCGGCGGGCAAGGCCGCGGCAGGAGCGGGATGGGAGGAGACGGGCGAGTCGAGACGGCAGGGCATTCCCACAGTATGCCCGATCGGTTCAGGCACACAGCCCCGGACCCTCAGAACATGAACCCGCCAAAGATGCCGAAGGGGATCACCGGCTGCCGCCGCTGTGCGTCGGCAAAGGGGGGCGAGCCTCCGCCCTGTCGGTACGGAGAATGCGCGGGGGCCGACCGGGCCCGCGCTGCGGCCGCCTGGGAAGCCGCCGCCGTCGCCTGCCGGCCGGCAGTGGCACGCTCTGCCAGCATGCTCTGCCGCGCGTTCGATGCCTGCTGCCGCTCGCGGAGCGTGGCCCGCAGGCGATCGACCCGCTGGATCTCCTGCCACAGCTGCGTCGCGTTCATGTCGAGCAGATCAGGAACACTGCGGAGCGCCTCGGCCCGCCGGGCGTCGGACATGGCGGAGAGGTATTCACCGAGCCACGCCTTGGCGTCCCGCGCCTCCGGCGTGTCGAGCAACTGGAGTTTGGCCGAGATCGAGTCGAGCAGGTATTCGAGTTCGTAGGACGACATCGCCGCGACGCGGGCGTTGAACTCCCGCTTGATGCGTTGCACGTCGGCGGGGGAGTAGAGCGTCTGTGTGGCGAGCCATCCGCCGAACTCGGCGATCGTCCGCTGCCACCGCGGGCCGTGCATGATGTCGGCCTTCCGGGCGAAGTCGCCGTCGTCGTCATCGGCTTCGATCGCGGGCTCGACGGCCCGGGCGGTGGCGACGTGGCAGTGCAGGCCGGTCCACACTGCCAGGACCACGATACAAAAGATTCCGCACCGCAGTGCCGTCATTTCACGCCCCCTTTCGGCGTGCGGACCCACGTGGCACGCACGGGCATCCGATCATCGGCCGCGAACGGCTCGCGGATGGTTCGCCACACGCAGCGATCCCGGCCGTCGTAACTGGAGATGTGAACCGTGGTCTCCTGCGTGCCGTCGGCCAGGATCGTCGTGCCCTTGGTGATCCAGGATGTGCCATCTCGAAACCAGGTCGCCTCGCCGCGGGTGCCGTCGGTCGCGAAGCTCCACGAGCGAATCCGGCCCACGAGTGGATCCCAGCCGATTCGTTGCTGCACGTCGATGGTCACCGGCTCCGCGGCCGTGGTCGGCGACGTCAGCCGCATGTCCCGCACGAGGAACATCCGCCCGGCGTCCCAGCGGACCGACATCTTCATCGCCGGCATGGCATCCGCGTCGGCGCCATCGTCCGGCACCAGTGTCCAGTCGCCGACCATCCACTCGAGGTCGTCGAGGGAGTCGCCATGGAGTGTCGTCGGCCGCTCCGCCTCGCGGAGGCTGGCCAGCTTCCACTCGTTCCCCTGCTTTACCCAGATGGCGGAGAACCAGCCCTCGAGTGGTGTCGCTGTGCCTGGGAGGACGACATCCACGGTGCCATCCTCGAGCACGACGTCTGGGGTGATGCTGCGGAGCCGTGTCTCGCCCACCCGCACCTCGGGCTGCTCCTCGGCGGTGCCGCCGTTCGCGGCGACGGCGTCGGCAGCCGGCAGCACGTTGCCCCAGCCATCGACGACATCACCATCGGCTGTCCACATGCGGCGGCTCGCCGCCACGTCACCCTTCACGAGTGCAGCCCGGTAGGCAGCTGCGGCGGCGCGGATCGCGGCGGCGTCGGCCGCCGGCGGCTCGCTCCGGATCGCGGGTTCAGCGGCGGCGATCTCCGGGAGCCAGCCGCCCAGGATCGCGGCAGCGAGGCAGAGCGCAACCCTCACGGTGACGAAGGCTTCTCCAAAACCGCCCTGACGAAGTTTCATTACCGGGCCCCAACTGGATCGAGATGGAATCAGCATCTCCAACGATACCAGTCGTCCGTGCCGTCCACCATCAGGACGAGGAGGCTGCGATGCCTCATCGTTGCGAACGCCCCGGTGGCTGCCGTAGTCTTTCCCCCACCGGCCGGTGATCCCGGACCGTTTGCAGCCCGGCCCACCCTCGAACGAAAGCCGTTTCCATGACCACCCGACGCCAGTTCGTGCAGAGCCTCCCCGCCTTCGCCGTGGCGGCCAACATGCTCGACACCGACACGGCCGCGGCAGCGCCGGCACCGGTCGCCCCGGCTGCCGGTCACTTTCACCCGAAGGGGAAGCCGCCATCCGAGTTCACCAAGGCGGTGCTGCGGAAGGCCAAGCAGGCTCTGCCGTTCGACGATACCCGCGACTTCGACGAACAGCGCCGGGGCCTGATCGCGCCGATCAAGGATCTCACGATCAAGAACGACGCCGGCGACGTCGTGTGGGACATGACGCGGTTTCAGTTTCTCGACCAGGCGGACGAGTTCGACACCGTTCATCCCTCGATGCATCGCATCGGCAAACTCAACAACAACTACGGCCTGTATGAGGTCATCCCCGGCATCTATCAGGTCCGCGGACTCGACCTCGCGCAGACCACGTTCGTCCGCGGCAAGACCGGCTGGATCGTGTTCGACTGTCTCGTCACGGCTGACGCCATGCGGACCGCCTGGAAACTGTTTCAGGAGCACAAGGGGGAAGGGCTGCCCGTCACGGCGGTCGTCTACTCCCATTCCCACGGCGACCACTGGGGTGGCGTCCGCGGTGTCGTGGACGAGGCCGACGTTCGCGCTGGCAAGGTGCAAGTCCTGGCCCCCCGCGACTTCATGGACTACTCGATCTCCGAGAACGTCTTCGCCGGCAACGCCATGAACCGGCGGCTGTTCTATCAATACGGCGTGCTCCTGCCGGTCGGCCCCTACGGCTACGTCACCCAGGGACTCGGCCATGCCATCTCCCGGGGGACGTCCGGCCTGATCGCCCCGACCCGCGTCGTCGAGAAGGACATCGAGGAGATCGAGGTGGATGGCGTGCGGATGATCTTCCAGAACACGCCCAACACCGAAGCCCCGTCGGAGATGAACACCTACATCCCCGACATGAAGGCCCTCTGGATCGCCGAGAACGTCTCCGCGACGCTCCACAACATCTACACCCTTCGCGGGGCGCTCGTCCGGGACGCGCTCAACTGGTCGAAGTACATCAACGAGGCTCTCTATCGCTTCGGCCAGGAGGCGGTGGTGATGTTCGGGGCCCACCACTGGCCCCGGTGGGGCAACGACCGCGTCCAGGAAATCCTCCGGGGTCAGCGGGATCTCTATGCCCACTTCAACAACCAGGTGTTGCACCTGGCCAACCAGGGCGTGACGGTCAACCAGATCCACAACGTCTATGAGCTGCCCAAGAGCCTTCAGCAGCGGTGGGACTGCCGTGGCTACCACGGCTCGGTGCCGCATAATGCCCGGGCGGTCGTCAACCGCTACCTCGGTTACTGGGACTGCAATCCGGCGACGCTCATCCCGCTCTCACCCGAGGACTCGGCGCCGCTGTATGTCGAGATGATGGGGGGCGCCGAGAAGATCCTCGCCAAGGCGCGGCAGTTGCACGACACGGGCGACTACATGCTGGCCTCCGAGATCCTCGACAAGCTCGTGCATGCCGAACCGAAGAACCAGGTGGCCAAGGATCTGCTGGCCGACGTCTTCGAGCAGATCGGCTACCAGCAGGAAAACCCCGGCCTACGGAACAGCTTCCTGGCCGGAGCCTACGAGCTTCGTGAGGGCATTCCCGAGGGAGCCTCGCCCAAGTCAAGCGGGCCGGATGTGATCCGGGCGATGAGCACGGAGCTGTTCCTCGACTTCCTCGGCGTCCGGATGGACAGTCGGAAGGCCGAGGGGATGCGGTTCACGATAAACCTGATCACGCCCGACAACGGCGAGAAGTTCGCGGTGGAACTCGAGAACGCCACGCTCACGAATCTGCCGGGCTTTCTCGCGGCGAAGCCCGACCTGACGTTGACGATCAATCGCAAGGACCTCGAGCAGACGATGATCGGCGCGAAGACCCTCGAGGCCCAGATCAAGGACGGCACGGCGAAGGTGGAGGGCGATGTCTCGATCCTGGCCAAGCTGGCGGCGACGATGGTGGACTTCGACCCGCGGTTCGAGATCCTGCCCGGCACGCGGGGCCAGGAAAAAGTCGTCCATGCCGACGCCTATGAGGCGGTGCCGGGGAAGTCGATCCCCGAGTGACCGGCGGCCGGCACCGGCCGCATAACCGGAATTCTTGGTGCAGCCGGCACAATCGGCCGATGAGCAACTCCAGAGGAGTCGCTCCATCCACGGGGGAGGCCTGCGCACAGGTTCCCACATTCCGCGGTCTGCCCACGCTGCCATGAGCCCGACCGGCTCGGCCGCGTGCCGCCGACGCCGAAACGCAGCATCATGCCTGCTGACATGCGAGAGCGTCGCGGTTTCAGGCCCGTCCGTGGGTGCCTGGCGCTCGCCGCCTGTCTCGCCGTGGCAACCGGAGCACCGTCACTTGCCCGGGCCACCGAGCTTCCCCTGACTGACGTCGTCGTCGAGGCGACTCCGCCGCCCGTGCCCGATGGGTGGGAGGCTGAGTTCGACGGTGCGGGAGCATCGTGCACGAGCTGCACCGACTCCGCCTGGCGCAGCGGCCGGTTCCACGTGGACTACGACAACGGGTTCGCCATCCTGCCGAACGATCCCGACGCGACGCCGTTCTCGCTCCGGATTCGCAACCAAAACATGTTCCGCTACGACGGCTTTTCCCGGGCCGAGCCCTCGTGGACCGACAGCGCGGGGAACACGATCCCCATCAACAACTCCAACTACTTCGGCATCCCGCGAGGCCGCCTGATCTTCTCGGGCAACGCCCTTCTGCCCCGGCTCTCGTACCTCCTGAACATCGACTACAACTCGGTGACCAGCCAGCCGATCGGCTTCCGCGCCTTCTGGTTGAGCTATCGATTCAGCAAGGCGCTCGAGCTGTACGTCGGCCAGTCGAAGGTGCCGGGCTCACGCGAGTGGATCGAGAGCGCGTTCGCACCGCTCCAGAGTGCCGACCGCACCATGGCCACCACCTTCTTCCGCCCCAGCTTGAGCCAGGGCGTGTGGCTCATGGGTGAGCCTGTCGACGGCGTCTTCTATCACGCCATGATGTCGAACGGGTTCAACACGCTGAACCTACTGCCTGAGGAGCTCAACAACCGCTTCGCCTGGTCGGGTTCGGCCTGGTGGGAGCCGTGGGGTGAGTTCGGCCGCGGGTACTCGGATCTTCAGTACCACGAGGAGGCCGCGGTCAGGCTCGGAGCCTGTTACACCTTCGCGCTGGGCAGCGGGAGTCAGGCTGCGAGCGACGCCGTCGAAAACTCGCCCGTTCGCCTCTCCGACGGCACGATCATCACGACGCCCGGTGCGCTCGCCCCCGGCGTCACGCTCCAGTCCTACGACATTTCGCTGGCGGCGATCGATTGGGCCTGGAAGTACCGCGGCTTCGGCCTGTCGTCGGAGATCTATTTCCAGGATCTGCTGAACTTCGTCGGCACCGGGCCGCTGCCGATCACCTCGACGTCGGCATTCGGCGGCTTCGTGAAGGGGGGCTATTTCGTCGTGCCCCGTGAGACCGAACTGTACGCCCGCACGTCGTACGTCACCGGCGCCTACGGCTCGGGCTACGAACTGGGGGGAGGTTTCAACCAGTTCTTGCTGCCAGGGAAGGACAACCTCTTTTTCACCTGTGACGCGGCCTGGCTGCAGAGTTCGCCTGCCGGCCAGAACCGCACCGGCTTCGTGGCGGGCCAGACCGGCCTGCTCGTTCGCGGCCAGATCGTCGCCGCATTTTGAGGGAAGTGAATCATGAAGTGCGTTCCTCTGGCACTCATCGTCAGCCTGCTCCTCGCGGGAGCGGTCACGCGGAGCGCCGCCCAGGAGTCTGCTGAAACAGGCGAGCAGGTTGTCACCGAACGGCTCGCCTATCCGTATTCCATCGATTTGCTGCCTGACGATCCGGCCGCGCCGCCCTTCGAGGCCGCTCCCGATGCGACCGGCGGTCCACCACCGGCGGGCGACGACGCCTTCGGTCCCAAGACGGTCACCGGCGACTTCTTCGACCGCTGGCTCTCGACCAAGGAGTCGGGCATCACGTTCGGCGGCCGGGTCACGCAATTCGGCTTCGGCCTGGCCGGCGGCATCGATCAGCCCGTGCCGCCTCCGCTCGGGCAGGGCGACGTCTTCAAGTACACCGGCCGCAGCGAGTACGACGCGGTCTTCGATCTCGAAAAGTTCGGCGGCCTGCCCCACGGACGGCTGCTCGTGCGAGCCGAGCAGTGGTATGGCGACTACGGCAACGTGTCACTGCGGGCAGGCACGTTCACGCCGACAGTATTCCCGGCGCTCCTGCCGCCGCGGCCGAACGATCCGGGTGTCCCCTACATCACGAACTTTCTGTTCACGCAGCCCCTGTCACCGAACTGGGTCGTGTTCGGCGGCAAAAAAGACGTGCTCGGCTCCTTCGACCAAGACATCTTCGCCGGCGGCGACGGCACCGATCAGTTTGTCAATCAGGCGTTGATCGCCAATCCCGCGTTCCTGCTCGGGATGCCCTACTCCTTCTTCACTGCGGGCTTCGTCTCGCCCCGCGACTGGGGCGGCTTTGCGATGTTCGTCATGGATCCCAAGAACCGCACGGCCGACTTCATGCAGTTCGGCGACCTGTTCAATCAAGGAATCATCATCGGTGGCGAGATCAAGGCAAAGACGATGTTCTTCGACCTGCCGGGCCAGCAGCACGTGGGGGGCGTGTGGAAGCACCAGGAGCAGCTCGATTTGCGGTTTGCGTTCACGCCGCCAGAGCCCGGCTATGAGCCAGGCTACGGGCCCCCTACCGCAGGCCCGCGGACGCTCTGGGACTCCTGGCTCGTCTACTACGGTTTCGACCAGTATTTCGTCCGCTACACCGACGACCCCGACCGCGGCTGGGGCCTGTTTGGCCGTGCTTCCATCGGCGACGGCAACCCGAACCCGATCCAATACTTCCTGAGCACCGGCATCGGTGGCTTCAGTCCGCTGGGGCAGCGGCGCGGCGACACGTTCGGGCTCGGCTGGTTTCTCGTCGGGGCGAGCACCCAGTTCGGGCCTGTGCCCGAGGCTCTGCTCGGCCCGCGAAACGGAATGGGGCTCGAGTGGTTCTACAATATTCAGGCCACGCCCTGGCTGAACATCACGCCCGACCTCCAGTGGATCCGCCCTGGCTTGGGAGCGATCTCCACCGACAACGCCTTCGTGTATGGCGTGCGGGCCAACGCCACGTTCTAATTTCGGCCGCACAGCCTTTTCATGCCCTCGAGGGAACTCGTCATGGTCCGTGTGCGTCGGCAGCGACAGTCATTCGATCTTTTTTGCACGGCAACGGCCGGCGCAGCGGTGTTGCTCATGGGGCTCGCTGGCGCTCCGGGCGTCGCTGCCGCCCAGGAAAACAAAAAACCCAACATCGTGGTCATCTGGGGTGACGACGTCGGCTTCACGAACCTCAGCGTCTACAGCCGTGGCGTGATGGGCTATCGCACGCCGAACATCGACCGGATTGCCAAAGAAGGAGCGCTGTTTACTGATCACTACGCGCATCCCTCGTGCACCGCGGGGCGGGCGGCATTCATCACCGGGATGTACCCCATCCGTACCGGCCTGACGAGTGTGGGCATGGTGGGCGGACCGGTGGGCATGCAGCCGCATGACGCCACACTGGCCGAGGTATTGAAGACGCAGGGCTACGCCACCGGGCAGTTCGGCAAGAACCACCTCGGCGACCGCAATGAGCATCTGCCGACACTGCATGGATTCGATGAGTTCTTCGGCAATCTGTACCACCTCAACACCGAGGAGGAGCCGGAAGACGAGGACTACCCGACCGATCCGGAGTTCAAGAGGCGGCACGGCCCCCGCGGCGTGCTCCACACCTGGGCCACCGATACGGTGGACGAGACCGTCGATCCCCGGTTCGGGAAGGTGGGCAAGCAGCGGATCGTCGATACCGGGCCGCTGACCCGCAAGCGGATGGAGACCGTCGACGAGGAACTGGTCAAGGAAGGCGTCGCTTTCATGAACAAGGCCCACGCGGCCCGCCAGCCGTTCTTCGTGTGGTTCGCCACCACTCGCATGCACACCTTCACCCGGGTGCCCGAGCGGTATCGCGACGAGGTCAAGCGGCACACGAGCTACCACGACGACTACGGCGCGGGCGTGATCCAGCACGACGAGCACGTGGGCATGGTGCTCAAGCAGCTCGACGAGATGGGCATCGCCGACAACACCATCGTGATCTACTCGACCGACAACGGCGTCGAGCACTCCACCTATCCCCACGGCGGCACGACGCCGTTTCGGTCGGAGAAGATGACGACCTGGGAAGGGGGTGTGCGGGTGCCGATGCTGGTCCGCTGGCCGGGGAAGATTCCAGCGGGAGCGGAGCGCAACGGGATTCAGAGCCATGAGGACGTGTTCACGACCTTGTCGGCGGCTGCCGGGGTGCCCGACATCCGTGAGCGAATCGCCAAGGGCGACACGCTGGGCACGGGCGTGGAACACAAGAACTACATCGACGGCGTGAATAATCTCGACTATTGGGTCGGCAACGCGCCCGAGTCGGCTCGGGACGAGTACATCTACTACGCCGAATCCCGCGTTCAGGCCATCCGCATGAACCAGTGGAAGGCCCACTTCTTCACGCGCGACGGCTACTACGGCACCACCACGAAGCTCGACCTTCCCTGGCTGTTCAATCTGCGCCAGGATCCCTACGAGAGCTACGATCAGGCGCCAGGCCCTCGGGCCACCCTCTCTCAGCAAAAGACGTATCTGTTCAACGACATCATGGATCGGCTGGGCCGGCACATGGCGACGTTGCAGCAGTATCCGCCGAAGCAGAAAGGCTCCAGCCTGAGCATCGGCGACTGACGGGATCTTTCGCCCCACGCGTGCCTGGCCGCCTACCATCTGGGGACACAGCCGGTCTCGGCCCGCGTTTCTCCCCGGAGCGAGGCATGACGCATCCCCGCCCAAAGCTCTTCGTGCTCCGCAACGGCCTGAGCCACCTGATCCACAAGATGGTGGGCCAGCCGCTCTACGCCCACCTCTGAAAAAGGTGCCAGCCACCAAATCTGGGCAGGTTGGGCAACACTCCCAGTCTTTCTTACCCAGATTTGGTGGCTGGCACCTTTTTCGGTTCTGCATTGACCGACGCTGCCACTCGCCCTAGTTTCCCCGCCCTTCCGGTCGGCAGGCGAGTGTCGCCTACCCGGTTCGGAGTCTCGTGGTGGAAGGTGTGCGCGATGCAGGATGCTCAAGCGGCAGGCATCTGGCGGCAGGCGGCCCGGCCGCGGGCGTGGATGGCCATCGTGTGTGTTGCCACGGCGGTGGTGTTGCTCACGAACCTCGGCGGCCCGCCGCTCTGGGACGATGACGAGCCGAAGAATGCCTCCTGCACGCTCGCCATGCTCGCGGCGGACGACTGGGTCGTGCCGCGGTTCAACGGCGCCCTCCGCAGCGACAAGCCGCCACTCGTCAACTGGCTGCAGATGGTCGGCTACGCGAGCCTCGGTGAGAACGAGTCAGGCGCTCGGCTGCCGTCCGCCCTGCTCACGATCGGCACGAGCGTCCTGACGGGAGCCACGGCGGCCGCACTCTTTCCGTCGCTGCCGCTCGTCGGCCTCTGGGCCGGCCTGGCGATGGGCACGTGTGTGTGGACCGGGATCGCCGGCCGCGCGGCCACGCCCGACGCTGGGCTCTGCTTTTTCACGACACTCGCGCTGCTCTTCTTTGCGCGGTCGGTGGCACGCCCCGGGGCCGCGCCACGATTGTCGTGGCCGGCGGCTGCCACGGTGGGTGCCGCATTGGGGGCGGCCGTGCTCGCCAAGGGGCCGGTGGGCGTCGTGCTGCCACTGGCGGCGTTCCTGACGTGGGGCTGGTGGCAGGCGGTCACGACTGGCGTCGAGACGAGCACCACGCCACGGTCATTGCAGTCGCTGCTCATGCGGGCGTGGAGGAGCGTTCCCACCGCGATCGCCATCGTGCGACCGTTCACGATTCTCGCCGTGGCCGTGGCCGTGGCGGCGCCGTGGTATGGCCTGGTCTGGTTTCGCACGGGCGGCCAGTGGATCCGCGACTTTCTCTTCGTGCACAACGTCCAGCGATTCGCCGGGCCGCTCGAAGGGCACGGTGGCCCGCCGTTCTATTACCTGATCGTGCTGGCCGTCGGCTTTTTCCCCTGGTCGATCGTCGCGGCACTCACGCTGGCCGATGCCTGGGGAGCGTTGAGGCGGCCGCAGGCAGCGGCGGGCATGCGACTGCTCATGGCCTGGGCGGTCGTGTGGCTCGGCTGCTTCACCGTCGCCGGCACCAAACTGCCGGGCTACGTCTGGCCCGCCTACCCGGCACTCGCGATTGCCACGGCTGCCTTCCTCGAACGGTGGCGGCTCGATTCCACCGTCGTCTCAGTCCGCTGGATGCACGTGGGCTGGACGATCCTCGCTGCGTCGGGCATCGGCATTGCGATCGGCCTGCCCGTGGCCCTCGGCACGCTCGGGCCGGCGCATCCGCTTCTGGGGCTGATCGGCATCGTGCCCTGCGCGGCGGCGGTCGTCGCCTGGCTGGCCCAGGCCCGCGGGCAGCGCGGGGCCGCGGTCGCCGCGGTCGGGACGGCCGGCTGCCTGACCGTGATGCTGCTCGCGGCGATCGGTGCCGATCGCCTCGGCCGCCGGGTCGGTGTGCGGCCACTCGTGGCCGCTGCCGGTACGGCGGGCGACAACGAGGCGTGGGCCAGCTACCACTGCAGTGTGCCTGGGCTCGTCTTCTATTCCGGTGCCGCGGCGCGGAACGGCGCCGTGCCCAAGTGTGACGACATCGCCGCC
>JAPOJV010000098.1 GCA_029978085.1 bacterium
CGACGTGGCGATCACGAGCCGGCAGAAGCTCGCGGCCCGCGATCCGGCCACCGCCGAGCGGCTGCCCCCCGTGGCCGGCGGCCTGGAGTGCATCGTGATCGTCGATGGGTCGGTCGAGGCGGTGCTGCGGTTCCGCGATGCGCCGCGGGCCGACGGCCGATCGTTCGTGAACCATCTGAAGCCGGCCCATCGGCTCTCGCGGGTGATGCTCGTGTCTGGCGATCGCGAGAGCGAGGTGAAGTGGCTCGCCGACCTCGTCGGCATCACGGAGGGGCATGCGGGCATCCAGCCGGAGGGCAAGCTGCGGCTCGTTGAAGAGGCGACGGCCCAGGCTCCGACCGTGTTCGTGGGTGACGGCATCAACGACGCGCCCGCGTTGGCCGCGGCCACGGTCGGCATCGCGATGGGCACGGCCAGCGACGTGACGAGCGAGGCGGCGGGGGCCGTCGTGATGGACTCGGCGCTCGAGCGGGTGGACGAGGTATTTCACATCGGGGCACGGCTGCGGTCGATCGCGCTGCAAAGCGCCGTCGGCGGCATGGCGGCGAGCCTCGTGGGCATGGGCTTCGCGGCCGCCGGCCTTCTCCCTCCGGCCGCCGGAGCACTGCTCCAGGAAGGGATCGACGTGATCGCGGTGCTCAACGCGCTGCGGGTCTCGTGGAACCCGGGCGGCCTGTCGGATTACGATCGTAGTTGACCCCTCGTGAGGCCACCGCGGCCGTGGCGGAGCCGGCGAGCCAGAGGGCCGCGCCTGCGAGAGCTCCGGTGACGATGCCCGCAGGACCGGCAGCGGTGCCCGCGACGGCGCACGCCAGACTCGATGCCGCGAGCCCCGCCGCCTCCCCCGCCTTGCGGCTCTCTCGAGCGGCGGCCCCGCGCTGATGCGCGGTCCACTCGGCCGCGAGCGCCGCGGCCTCGCCGACGATCGCCGCGGGCACGAGCGTCTTGAGGCCCAGGCGGACGGTCGCGCCAACCGCGGTCCGCACGGCGAGCCGCTCTGCCGCGCCAACGGCCGCCCGCGCTGACATCGCTGCGGCGGCCCGCGATACGCCGGCGACCACTCGGCCCACCACGATGTCGACCTGCCGGCTCGCCCGGCGGCCGGTGGCGCACCAGGTGGCGAAGTGCTCACAGTTGTCGATCACGAGGTCGTAGCCGTCACGGTCCACGTGGGCCAGGGCGCGGGCGGCGATCTCGTCCGCCGAAAACTCGGCGGGCGGCTCGGTGCAGACGCGAACCGGGCGGCCCTCGGCGAAGTCGGCACGACTCGTCCGCACCACGTGGCCGCCGCCGAACGGATTGCGAAAGTCCCGCGGCCGCGCATGCACGACCGTGCCGTCGCCGATGTCGATCCCGTGATGCAGATAGGTGACGGTCGAGCCGGCGATCCGATGCTCGACCTCCAGACGATCCCCGCGCGGCATGTCGATCAGGCCCTCCGTACGTCGCCGTCACTGTACGCCATCCGGGGCCGCCCGGTTCACGCATTCCCCCAGGCTGGTGCCAGGGGCTTGTATGGGGCTTCTCGGATTTGACTGCTGCCGGAAGCGGGTTTAGCGTTGACGGGCTGACACCCTCCGCACGGAACCCACGCATGCTTCGCGGATTGCTCGTTGCTGCACCTGTCCTCCTCCTGCCGGCGGTCGCTGCCGCGGCCGACCCCTACAAGGTCAAACTCGTGCCCTTCAAGCTCGAGGCGAAGCTCGAGGGGGCGTTCGAGCCGCCCATGCTCACGGAGGTGCGGATCGATCCCAAGCGGTGGTTGCAGTTCGTCGTCGAGACGGCCGTGCCGCACGGCACACGCGTGGGCAAAGGCGACGTGCTCGTCACCGTCGAGACCGACAAGATCGACGAGCAGATCCGCGAGCTCGAGATGGGTGGCCGGCTCGCCGACCTCGCCCACGGCCTGCTCGAGCGGGAGGTGCAACTGCTCGCGAAATCGACGCCGCTTCAACTGGAGCAGGCCCGGCAGAGCCAGCGGATCGCCGCGGAAGACCTGAAGCGCTACGAGGAGAAGGAAGCGGCACAGGCAGCGGCGCTGAACGACATGCAGCTGAAGTTCCGCCAGTTCTCGCGCGAGAACTCGGAGGAGGAGCTCGAGCAACTCGAAAAGATGTACGAGCAGGACGACCTCACCGAGGAGTCGGAGGAGATCGTCCTCAAGCGGGCCCGGTTCGAGGCGGCGGCGGCGCAGTTCTTCGAAAAGCTGGCCCGCTCGGAGCACGAGCGAAACGTGGCGTTGGATCTGCCGCGGCGGCTCGACTCGATCCGCCGCGCCAGCCTGGCGGCGACGCTCGGTCTCGAACAGGCCGAGGCCGCACTGCCGGTCGCGCTCGAGCGGGCGAAGCTCGAACTGGAGAAGTCGACCAACGACCGCCGCAAGGCGGCCGAAAACCTGGCCGAATTGAAGGCCGACCGGAAACGGATGCCGATCACGGCCCCTACCGACGGTGTCGTCTATTACGGCCGCTGGCGGAACGGCAAGTGGACCGATTCAGAGATCGCCGCCGGAAAGCTGCGGGACGGGGGTCAGCTCGACCCGCGGGAGACCGTGATCACGATCGTCTCGCCGGGCAAGCTCGCCGTGCGGTCCGGTGTGCCCGAAAAGGATGTGGCACGCGTGCCCGTCGATGCCCCGGCCCGCGTGGTGCCCAAGGCGTTCCCCGACACACGGCTCAAGGCGAAGGTGCGGAGCGTGTCGGCGGTGCCGGTGGGCAACGGCCGGTTCGAGGCGGTGCTCGACCTCGTGGCCGAAGATCCGCGGCTGGTCGCCGGCATGGAGGCCGAGATCCGCGTGACAGCCGAGCAGAAGGCCGAGGCCCTCGCGATCCCGAAGAAGGCCGTGTTCGCTGACGACCTCGACGACGATCAGCGGTTCGTCTACGTCGTCGCCGCGGGCAAGGAACCGGTGAAGCGGACAGTGGCCGTCGGCCGTTCCAACGAAGAACTCGTCGAGATCACGGCCGGACTCACCATCGGCGAGGAGATTCTGCTCGAGAAGCCGTCGGCATCGAAGCCCGCGGAGGCGGCCAAGGCGAACGAACCTGCGAAGGCCGCTGAGACGCCGAAGCCAGCCGATGCGGCGAAGCCTGCCGAGCCTGCGAAGGCTGAAGCCGCCGCCGCCCCGAAGCCTGAGCCGGCGAAGGACGCGGCCCCGGCTGCCGCCGCGCCCGCTGCCACTGGCGAGACCAAGTGAGCACGTTCATGCGTGACGGTGTGTCGACGCAGCGGCCGGGCTGGCGCGGTGCAGGCGTCGCAGTCGTGCTGGCTGGATGGCTGTGCGCGGATCGGCCCGCACGCAGCGAAGAACTGACGGCCGATCCTCCGCGTCGGCCGCTCGCCGAAGCGGCCCCCACGATTGCCGATGTCGAACCGGTGCCCCGCGAGGAACTCGAGGCGGCGATCGGTCGCGGCGTCACCTTCCTGCTCGACACACAGCGGTCCGACGGCTCCTGGGGCTCGGCCGACAACACCAAGGGGGGTGTCGACATCTATGCCCCGGCCCCCGGTGCCCACCATGCGTTTCGCTGTGCCGTGACGGCGCTGTGCGTGTCGGCCCTCATCGAGGCCGACCGTAACGAAGCCGCTGACCGCGAGGCGATCGACCGCGGCGAGAAGTGGCTCCTCGACAAGCTGCCGTCGCTCCGCCGCGCGACCCGCGATGCGCTCTACAACGTCTGGGGCCATGCCTATGGCATCGAGGCCCTGACGCTCCTGCATCGCCGCCATGCCGACGACCCCGACGTGCAGCGGCAGATCGAGGAGTGCATCCGCGGCCAGGTGGACCTGCTCGAGCGGTACGAAAGCGTGGATGGTGGCTGGGGCTACTACGACTTCGCCGCCGGCGCCCGCAAGCCGACATCGAGCCCCAACAGCTTCACGACCGCGACCGTGCTGCTCGCGCTGGCCGACGCCCGCGACCTCGGCGTTGCGGTGCCCGAGAAGCTCTTCGATCGGGGATTGGCAGCGATCAGCCGCCAGACGAAGCCCGACCGTAGCTATCTCTACGGCGAATATTTGAAGTACAAGCCGGCTCATCCCGTGAACCGGCCCGGCGGGAGCCTCGGCCGCTCTCAGGCCTGCAACGCCGTACTCCGGCGGCTCGGTGATCCGGAAATCACCGACGCCGCGATCACCGCCTGGCTCGAGCGGCTCTTCTCGCGCAACGGCTGGCTCGACCTCGGCCGCAAGAAGCCGATCCCGCATGAGAGCTGGTTCGCAGTGGCTGGCTACTTCTTCTTCTACGGCCACTTCTATGCGGCCGAATGCATCGAGGCCCTGCCTGCGGCCGAGAGGCCACCGCTCCAGGCCAAGCTGGCCCGGATCATGCTGCCGCTCCAGGAGCCGAATGGATGCTTCTGGGATTACCCATTTTACGACTATCACACGCAGTACGGCACGGCCTTCGCCGTTCGCACACTCGTCCGCTGCCGATAGAAGACATCGGGCTTTTGCACACCGGTCGGCCGGCGCGATCTCGGACGGATTCATGCCGCGGGACACGATCGCCATCAACAGCGCGGCCCACTGGTAGTCGGGCCCCACACCGCTGGCGATGCCCCCCACGAGCCACTCGATCTCGGCGACAGAGAGCCGACCGCTATTCCGCTTCGTGCGTATGAGATTCACGGCCCGCATCGGCTCACACTCCCGGGCGAGTGCCCATGATATCTTGATGACCTGCGGTTCGTGGTTGGAGGGAACGCGGATTGTTTTTCGTGAAGCGACGCGTTTTCCCTTGGCTCGCGCCGCGGGCTTCCAAGCAGACCGCGGGCTTCCCAGCAGGCGTGAGGCTTCCACGCCCGCAGCCCACGGAGGTCTGTCACTCCGTGACGGGCTGCCCGTTGCGGAGCAACGGGCCTACAGGCGTCGCATGCTGATTGTCGGCTTCGACGTCACGGTGCCACGTCGAGGCACGTGAGCGTGGTGTCGTCGCGAAGGTAGAGGCGGCCGGCGGCGAGGGCGGGCAGGGCCCGCAGCGTGCCGGGAAGCGGCCGGCCGCGGGCGAGCACGTCGACGCCCGCAGGCGTGGCCCGCAGGAGCACGAGTTCGCCGTCGGTCTTCGCCGCGAGCAGCTTGCCGTCGGCGGCGAGAAGCGTGCCGTAGCCGAAGCCACGCTCTCGCCAGACCTCACGGCCACTGGCGGCCTCGATGCAGACAAGGTCTGCCGGCGGCACGTCGTCGCGACCGTCGATGCCGTAGAGATGGCCGTCGGCGACGATCGGTGTGCAGTATTGCGTGGCGAGCGGGCCCGGCCCCTCCCACTTCGGCGTGGCCGCCGAGCGATCGAAGTCGGCACACACGCAGCCGATGCCGTAGGCGGCCGTGATGAACAGCCGGCCGGCGGCCGGCACGACCGGCGTGGCGGCATTCACCGTGGGCCCGCGCTGGCCGAACGGAAACCGCCAGCGGACGTCACCGGTGGCGGGATCGAGGAGCAGGCAGGCGTACCGCGTGACGATGAGCACGTGCGGCTCACCGCCCACGGCCACTTGCACGGGAGCCGCATAGCTCGCCGGCTCCGCCGTGGCCTGCCACACCGTCGCCCCGGTCGCCAGCGCGAATGCGACGACCCCAGCCTCCTGCTTCGCCCCGCCGACGTTCACGATCACGTGGTCGCCCACGACGAGGGGCGTCGAGCCGGCGCCGAAGTAGCCTTCCTGCCCGCCGAACTCCCGGTGCGTCTCCCGCATCCAGAGCCGCTCCCCCGTGGCCGCGTCGAGGCAGGTGAGCACACCCTGCGGGCCGAACACTATCACACGGTTTCCGTGGATGACGGGCACGCAGAGCGGACCGTTGCCGCCGCCGACCTGCGGCATGAAGCTCGTGGGATGGTCGGCCTTCCACTGCGGCCTGCCGGTGGCGGCATCCAGCGCCTCGACCACCTCGCGATCGGCCACCCGGTGAAACAGGATCACGCGGCCGGCGGTGACGGCGACGCCCGCATAGCCGGCGCCGACGTCCCGCCGCCAGATCTCGCGCGGGCCCGAGTCGGGCCAGCGGTCGGCGAGTCGCTCATCGGCGGCCGCGATGCCGGTCCGCTCCGGCCCGAGAATCTGCGGCCAGTCACCGGCAGACGCCACAGGCAATGGAGTGATCAACGCCAGCGACACGAAGAGCGTCACCCGCGCAGAGCCAAACCACTTTCCTTCAGCCGTTCGACTCACGGTTCGCATTCCCACACCCGCACACGGAGTGTGCGGACTACGGACGTTGTTCAGCCACCCTGCGCCCGTTGGCGGAAATACTTGAAGCCGGGCACGAAGAAGCAGGCGCCGCTCACGAGTCCGAACACGATGTGTTGGTAATCGGGCACGAGACACATCACGAGCGCCGTGGCGAAGAGCACGGCCGCCTGGATGTAGAAGGCGCCCGAGAGCACGCCGGCCTTCGCGAAGAAGACGGCGCCGGCGATGAGGGCGAGCACGGGCGAAAGCCGCAGCGGCTCGAGTCCGAGCAGGGACTCGACCCAGAACAGCAACACGCTGGCGATCACGCTCGCGCCCCAGATGTGGGCGACCTGCCGCTCGACGGCGGTAACCGGGCCATTCCTGTGCCGCAGGGCCCAGAAGATCGGCGCCCAGAGGGCGAGCCCGCCGCCCCAGAGCAGGAGGTAGGTCGACCGCGTGCCCCCCCGCCAGGCCAGCACGTCGGTGGTGACGCAGAGCGCGAGAATCACCACGGAATGCCACATCCACAAGAGGCCCCAATTCTCGAGCACGACGGCGTGGTGCGTCTCGCGGAAGAGCCGGGTGGCCACGTCGACGAGTCCGCCGCGGCGGGCGGCCACCGGCTCGCCGGCGAGATAGGCCCGCAGATCGGCGGCGAGCGCGGCAGCCGATTCGTACCGGAGATCCTGTGGCTTCTGGAGCGTCTTGAGCGCGATCATCTCCAGGTCGCGATCGACCTGCGCGGCGATCGACCGCGGCAGTGGCGGATCGGCTTCGAGGACGGCCAGGAGCGTGTCCATCGGGTTCGAGGCCTGGAACGGCGGCCGGCCCGTGAGCATCTGATAGAGAATCGCGCCCAGGCTCCACACGTCGCTCGTCGGCCCCACGTCACCCCGGCTGCCGGCGGCCTGTTCCGGTGACATGTAGCAGGGCGTGCCGAGGATGGCACCGGTGTGCGTGACCGAGTCGCTGCCTTCGAGCCGCTTCGCGAGGCCGAAGTCGGAGACCCGCGGCTCACCGGCGGCATCGATGAGGATGTTCGACGGCTTCAGATCGCGATGGAGCACGCCCCGCACGTGGGCCGCCTGCACCGCCTCGGCCACCTTCGCCAGGAGCTCCGCCGCTTCCCGGGGTGGGAGCGGCCCCTGGGCCAGCCGCTTCGCGAGCGTCGTGCCTTCGATGAACTGCATCGAATAGAAGGGATGGCCGTCATGCTCGCCGACCTCGAAGATCGACACGATGCCTGCATGGTCAAGGTGTGCCGCCGCCTCGGCTTCGCTCCGAAACCGGGCGAGGTCGGCGGGCCCGGCGAGGTCCCGCCGCAGGAGCATCTTGATCGCGACCGTTCGCCCGAGGCTCTTCTGCACGGCGCGATAGACGATGCCCATGCCGCCCCGGCCCAGCTCCTCGACCAGCTCATAGTCGTCGAACGTCGCGGGCAATGGCGTGCTGCCCGGGACGAACGAGCCGGCCGACGCGGGAGGCGGCGTGCCGTCGGCTGCCGCCACACCACCAGCTGAACCGTGGGCCTCGAAGATCACCGACTGCTCGGCGACGGCGTCGGCCATCGACATCACCGCGAACAGCTCGCGAAGCTGCGGCGCAAGGTCGGGGTGCGACCGCGTCATCTCCTCGAGCGCCGAATGCGCGGCGCCGTCCTGCGTCTCCGACAGCGACTCGACGAGCGCCGCCAGCCGCTCTTCCTGCACGGGAGTCAGCGGGGCGTCGGCGGCACGGGAGCGATCGATCGTCGGCATGAGCAAGGACTCGAAGGAGCAGGAGCCTCTGAATGCTAGGGCGCCTGCAGATTCAGTGGAGTGCCCCACGCGAACCACAGGACTGGTGAGGGGCTGCCCATGCCCCGAGAGCCGGCGTTTGCTGACAAGCGCAGCCAGGATGGCGAAGCGCCGTCAGCATCGAGCGAGCGAAGAACAGGATGTTCGAAGCGAGCGTCCGGCGACGGGGCATGGGTAGCCCCGAACGGCACCACAAACGGACCGCAGGCCAGCCAGGCCACGGCGAACGTCCTGCGCAACGGCATGGGGCCCCTCACGACTCCAAGAGGACCCGGAGCCGGCGCATGGCGCGGAGATACCGCATACCGGCCGCGGGCTTCGACAGGCCGAGCGCCTCTGCCGCTTCGGCGGTCGAGAGATGCTCGAAGTGCTTGAGCAGCACGATCTGGCGGTCGCCTTCCTCCAGCTGCTCGACGGCGGCGGCGAACCGCCGCTCGAGCTCATGCCAGGTGGCGGCGGCCGCGGGGGTGAGCTCCCGGTCGGTCAGTTGGGCGGCCGGTCCTCCCTGGGAGCGGTCGGCGTCGTCGCTCGTGGCGAGCGGCACCTCGCGATCGAGGCTACGACTCGCGGCGACGCGATGGCGACGGTGGGCGTCGATGAGCCGGTCGCGGGCCATGTGCCGCAGCCAGAGCTGGAAGGGCATCGTCGGATTGGCGAGGTAGTCGCCGAGACGACGGTTGGCCTCGAGCAGCACGTCCTGCACGATGTCACTGGCGTCGACTCGCCGCTGCACCACACGGTCCATGCGCCGGTCGATCATCCGGCGGATCGCCGTGCGATGCCGTTCGAGCAGGCCGTTGATGGCATTCGGGTCACCCCGACGTGCCTGTTCGAGCAGCGCGAGGGTCGGATGCGGCTCCGCCGGAATCGCAGGCCGCCCGGAGGAGTCGGAGAAGGGTGTCATGGGCCTTCTATCGTACCAATGTGTCGCTCAGCCGACGGTGAGTGTGCCGCGGATGCCGGTCGTAGCGACGGTGCCGGAGTGCAGCGGGCAAACCGGCGGAAAATGACCGTCCCTGCCACACCCGTTTTTTGCCCGCCGCCAAACCGTGATCCATAATCGCCGGCGGTTGACGGAGAAACCGCTGGCAGCCGCGACAGGACGCGGCCTTCCGCAAACGGATTGACCACGTGACTGGCGGCTGGACACAGGCGTCTCTCGAGCGTGCGAAGCGGGCACTCACCGTGCTCCTGTCGCTCGTGGTCTTCGCCGGCATCACTGCCAGCCGACCGTCATCCGCCCAGTCGCCGCTCCACTGGGTGCCCGCCGGACAGTCGCCGGCCGCCCATGCCGACGATCTCGCCTCCCGGGCGGAGACGCTCGTTCATCAGGGGCGGTGGTCCGATGTGGTGAGCATGTGCGAGGTGGCCGCCCGCAAGGGCGTGCTGTCACCGGCGCTGCGGCACCAATACGACCTCGCCAAGCTGCACTGTGACATCGCCCGCCGGCATGCCGAGCCGGCGTTTCGGCGGCAGCTGCAGACGCTCTCCGAGGCCGATGCGCGGCGAGTCTACGCCGAGGTGCTCACGCGGATCGCGTCGCACCATGTCGACGCTCCCGATTTCGGGCGACTCTCGGCCCGCGGCCGGCTCGCGGTCGACATCGCGATCGACGACCCTGCCTTCGTGAGGATGCATGCAACCCAGGCCACGCCCGAGCGGCGGTCGCTCTACCGGGAGCAGATCGCGCGGCTCTCCACGGCCCGACCGGTCGCATCCCAGGCGGATGCCGAGACCGTGGCCGCCTGGGTGGCTCGCACGGCCCATTCGCTGCTCGGCATCGAGCCGGCGGTCACGCTCATGGAGATGTCGGCGGCCGCGGTCGGCGGGCTCGACGAATACTCGGCGTTTCTCACGAACGGCCAGCTCGACGATCTCTACGCGCAGATCGAGGGTCGCTTCGTCGGCCTCGGCGTCGAGCTCAAGACGGCCACCGACGGCCTGCTCGTCGTGCACGTGATCCCCGGCAGCCCGGCGGAGCGGGCGGGCATTCGCGCCGGCGACCATCTCGTCGGCGTGGGTGGCCGGTCGATCGGCGGCATGAGCGTCGACGAGGCCGCACAGTTGCTGCAGGGGCCGGAGGGTTCGCTCGTCACGCTCGCCATCCTGCGGGCTCCCGCACCGGCCCGTGCGGTCACCGTCCGCCGCGAGCATGTCGAGGTGCCGAGCGTTGAGGACGTGAAGATCCTCGACCGCACCGCCGGCGTCGGCTACTTCAAGCTCACGTCCTTCCAGAAGACCACGGCCGCCGACGTCGAGGCGGCCCTGCGAAGGCTCGACGCCTCGGGCATGCGGTCGCTCGTGATCGATCTGCGAGGCAATCCGGGCGGCCTGCTTTCGGCGGCCGTCGATACGGCCGACATCTTTCTCGAGCGGGGCCTCGTCGTCGCCACCCGCGGCCGCAGCCCGGATGAGGACTTTAACTACTCCGCCGGCCGGTCGGGCACCTGGCGGGTGCCGCTCGTGGTGCTCATCGACGGCGACTCGGCCAGCTCCAGCGAGATCTTCGCCGGCGCGATCCGGGACCACGCCCGCGGACGGATCGTCGGCGCCCGCAGCTACGGCAAGGGCTCGATCCAGGGCATCTTCCCGCTGGAGTCGGCCGGCGTGGGCATGCGGTTGACCACGGCCAAGTTCTTCTCGCCCAAGGGCCTCCCCTACAGCGGCGTCGGCGTCGAGCCCGATCTGCCGGTCCGCACCGTCGCCCGCCCCGTGGACGGCGTGGTCGTCCAGCCGGCCGACGATGCCCCCCTCGCCGCCGCCACCGAGGCCGCCCGCAGCCTCACGCCCCGGCAGGCCACGAAGCCCGCCCCGCGCACCACCGCCAGTCGGTGAGTGGGGGTCGGGTGTGCGGGGCCAACGCGCCGCGTAGACCTGTCACGCGGTGATAGGCCGTGTTGTTCCGGTCACGGCGTGACCGGGCTACTTCCTCCTGCTCGTGTTTCTGCCCGCAATACGCCCGTGAGGGGCTGCCCGTGCCCCGAAGCCGGCGTATGCCGCCGAGCGTAGGCACGGGCACCGATCCGCTTTAGCGGATTGGTCGTCGGAGCGAAGGCGGCATTCGAGCGCGCGAAGGGCATGCGGGCACCGGTCCGCGTCAGCGGACTGGTCGTACGTAGCGAGCGTCCGGCTCTCTGGGCATGGGCAGCCCCGAACCCACGCCACAGGAGGTCGCCCCACGGAGGCATAGAAGGGCCTGCGGTATTCAGACCGTGGGCCGCACACGGAGCATGCGGACTACGGCGCAAGCGAGTCGAAGGTTCCAGCCTGTAACGAACGCTCGCCGCCGCC
>JAPOJV010000199.1 GCA_029978085.1 bacterium
ATCTCATAGGCTGCCGGGTCGGGCTTGCCGATCACGCCAGCCTCGGCCACCGCCTCGTGCTCCAAGAGCACGCTCTCCACCTCGAACGGCCCCACGAGGTGGCCAGACGTCTTGATCACGTCGTCCTTTCGGCCCACGAACCAGAAGTAGCCGTCCTCGTCACGGCGGGCGAGGTCGCCCGTGAGATACCAGCCGTCGGCGAAGCAGGCTCGGTAGCGGTCGGGGGCGCCTACGTAGTCGCGAAACATCGACGGCCAGCCGGGCCGCAGCGCGATCTCCCCCTGCTCGCCCGGAGGCAACTCCCGCACCCGCCCCGCCGGCGTCCGTTCCACGACCGCCGCCTCGATGCCGGGCAGCGGGCGGCCCATCGAGCCGGGACGAATCTCCTGGGAGAGATAGTTGGCGATCATGATCCCGCCGGTCTCGGTCTGCCACCAGTTGTCGTGGAACGGCAGACCGAACGCCTTGCTCCCCCAGGCCACGGCCTCGGCAGCCAGAGGCTCGCCCACGCTGGCAAGAAACCGCAGCCGGCTCGTGTCGAATTGCCGGGCTACCTCGGCGCCCAGCCGCATCATCATCCGGATCGCAGTCGGTGCCGTGTACCACACGCTCACCCCTTCGGCGGCGAGGATCCGATACCAGCGGACGGCATCGAAGTCCCCCTCGTCGAGCACGCTCGTCACGCCACAGGCGAGCGGCGCGACGATGCCGTAGGAGGTGCCCGTCACCCAGCCGGGATCGGCGGTACACCAGAAGACGTCATCGGGATGGAGGTCGAGGGCGAGCCGGCCCGTGGCGTGGTGGGCCACGACGGCCTCGTGCACATGCAGTGCGCCCTTGGGCGTGCCCGTCGTGCCGCTCGTGAAGTGGAGGAGCGCCGGGTCGTCGGGACTCGTCGGCCCGATCTGAAACGCCGGCGATGCCGCGCCGACGGCCGTCTCATAGCTAAGCACGCCGGCAGGCAGCGGCGGCTCCTCGTCGCGGATCACGATCACATGCTCCACGCTCGGGCAGGCCGACAGGATGGCGGCGAGCTTCTGCCGGTGGAGACTTTGCGTGATGACGATCACCCGCGGCCGGCCGATCGCGATCCGGGCCGCGAGTGGCTCTGGGCCGAAGGCCGAGAAGAGCGGCGCGAACACGCCCCGGGCCTTGAGCGTGCCGAGCGCCGCCACGACAAGTTCGGGAATCCGGCCCGCGATCGCGAACACCCGATCGCCGGGCTGAATCCCCAGCCCCACGAGCACGTTGGCGAACCGGTTGGAGTCGCGCTTGAGCGCTGCGAACGTGACCACCCGCCGCCGCCCCGCCTGGGCCAGGCTCACGAGCGCCATCTTGCCGCCGCGGCCGGCGGCCACATGCCGATCGACGCACTCGTGGGCGATGTTCAGCCCGCGACCGCCCGGCAGCCCATCGAGCTGCCGCCGCGCCTCGGCCCAGGAGAACCGCCGACATCCCTGCTCGTAGTCGGGCATGTTGGGCACGACGGCGTGCACCGCGACCGCATCCGCCATGGACGGGGCTCCTCGGAGGTGCGCCCGTCCATGCGCGGATTGTGCTTCACGACATTATCCGAGGGCAGTCAAGCCCGTGGGCGAGTCACGCCGTGACTCGCTGCAAAACAGGTGGGCGAGTCACGCCGTGACTCGCTGCTTTGTCCGGTCACGGCGTGACCGGGCTACCCGCACGGCGTGACCGGGCTACGTGGTCGCCTACCGCTTCGACAGCGAATCGCGGATCTCCCGCAGCAAGAGGACATCTTCCGGCGTCGGGGGAGCCTCCTCGGCCTTCTTCTCCTCGAACTTTGCCTTGGCGGTGTTCATGAGCTTGATGACCAGGAACAGCGCGGCGGCCACGAGCAGAAAATCGACTACCGACTGGATGAACGGCCCGTAGTTGAGGATCGGATAGTCCTGGAAGATGAGCACTTCCTTGCCGTCCTCGAGCACCTTCGTGCCGTCGGGATTCAGCTTCGGCGCGTTGGTGCGGATCCGGTAGGCGAGGTCGCTGAAGTTCACGCCGTAGCGGCTGGTGAGCAGGTTGAGCGGCGGCATGATGATGTTCGACACGAGCGACCCGATGATCTTGCCGAACGCGGCACCGATCACCACACCGACGGCGAGGTCGATCACGTTGCCCTTCATCGCAAAGTCGCGGAATTCCTTGAAAAGTCCCATGCGTATTCCTTTCTGAAGCTGAGCGAAAAAGCCGAACTGGCCCGGCAGAGCGGGGAGTGTAGGGGATGGCCGCCCGTTTTGGGTAGCAATCGGCCGGCCTCGCCGCCCAGCCAGACCTTGCCCGGCTGCGGCCGTGGCTGGTATTTCCCATGTGATTTGCCGGATTCCAGTTTCAGGGAGTGTCCTACTCATGCCCTGTCGCACCCGCCGTGCGCTCGTCGCCGCCGTCCTCTGGCTCACGCTCCATGCCGCGCCGCTGCCACCGGCGGCAGCCGGGCCGTTCGAGCCCAAGGAGATCGCAGTCGACCGCCGCAACGTGGCCGATGAACTCGTGGAAGCCACCCGCGGCAGTCAGATTGAGCGGGGCACGAAGCGGCCGATCCTCGACGGATTCGGCTGGGTGTTCGGCATTCCCGGGAAGCTCATTCTCTGGGACCGCCGAGTGGACAACCATGCGGTGTCGCCGCGGACCGAGGACGCGATCCGTCGCTATCTCGCCGACAACGACCTCGAGCACGTGAAGGTGCGGATCAATCAATATGCCCCGCTCGACGACTGGCGGCGTCTGCGGAAAAACAAGACCGTCGGCTGGGGCTACCGCTACACGTTCGGCGCCCTTTCGGTGGCGGGCGAGGCGATCTTCCCGGGCAGGCTCTTCGGCGGCGACCGCTACAACCCGTGGACGGCCACGGTGCATCTCTACAGTGACGTGCCGGCGATCGCCCTCCACGAAGGGGCTCACGCCAAGGACTTCACGCGGCGTGACTGGCCCGGCACCTATGCCTTCGTGACGGCCCTGCCTTTCGGCGACCTGTGGCCGGAGGCGATCGCCACGGGTGATGCCCTCGCCTATGTGCAGCAGCAGGAAGACCCGCAACTTGCGCAGGAAAGCTACCGCATTCTCTACCCAGCCTACGGCACGTATCTGGGCGGCAACGCGGCGAACCTCTTCAGCGCCCCGATCGCCCTGCCGGTGTACGCAGGCACGCTCGCAGCCGGCCATGTGGCCGGTCGGATGAAGGCCGGCGAGGTCGACACGACACCGGCCGCCCCCGCCTGGGAGAGCGAAGCACTCGAAAGCGACGACGAGGCGATCCCCGCCGTCGCCCTCGAGCCGCTGCCGGCGGTCGAGTAGGCCTGTAGGGCCGTTGCGAAGCAACGGGGCTCCTGTAGGCCCGTCACTCCGTGACGGGCAGCAACGAGGTGGGCGAGCCACGCCGTGACTCGCTGCTTGATTTCCGGTCACGGCGTGACCGGGCTACTGCTTTCCCTACCGTCGGCCCGTCTTCTTCGCCGCCACCTGCTTGAGCTCGGCCTTCACGCCGGCCCGCGTCGCGCGGTGGGCCGCCGTCCGCACCTTCTTCGGCGTCGAACGGGCGGCCTTCAGGTTGGCCCCCTTCTTCGCAGCCGGCGCGGCCACGGCCTTCTTCGCCGCCTTGGTCGCGGCCGTCGCTGCCTTCGTGGCCTTCTTGGCCGCCGACTTCACGACCGTGCCCACCTCGGCGAGCCGCGCCTCCAGGCGCTGAACCGCGCCCGAAAAAAGCTCCGACTTCTCCCGGCTCCGGTCATTGGCTCCCGTGCCGGCCTTCGACGTCCGCTTCGTGGTCCGCGTCTGCTGGGCATAGAGGTCGCGCCACTTGTCACGGAGCGTACGGGCGTGGCCGATCGCGGCCTGCAATTCCGCCCGGCCCGCCGCAGCGATCTCCTTGCCGATGCTCGAATCGAACACCTTGCGCTCTGCGGCGGTCAGCATCGCGCGAATCGTCTTGAGATCGAACCCGTCGACGGAAGCCTTGGCCATGAAGCACACCTCTAGAAATGAAGAACGGACTGGAGAATAAAGCCGCTTGGCAAACTGTACCACTTGGATCGGATTGTAAGCGCCGGCAGTTCAACAAATCCTGGGCAGTTGCTCGCCGATCGGCATCGGAACCACCCGGCTGCCGCCGATCGCCGTCCGCATCACCACCCTGCCGGGATGCCGATCGACCACGCGGCCGAGCACCGCCGCTCGCCTCCAATACTCATGGGACCGGAGCGCGGCCAGCCCCATTTCCGCAGCCTGCCCCGGCACGATCGCCAGCAACTTCCCCTCCTTGGCGACGAGCAGCGGATCGAGCCCGAGGATCTCGCAGGCACTGGCGACCGCCG
>JAPOJV010000194.1 GCA_029978085.1 bacterium
ACGGTCTGATACTCGCCCGCATTGAACACGATCAGGATTCGCGCAGGCTCCGCGCCGATGTTTTCGAGTGAATGGCCGTAGCCCTGCGGGATGTAGCCGACGTCGCCGGCTCCGAGCGTCGCCTCACGATACCGGCCGCGGGAGCCGAAGAGCGTCGCCCGAATCGTGCCGGTCAGCAGATACTGCCACTCGTCGGCGTTGGGATGCCAATGCAGTTCGCGGAGCGCGGCCGGCTCCAGCTCCAGAATGACGCCCGTCATCGTCGCCGAGATCGGAAAATCCTTCGCCTCGACCCGCCACTCGCGGCCCCCCTTGAAGGTTTCGTGCGGCTTCTGCGAGTGCAGCGAATGCTTGTGTGACAAGGGGGGCGGGTTGACGCCTGCGAGTGGCGGCGCCGCGGGCTCCGGCGGCACCGGCCCCTTCGCGAAGTAGACCTCCGCCTTGGGAAACCCCGCGAACGTCGCCGCCGGAACGCCGAGGTTCTTGGCGAGGAGCGCCGGGGGCACATGGCCGACCCAGTCGGTGAGACTGAACGTACCGAACTCCGAGAAGTAGCCGTTGTCAAACACGAGGATGAAGTGGCACGGTTCGGTGCCGAGACACTGGAGCATGTGGCCGTGGCCGCGAGGGAAATACCAGACGTCGCCCGGCCCGAAGTCGTCGATGCCCGTTCGGCCCTGTGGGTCGACGACCGTCGTGCGCACCCGGCCGCTGACGACGTACGCCCACTCGGCGGCAGTCGCGTGCCAGTGCAGCTCGCGCATCACCCCCGGCTCGAGCCGCATCGACACGCCGGCGATGCCCTTCGAGATCGGCAGTTGCTCGACGGTCGCCTCCTTGCCGTAGCTCCCGGCGAGCACGCGGCCCTGCGACTTCTCGAGGGCGAACGTGAACTCGGGCAGCGCGTCCTGTGCGAGCAGCGGATCGGGCACGTTGTTCATGAACGACGCATCGCCGCCGCTCGCCCGTTCCGCAGCCGCGAAGAGCCCGGCGGCGCCGGCAAGCGCAGTCACATTGGCGAGGAAGTCGCGACGGTCCGGAGATCCCATGATGCAGCGGCCTTTCAGAAACGGTGCGGAACCGGGAATACTGTGGTCGATCGTACCGCTCCCGGGCAACATGATCGGAATGCCGATGATTCGTCGCCGTCAGTTTCTCGCCACGGGAGCGGCCCTTGCGGCCGCCGGGCTCTCTCCCCGCGCGATGGCGGCCGAGTTGCCGGCCATCCGGCCCGATGACCCGACAGGCTTTCTCGGTCGGCGGTCGCCGGTCTTCACGACACGGGCCATCGCGTCGTCGAGTTCACCGCTGGCGACGCGGATCGGGCTGCGGGTGCTCGAGGACGGAGGCAATGCCTTCGATGCGGCCGTCGCGATGGCCGGGATGATGGCCGTGGCGGAGCCGATGATGAGCGGGCTCGGCGGCGACACGATGATCCTGGCCTGGTCGGCCAAAGACCGCGCGGTGTTCGGGCTCAACGGCAGCGGCAGGGCACCGTCGGGCGCGGACATCGCCCGCGTCGCCGACCGACCGTTGATGCCGGAGCACGGTGCTGTCGCCGTGACGATTCCCGGCGCAGTGGACGGCTGGTGCCGCCTGCTCGAACGGTTCGGCAGCCGGCCATTGGCACGACTCTGGGAGCCGGCGATCGCCGCCGCCCGCGATGGCTATCCGGTGGGTGAGTCGATCGCCGGCGTGTGGGCTGCAGCCGCGTCCCTCCTGCCGGAGTATGCGACGCCGGAACTGCAGAAGATTCTGCTTCCTGGCGGGAAGCCGCCGGCGCCGGGGCAGCTCGTCCGCTTTCCCCAACTGGCCGACACCCTCGAGCGGGTTTCGCAAGAAGGCCGTGAGGCGTTCTATACCGGCCCGGTCGCGCGGGCGATCGCCGACACGCTCACGGCGGGAGGCGTGGCGACCACGCATGCCGATATCGCGAGGCAGGAGGCCGCGTGGGTGGAGCCGCTCTCGGTCCGCTACCGCGGCCGCGACGTGCTCGGACTGCCGCCCAACTCACAGAGCATCGTCGCCTTGATCGCGCTGGGCATCCTCGAAGGCTACGACCTTGCCGGCATGAGCGAGTCGGCCCGGCTGCACCACGAGATCGAGGCCTTGCGGCAGGGATTCGCCTTCGCGATCGACGAGGTGGGCGAGCCGACCGAACAGATGGCCGAAAAGGTTGGCCGTGCGATCGCGGCCGCGGGCCTCGCGGAGTGCCGTGGTCGCATCACCGACCGGGCCACGGCGGCCGTGCATCCCCAGGGCGGCAACACGGCCGACACAACCTACGTCTGTGCGGTCGATGCCGATGGCAACGCGGTGTCGCTGATGTCGAGCATCTGCGGGGTGTTTGGATCGGGACTCCTGGCCGGCGACACCGGCATCATTCTCAATAATCGCGCCAGCCAGTTCTCCACGCGGCGGGGTCATCCGAATGCCCTGGGGCCGGGCCGGCGTCCGCGGCACACGATCCTCCCCGGCATGGTGCTCCGCGAGGGCCTGCCGGAGTTCGTCCTCGGCTGCATCGGGCTCAACAACCATCCGCAGGGCTTGGTGCAGACACTCGTCAACGTGATCGACCTCGGCATGAATCCGCAGCAGGCGGTGGATGCGGCCCGGTTTCGGGTGGTCATGACCACCGACGAGGTGCAGCTCGATGCCGGCATCTCCGAGCAAGTCGCCGCGGAACTTGCCGCCCGTGGCCACCGGCTCGGCGATCCGACGGCCTTCAAGGGCGCCGCCCAGATGGTTCGGATCCATCGCGGCGAGGCCGGCGTGGGGCCGTGTCTCGAGTCGGGGGTCGATCATCGGCTCGATGGCGTCGCCCTCGGCTGGTAGATGTTTCGCACGGGGTCTCTGAACGGCACCTTCTTCCTCTCGCGCAACGGATCGGCTTCACGACGAGGAACCTCTTCACAGACTGCCGCTGGTTGATCGCGTCAACGGCACGCGAGTGCCGCGGTTCGCGATCCGTAGCCGCTGGGGTAACTCTCAGGCGTCTTCGATGTCGGCGGCCTCGAGTTCGCCGCCGGCGATCGCTTCGGTGAGCCGCTTGTGATCCCCGGCCACGAAATGCGCCTCGGCCACCGCAAACACCTCCACCGCTTCGGCAAAGGTGTTGTCGTCGCCGAGGTAGGCGGCGATCGCCACGGTGTCGCCGCTGCGGGCATGGGCCCGTGCGAGCGTGCGGGCGCAGAGGTCGGCATAGAGTTGGACGGTGGCCAGCTTCGCACTCTCGACGTCGAACCCCCCCTTCATGTCGTGCAGCTGGCGGCCGAAGAACTGCTTGTTCGTGCCGGGCATGCCGTCCACCCAGCCGAGAAACAGATCCGACACGGCCTGCATCATTTTCTGGCCACGCACGATCCGCTGCCCTTCGTGCTCGATCCGGGTGAAGTCTCCCATGTTCTTCACATGCGGCGCGAGCACGGAGGCCGTCGCTTCCTTGAATTGGAGGATGATCCGGTCGTCGGCGTCGCGGCCTTCGAGCAGCGTGATGAAGCACCGCGTGCCGATGCTGCCCACGCCCACCACCTTCCGTGCGGAATCGATCACCTTGTAGCGGCGGGCGATGACCTGGTTTTCCGGCGGGAGCGTCTCGACGAAGGCCGCGTAGCCCGTTTCGACATACCCGCGCAGCGTTTCGTCCTCGAGCCGCTCCAGCACGGGCGGCTTCGACTTGAAGCGGGCCTTGCCATCCACGTCTTCGGTGAGCCGGGCGATGGCTCGTTCCTGGGTGCGGCGGCGGGCCTTCTCGAGCGCGGCCTCGGTGTCTTTCGCGGGGGCCGCTGAATCCGCCTCGTCGGCCAGGGCCTCGATGTCGGCCGCCGTCATGCGTTCGTAGAGCACGCCGACGGTCGGCTTCTTCGACAGCTCCTGCATTGTCTCGCGGTAGACGTCGGCGATATGGCGGGCGAGGGCCGCGGCTTTCTCGGGCTCGTCTCTGGAGTGCAGGCACGTGACGAACGACGTCGCCAGCCGCAGCACGTCCCACTCGAAGGGGCCCGGGTGGGTTTCGTCAAAATCGTTGACGTCGAACACGAGGTCCCGCTCGGGCGAGGCGTAGATGCCGAAGTTGGAGAGGTGGGCGTCGCCGCAGAGCTGCACGATGAGATCGGTGCTCTTGCGGGCCCCGAGTGCGGCGGCCATCACGGAGGCCGAGCCGCGGAGCGTGGCCAGGGGGCTCACGGCCATACGGGCGTGGCGGAGCGGCAGCAGTTCGGCGATGCGATCACGGCCTTCGGCGCGAAGCACGTCCACGATATCGGGCCGCTTCGTCCGGCACGTCGGGTCGCCGAGCTCCTCGACGGGAAGTTCCTTGGCTTGCTGCCGGCCGATCTCGATGCGGTCATCGAGCGTGGGATGGGCCGATGTCTCGGCCGTGGGGGTGGCGTCCATGCCCGCCATCATAATGCCAGAAAGACCGGCTCAGCGACCGCCGGCATCG
>JAPOJV010000239.1 GCA_029978085.1 bacterium
CTACAACCCCACCCCTGCCTGGCAAATCGACGAGGTTCGGTTCACAAACGTGACCGAGTGCGTGCCTGAGCCGGGCACGCTCGCGCTGCTCGGGATCGGTGGCGGATTGCTCGTGCTCGCGCGGCTACGACGGACGCCGCGCGGCCGCACCCTCTGCAGCTCGACGGCGATCGGAGTTGTCGTAACCGTGGCAGTCATGGCGGTGGTACTCGCGCTGCCGCCGCCGGCGAAGGCCGACGTGCTGTTCGACTTCCAGATCAATCAGAACGGCAACGTGCCGGGCGTGACGTGGTCGGGCACCTGGCAGTCGGCCGCGGGCGTCGTCTCAGGGAGCAACCGATGGATTTACTACGGGAGTGGCGACAAGCGCTGGGGCGTGAAGACGGCAGGCGTCGACAGCTTGTCGGCGACAAAAGCGACCCATCTGACGAGCAGCACGTTCAGCGGCATCGTCGACGGCCTGCCCGCACAGAATGCCCGAATCAGCCTTGCACACAGCTTTCTCCTGCCGCCGTCGGGCGGGCCACGGCCGATCGCGTTGGGCGAGCTTCAATACCGGCTCAACAACAGCGGACCATGGATCGGGCTGCCGCTTTCAGCCTTCACGAGTGGTGGGTCGATCGACACCGACGACCCGGTGTTTGGGCCGTCGCCGTTCAAGAATCCGCTCTACCCGGTCGATCCGACGCCGGTGTTCGTGAATCAGACGGCATTCGTCGCCCCCACCTATGTCACGCCAACATCGGGAACGCTCATTCCTTTCGTGGCGCCAGGAGGTGCATCGTTCGTCGGCCAGTCGAATGGCTGGTCGTCGCTCTACGTGCCGAGCCAGGCTTTCCTCAACATCAACACCGGACTCGCCCCGGAGGGCATCACCTCGCTCGAACTACGGCTTACCAACGCCAGTCTCGGCGGGAATTGCAACAACAACGAGGGCTGGAACGTGCGGATGCTCTCAGTCGAGTTCGACAGCGTGCAGCCGCCCGTGCCCGAGCCGACGACGCTCGCTCTGGCCCTGGCGGGGGGCGGAGCGGCCTGCGCGGCCCGGGCACTCCGGCGGCGACGATCACCAGCGGCCCTCGAGGCCGAGTGAGATGCCCTGCACGACGACGCTGCCCGCGGTATCGGTCGCGCCCATGATCGGATCTCCTGGGCACAGCATCTGGCGATCGAATTGGTTCGGGGCCAAGGCGAGGCCACCCAGCCAAAAGATCGCGTATCCAGCCCGCAGCGAGATCCGCTCGGTGATGTCGTAGACACCGGTCACGCCGAGCTCACCCACGAATGCTGCGCGGCCGGTACTCGTGCCGACGCCGAGCACGTCGGGATCGACATTCACGTCGGTCGTGGAGAACCGCGACGTCTGCCGGGCATCGTTGTAGAAGACGCCCGCCTTGCCGATGCCCTCGATCCGGAACGAGCGGCCGAGACCGTAGAGGATCGAGTCGGCCCCGACCTGCAGGCCGTAGAGGTCGTTCGCCGTCTGCGTGCGGTAGCTGCGGGTGTAGGGATCGGCAATTTGCGGATCGGGAACTGTGAGCGACTGGAGACCGACGCCGTCGTTCCACTCCACCCAGCGAAAGCCCATCAGCCAGCCGAGGCGGCCGTCGGTGGGAAAGCGGCGATTCACCTCGACGCTCTGCAGCGAGCTCGACATCACGCCGCCGGCCGTGTCACGTGGCGTGGTGGTATCGCAACAATAGAGACCATGCGGCTTGGTGTCGACATAGCCCCCGGGAATCGTGGGGAGCGTCTGAGATGCGTTGAACGATTGCACCCGCAGGTAGTTGAACTCGATCGCCCCCATGTCGCCGGTGTGGCGGAAGAGCGTGAACCGCGGCCCGGCCGCCATCCCGCTTTGGAAGTCTGATGCCGCGAGGGCGACGCCGGCGGGATCACCGGTTTCGGGATTCAAGAAGTCGTAAAACGGCACCGAGCTCGGCGCATCCCGCCATAGGAGCAGCGCCTCGGTGCGGCCCGTCCAGACCGGATCCTGCCCGAGCGGGTCGAGCAGCCGGCAGGGGATGTCACAGCAGGTGTTGGCGAAGCAGGGGTCAACGACGACGATGTCGGGGGGCGGCGTGGCCC
>JAPOJV010000189.1 GCA_029978085.1 bacterium
CAGCGCTCGGACGACCCGCGTCTACCGGCCGCTCGCGGCCGGTGATTCCCTTGGGCAAGAACTGAGCCCTCGGTCTCCGGAGACACTGCACTCATGCCCCCCGAGAGGGCGTTAGTGTGAGGGCTGCCACCGCGTGCCGGACACTTGGCCAACCCCGCCACCAGACCCCCTTCGCCCGGTACAGATTTGAGGATTTTTGAGGATTGGTGTCGTGGCGACGAAACTCTGCCCTACCTGAAAAGAGAAATGCACTGGTTTTCCAGTGCCTTTCAGTACGCCCGCCGAGATTCGAACTCGGGACCCTGGGATTAGAAATCCCATGCTCTATCCACCTGAGCTACGGGCGCGAAAGGGGTTTTGGGGTCTCCGACGGGCTCCTGTGTCGGAACCATATCGCACTGTACCACGCCGACGCTCGCACGCCGAAGCTCGACAGCGTCAAGGCCGCTCGACTGCTCCTGTCGGGCCGCCGGGCGAGGCTGCAGTCTTCCGTGGCGGCCGGCGGCCGTTCCAGCCCTCGGTGCGCCACCAGTCGGGGCCCTCGCGCTCCACTTCCTCGGTGTGCGCCCGCAGCCGGCCGAGCATCTCGGCGAGCCGTTCCGGCTCACGGCTCGCGAGGTCGGTCGATTCCGTGAGGTCAGCGGCGAGGTTGTAAAGCTCGGGCTTCGCCAACGCCTCGTCGGCGACGATCTTCCACGGCCCTTCGCGGTAGGCCACCTGGCCGCCCCACCGCCAATACAGCGGCTCGGGCCGATCGATGGCGACCGGTGGCGATCCCGCCGCGGCGGCCGCCAGTGCGGGAAGTATGTTCACGCCGTCGAGCGCGCGACCGGTGGGCGGTTCGATGCCCGCGAGCTTCAGGGCCGTGGGGAAGAAGTCGCTGCCGATCACCGGCAGATCGCTCACCGTGCCCGGCGCCGTTGTGCCGGGCCAGCGGATGATACCCGGCACCCGGTGGCCCCCTTCGTACATCGATCGCTTGCGGCCGCGGAGCGGGCCGGCCAGCCCGCGGCCCGGACCCCGGTCGCCCGCGCCCTCAGGGCCGTTGTCGCTCGTGAAGAACACGAACGTGGAATCCGTGGCGCCGATCCTGTCGAGGGCCTGCATGAGCGATCCGAAGGCATCGTCGAGCTGCGTGACGTTGGCCCGGTAGGTGCGTTCTTCGGGATCGGCGATCGCCGCATGCAGCTTCTGGTACCGCTCGGCGGAGGCGATCGGATAGTGCGGCTCATGCGCCCACACGGTCAGGAAGAACGGCTTTGCACGATCACGCTTCTGCTCGAGCCAGATGGCCGCCTCCTTCACGATGAACGGCGCCGAGTAGTCGTCGGCCGTGCCGATCGGGGAGCCGTTGCGAACGAAGTTCGTGGGAAACGCATGGCTCGGGGCGGCGTTGTTCTGCGTGGCGAGCCACCAGGCATAGCCGTGGTCACTGGGCTGGGGCTGCTCAGGGGAATTGAAGTGGCCATTCAAGTGCCATTTGCCGACATGGCATGTGTCGTAGCCTGCGGCGGCGAGCAGCTTGGGCAGCGTGATCTCGCTCGTCCGCAGATGGACCGGGCTCTTTTCGGGAATCCAGGTGAAGACGCCGTTGCGAAACGGCGTGCGGCCAGTGAGCAGGCTCGACCGCGACGGCGAGCAGACGCTCGATGCGGAATGGCAATCGGTAAGCCTCAGGCCCTGTTTCGCGAACCGATCGAGGTGGGGCGTGATGGCGGCGGCGTTGCCGTAGCAGCCGATTTCACCATAGCCGAGGTCGTCGGCGAGGAAGAGGACGATGTTCGGCCGCTGGTCGGCGGCTGCCGCCGGGGCCGCGAGGCAGGCGAGGATGCCGAACAGTGCGAGGCGGAGCGATTTCATGATGCGAGGATGCTCTTCGGGGCGGATTCGCTATCGAAAGGCTAAGCCGTCCTGGCGCAGGCCATCGAGATGAAACGTAACAGCCTCGTGAATCAGACGGCTGACGTCATTGCGATCAGGCGACGGCCGTGATCTGCTGTGGCAAGACGCTACAGTATACGGCCATGCCTCCCGCCAAGCCCCGCCGCACGTCCACCGTCAAGCAGATCGCCGAAGAACTCGGCGTATCGATGATGACGGTGTCGCGGGCGCTCAACGGCAGAGGGCGGATCTCCGACGAGACGCGAGGCCGCGTGCTCGCCGTCGCAAAACGGCTGAAATACAGGCCCAATCGCCTCGTGCATGCGATCAAGCAGGGCCGCAGTCGGACGGTCGGCGTGATGGTGCCGATCGCAATGTCGTTCAGCGCCACTGTCGTGCGGGGCATTCACGACGCCCTGGCCGAGCATCACTACCTTCCGATCCTGCATTTCCACGGCGAGGGGCCGCAGGCCCAGCGGGATGAGGCCGAACTCGAATACCTGCACCGGCTCCTCGATCATCGCGTCGACGGCATCGTCTTCTGGCCCTCCGACGAGAGCGTGCCGCAGATGTATCTGCGGGAGGTCTGGGATCGCGGCGTGCCGCTGGTCGCAGTCGATCGGCACCTGCCGCACACCAACGCCGACTTCAGCGGCACCGACGACGAAGCGGGAGGGCGGCTCGCCGCGGAGCACCTGCTGTCGCTCGGTCACCGGCGGATCGCCCATATCACCGGTGAGAGTTGGGTGTCGACCTACGCCGACCGGCTGAAGGGATTTCAGGCCACCATCGCGGGCCGCAACGGCGTGGCCTGCCAAATCAGTGAGTGTGCGGATTGCGACTGTGGCGCTATCGCGAGGCAATTGCTCGGGGCACGCGACCGGCCAACGGCGATCTTTTTGTCGTCTGACAGGATGGCGCCGCACCTGTATGCCGCGGCCGAATCGCTTGGTCTGGCGATTGGCAAGGATGTGTCAGTCGTCGGATTCGCCGATCTCGCGGAGACCGCCTGGCTGCGGCCACGGCTCACCACGCTGCGGCAGAATGCCTACCGGATCGGACAGGAGGCAGCCCGGCTCCTGTTCGATCGGATTCAGGGGCCAGCCCCTGGCGCGGCCCCGCGGAGCGTGCGGGTGGTGCCGGAGTTGATCGTTCGCGAATCGACGTCTCCGCTCCTCTGAGAGGGGGGCGAGTGGCGAGTGGCCCGAATGTTTCGGGTAAAAATCGGCTGCGAAGGCCCTGAGTCTCCGGCTGCGAAAAAACCAGATTAAAAAACTTGACACGACTTGCCGTCGGGCGTTATATATAACGCACGGCGGTGGAGGAACGTATCCTAAAGCTCTGGATCAGTGTGCCCTCGAGATGCGCGAGGGCGGGGGAGTGGCGAACATGTTGCATGAGCGGAGTCATGGCAACGGTTGGCGGCGAGTGCTCGTCGCGTGCGCGATCGGGTTGTCGCTGTGCGGCGTGCAAGCGTCGGCGCAGGTGACCTGGGACGCGAACACGACGACGTCCGGCCCGCAGGACGGCAGCGGCACGTGGTCCACGAGTGACGCCAACTGGTGGAACGGCACCACCGACGTCGTCTGGCCCAACCTCACGACGAGCAGTGCCGTCATCGGCGCGAGCAGCGGTGCCGCTGGCACGATCACGGTCGGCGAAACGCTGACGCTCACTGCGATCACGTTCAACGCGCCCGGCTCCGGCACCTACACGCTTACCGGCGGTACGCTCGGCTTCGCCGGTACGACCAAGACGATTACAGCCAACGCGAATGCCACGATCGGCTCCGCGATCACGAGCGCCGTCGGCCTCACGAAGGCGGGCACCGGCACGCTGACGCTGGCAGGGAACGTGTCGAACACAAGCGGCGGGATCTCGATCTCTGGTGGCGCGGTCACGCTGACCGGCACGCTGACGAACACGGCGAGCGTGGCAATGTCCGTTGGCTCGGCCAATGGCGGCCTCCTGACGATCGCCGGTGGCAGCATGTCGACGAGTTGGAACAACGCGCGGTCTGTCATCATCGCCGCGGGAGCCGGCCAGTCGGGGACGATCGCGGTCAGCGGCGGCTTCTTCTCGCCGGCCGGCATGCTCATCAGCGAAGACGCGGGCGGCAACGGCGTGTTCACGCAGTCCGGCGGCGCGGTCTCGATCGGGACCGGCAACCTGTGGATTGGGGGAAACACCAGCTCATTGACGGTCAGCGGCGGCAGTTTCACGAACAACAACACGACGTATTTTGCCTCTGGGACGCCAAACCCATCGACCAGCACGATCAGCGTCAGCGGTTCCGGGTCGATCACGCTGAACACCCTGAATTGGGGCGCCTTCTCGCGAAACGGCTTCACCGCGACCCTCAACGTGGGCGATGGCACCGGCGGCGGCACGTTTCAGGTGAATAGCATCAGTTCCGGCGCCACGTCGGTCGCGAGCACCCTCAACTTCAACAGTGGCACGTTCGTCGCCAATAACACGTTCACGATGCCGTCGCAGATCACGACCGTCGTGAAGGCCGGCGGGGCGAACATCAGCGTGGCCAGCGGCCGAGCCCTGACCCTCGGCAGCTCGCTCACCGGCGACGGCGGTGGCGGCGTACTGCGAAAGCTCGGGTCCGGCACGCTCTCGCTCACTGGCAGCAACACCTACACAGGCACGACGTCGATCGCGGCCGGCAGCCTGTCGATCGGCAACGCCCTGGCGCTCCAGAACTCGACGCTCGACCTCAATGCGTCCGACACAGGCACGGTCTCCGCGATCAGCCAGAACTCCACTTTTGGCGGCCTCTCCGGCTCGCGGAATCTCGACATGCTCACCCGCACGTTGAGCATCGGCAACAACGGCGCGAGCACGACCTACTCCGGCACGCTGTCCAACGGCG
>JAPOJV010000133.1 GCA_029978085.1 bacterium
GAGCGGCATCGCGGCACTTTCCGCGACGACAGGCGAACTCCTCTGGCAGACGGAACTCGTCGGCCGGCTGGTCGCAGCCGGTGGCGACCGCGTGTGGTGCGTGGACGAGACCGGCCGCCTCTCCGGCCTCGACCTCGCCTCCGGCATCCGCCGCGCCCGCCTCTGTCTGGCCGGCTTGTCGCTCCCGGTGGTCAACACGGCGAGCGACGCCCTCGTGCTGGCCGCCCCCGGCGGCGTCGTGCTCTCCTTCGCCCCGGTCGCCAAGCCCACGCCCGCCGAGCAGCCCCGCCCCGGCGCCACACCTGCTAGCGTCCTGCCCGCGCCGGGACGCGGAGCCGAGGATCCTGGCGCCACGCCATCGTGAGCAGGTCGTAGAGATCGCGGTCGTGCCGCACGAGGCGGTGCGGATCCTGGAAGAAGCATTCGCTCGCCACCGCGAAGAACTCGCCGTCACCCTCCGCCGCGTAGTCGTCGAAGGCCGTCGTGCGGCCCTCGTCGAGCGCCTGCTCGAACCGCTCCTGGCAGTTCGCAAACGTCGCGACCCAGGCGCGGCGATCGACCCCCGGCGGCAACGGCGGGATGCCGTCGATCTCACCGTCCTGCATGTCGATGAGGTGGGCGCACTCGTGGATCACCACGTTCCGTGGACCGTCGCGGAGCCGGCCGCCATCGACGACCCGCGGCCACGCGAGCACCATGCTGCCGCCGTTCCAGGTTTCGCCGAGTCGCGCCTCCTGCCATTCGAGCTCGCCACCGCCGGACAGCGGCGTCGATCGCGGCACGACGTAGTCGCCCGGATAGACGAGCACCGAGTGCAGACCGGCGAAGAATTCGTCGGCGAACCCGAGGGCGACGAGGCCCGCCTGTCCGGCGATCGCCACCTTCACCTCGTCGGTGATCTCCTGGCCGCCGCAGCCCTCGAACCGCTTTTCAGCCACGAAGATCGCGATCCAGTCACGCAGCCGCTCCTGCTCCTCCTCGGAGAGCCACTCGACGTGCTTCACGAGCCGGCGAAGGATCGTCGTCCACGCCGCAGGAAACGGCCGCTCCAGGATCGACCGCCTGCGCCGCGCCCGCAGCCACCGGAAGAGCATGCGTCACAACGGGGGCGTGAGCGGCAGGCGGCGGGAGAACAACTCGATCGCCAGAAGCAGACAGCCGATCGACACGGCCACGAACGACAAGAGCAGCATCGCCGTGTAGACGTTCATCGGCGGCCGGGCGTCGGAGGAATGTGGGTCGTTCACCATGGCATGCTCCGGAATGGCCGGGGGCGGATGGCCCTCAGGCCTTCAGCTTCGTCGTGACCTTGTCGCCCCGCTGCACGATGCCGCGACTGTACTCCCGCACGAGCTCGGCGATCGCCCGGTCGGACTTCACGGAGCGGACGACGGCCCGGCCCACATACTGCCCCGACCGATACACCTCCAGCGTATGGCCCACCTGGAGGCCGTCGTCACTGCCGAGCGACACCTGGATCGAATTGTTGGCGACCGCGATCACGTCGCCGTCGAGCGGCGGCACGCGGTCCTTCGGCAGCGAGTCGATCGTCAGGCCACTCTGCCGCAGGAGGTCGCGGGCATTGGCCACCTGCTGCTCAAGCTGCTCTTTTCGCTCCGTGGCGATCGCCAGGAATGCCTTCGTCTCCTCGAGCTGGGCGGCCAGCTTGGCGGCGTTGCCCACCTGCGTGTCCACGGTGCCCTGCTGCTCGCGGACCTGCCCGCGGAGTTCCTCCACCTGGGCCGCGGCCGTCTTCAGCGCGGCCTGGGCCGTTTCCAACTCGGCCAGCGCCTTCCGCTGCGCCTCTTCTCGGTCGGCCTTCTCCTTGCGAAGTTGCTCGAGTTCGTCGCTCTTCTCGGCGAGTGCAGTCTGCAGCTTGGCCACGACCTGGTCGCGGGCCAGCTCCGAAGCGGCCACCCGCTGCGTGAGCTGCGTGATCTCCTGCTGGAGCTTGTCGCGATCCTTCTCCGCTTCCTCGAGCTGGAACTTGTAGCCCGGCCGCTGACCGGCGAAGCACTCTTCGGGGCGGCGGTCGATCTCCTTCTGCCAGTCCGTGTGGGAGACGAAGACCGCGCCGGCGAAGGTCATGAGCACGAGGCTCATGATGAACACCGCGAACACGAAGATCTTGCCGATGGCGTTCATCGTGGCACCTGTTCGCACGGGCCTGCACCGGGGGCCATCCCCGGCAGCGGCGATCCCTGCTCACCTCTATTCTCGACCGGACCGCGGGGGCGGGACAAGCGCCGGCCCCGCCACCGGCACAGCCCCTCGCGCCGGCACCGCCGCACGCGTTCCCGGGGGCCGCAGTCTCCCCGCACACGCTGCGGCCGTCACGACCGCCACCGCCGCCCAACCGGCCATGCTCCCCACGGCCAGCCACGGGCTGGGGCGACCGTCGGGCTGCACGCGGGCCCGGAGGGTGGCCGTGGCCCGCCGCGGACCCCTTTCGAGCAGCCGGCCCGAGCCGTCGATCGACGCCGAGAAGCCGGTATTGGCGGCGATCACGATCGGCGTGCGAACCTCGACGGCCCTGAAGATGGCCGCGGTGAGGTGCATGTCGAGTTCGCTCGAGCCCCAGAACCAGCCGTCGTTGGTGAGATTGACGATCACGTCGGGCCTGCGGCCCGCCGCGGCGAGATCGCGAACGATGCTCCGCACGGCCATGGGGAGCGCCGTCTCGTAACAGATCGTGGGAGCGACCTCCCGGCCCGCGATCGTCACGGCGACCGGCGCGCGGCCCGCCGTCAGTCCGGCCGGCAGCGGCGTGAGCCGGTAGAGCCACGGAAACCGATCGGCCAGGGGCACGTATTCGCCGAACATCACCGGATACATCTTGTCGTAGCAGGCCAGCGGACCGCCGGCCGCATCCAGAAACAGCCCGCAGTTGAAATACTCCACGCCCCCTGGCACCCGTGGCGTGATCACCTGCTTGTCGAGGCCGACGAGCCAGTGCGTGCCATACCGCCTCGCGTAGACGGCCAGGGCATCGAGCCGCTCGCGGGCGAGCGCCGCGCGGGCCTTGGCCTGCCGTTCCGCTCGCTGTGCGGCATCGGCATCCGGCGGTGCCAGACCGATCATCCGCTCGACCACCGCCTCGTCGAGCTGCTCGGCCGGATCGATCTCGACGAGTCCCCACCGCCACATCGTCTCGGGCCAGACGACGAGATCGGGCTTCGTGGACTCGGCTGCGAGCCCCGCCATCGTGAGGTCGTCGTAGTGCCGCGCGACGTCACCAGCCGCATTGGGATCATGCTTGAGCTCCGTGTCGATCGAGCCCTGCACGAGCAACACGTCGAGCGGCCGGCCCTCCGCCTGCGGCATCGTCGCCAGCCGCCAGCTGCCGTAGCCGAGCATCGCGGCGATCAGGAGAGCGGCAGCGATCGCCTGCGCCGGCGACCGGCGCAGGCTCGCGAGCCCCGCGGCGCCGGCCATCACGACCCCACTCACGCCGACGGCGCCGACGGCGTCGGCGCACTGGATGAGCATCGTCCACCGCCACTGCGTGTGACCGAGGCCGGCGAACGTGAACCCGCCGAGAATCCACCCGCGAAGCTGTTCGCAGGCCATCCACGCGAGCGGAGCCGCCGCGACGAGCGGCCACCGCCAGCCGTGCACGAGCCGCCGCACCAGCCAGATGAAGAGCGGCAGATAGATGCCGAGATACGCAGACAGCGCGACCCAGCCGATGCTCGTGGCGGGATGCGGCAGCCTGAGCCAGTGGATCGCGGCCAGCCAATAGACGACGCCGGCGGACCAGAGCATGAGCCATGGCCGGCGGCCTGCCAGCCCGTGCTCGTCCCGCACGATGGCCAGCCACGGCAGCGGTGCGAGCCACGCCAGAAACCACAGATCGCCCGGCGGCTGCACGAGGAACATCGTGAGGCTGCCGCCGAAGGCGAGCAGGCGGAACGCGACATCCGGCGCGCGGATCAGGTTCACCCAGCGATTCGTCCATGTGCCGATCATGCCTCGGCCTCGAACTCGGCGAGCTGCATGCCAGCCGTCACCAGTTCGTCTTCCTCGACGCAGTGCCGCACGAGTCGCCCGGTCACGGGTGCCTCGAGGTCGACCGTCGCACCGCCACAGACGAGCTCCACCACGCGATCGCCTTCCACCACCGGCTGCCCCTCGGCGACGAGCCAGACCGACACCGCCACGGGCACCGACCCCATGCCGAAGTCGGGCGCCATCAGATAACTCGGCGGGGGAGGCTCGATGCTCATCGCTGCTCGCGGAGCCATTCGAGCATCACCTTGCCGACGGCCTCGAGCGAATCGGGAGCACAATTGGCCGGCGTGTCGGCGGTCGTGTGCCAGTGCGGGTAGTCGAAGTCGATCACGTCACAGGTCGGAATCCGGCCGATCATGCGAAGCGGCACGTGATCGTCTTCCACGGTGTGTTTCGGTCGCGGCACGAACTGCCGCACACCGAGCCGCGTGGCGACCGCCCAGATCGACTCCACCACCGGCCGCGTGTCGGGCCACTCGATGCTGTGCCGCTCCTGCCAGATCTCGAGGTCGCGATCGGCCACCATGTCGAGGATCACGCCGGCGCGGTAGCGGTGCGTGGCACGGCCACCATCCTGCTCGGCGGCGTACTGCCTGGCGAAAAACGTCGAGCCGAGGCAGTAGGGGTCACGCGGAGCCACGACATATTCCTCGGCATCGAAGAGCACGAAGTCCACGCCCACGGGCCCCGGCAGCGTGGGCATGAACCGAGCCAGTTCCATGAGCACGGCCACACCGCTGGCCCCGTCGTTGGCCCCGACGAAGCGGCCCCGCGGATCGACGGCATCGCGGTCGGGATACGGCCGCGTGTCGTAGTGGGCGCCGATGAGCACGCGGTCGCGGCGGTCAGGATGCCAGGTGACGATCAGGTTCTCCATGTGCACCGCGGCGCCGGTCCGCCGATCACGGATCTGAAACGCCTGCCCCGAGACGGTGCCGCCGGCTGCGCGAAAATGCGTCGCGAGCAGCTCGCGCTGCCGGGCCATCGCCGCCGATCCACTCGGCCGCGGACCGAGCTCGCAGATGGCTTCGAGGTGCCGCATCGCCTGCGGCCCGGAGAAGGCCGGCGGCTCCTCACCACGGCACGGCCGGGCCATGATCAGCGCGGCCACGATCAGGCCGGCCGCAATCGCTCGCACCACGCTCCACGGCCGCCCTGCCATGCCTCTGCCTCCTCATGCGGATCACACTGACCCGCGGTGCAGCAGTGTACACTCAGCCCCATGAAACCTCGTCGCCATCGGCTCTCCGCGCTCCTCGCCATCGCCTGTGCCACCACCTCGGCCCTCATCGCCGGATCGGCCCGAGCCGGCGGCGGACCAGAGGGTGTGTTCCTCGTGGTCAATCCGACGAGTGCGGAAAGCCTCGCGGTCGCCAATGCGTTCGCCCGGCTTCGAGGCGTGCCGCCGATCAATGTGTTCATGCTCCCGTGGACGGGCGGCGACGAGAGCACGACGGTCGGCAGATTCCGCACCGAGATCCTGGCGCCGATCCTGCGGGCGATCGACTCGCGTCGGCTGGCGACACAGATTGACGCCGTCGTCTATTCGAGCGGCTTCCCCTGGCGGATCGACTACGCCGACGAACTGCCTGCGGGACTCCGCGACAGCGACAAATTTTCTTCCGGGTCACTCACCGGCATGACGATGCTTTATGGTGCCGTGCAGAGCGGCACGCCGGCCTGGCTCGACCCGGAGAGCAACGACTACTACCGGCCGCTCGACTCCAGTGGCGTGCCGACCACGACGGCGGGGTTCCGCGGCTGGTATGGCTGGGGCCAGCAGGGCGAGCTGCTGGAGGCCGGGGGCAGCCGATACCTCCTCGCGACGATGCTCGGCGTGACGGCGGGCCGCGGCAACAGCGTGGCCGAGATCACGGCGTATCTCCGTTCCGCGGCCGCTGCCGACGGCACGAAGCCCAAGGGCACGATTTACTTCGTCACGAACACCGACGTGCGGACGACCACGCGGAGCGGCGTCTTTCCCGCCACGGTGAAGGCGCTGACTGGTCTCGGCGTGCAGGCCGAGATCGTCAACGGCACGCTGCCGGTGCGCAAGCGGGACGTGGCCGGGCTCATGACCGGCACGCCCACGTTCGACTGGAATGCGAGCGGCAGCACGGTCGTGCCGGGTGCGATCTGCGAAAACCTCACGAGCTTCGGCGGCATCTTCACCCCGTCGGCAGGTCAGACGCCGCTGTCAGATTTTTTGCGGGCGGGGGCCGCCGGATCGAGCGGCACCGTGACGGAGCCGTTCTCGCTCCAGGCGAAGTTTCCGCATCCGGCGATCCAGGTGCATTACGCACGCGGCGCAAGCCTGGCCGAAGCTTTTTACCAGTCGGTGCATGCCCCCTATCAGCTGCTCGTGGTGGGCGACCCGCTCTGCCAGCCCTGGGCGTCGATTCCCGAGGTGGAGATCGTGACGGCCGCCGACTCGGCGGTGCTCGCATCGGGGGCGCGGGTCTCCGGCAAGATCGAGCTCGAACCGCGAGCCACCGTGCCCGGCGGTGGCACCGCCGACCGGTTCGAGCTCTACGTGGATGGCGTCCGCGTGGCGCAGGCCGGTCTCGGCGAGCGCCTCGCTCTCGACACGACCGTGATGGCCGACGGTCACCACGAGTTGCGGGTCGTGGCCATCGCCGCGACACGAGTGGAGACACAGGGGCGGCGGATCGTCGACATCATGGTCGCCAACCACGACGACGGCCGGGCCCTCGAACTCGTCGTCGAACCGAAGCGGGTGAGCCGCTCAGGCACGGTACGGATCGCCGTCAATGGCACCGGCGTCGACGGGGCGGTCGTGTTCGCAATGGGCCGCGTGCTCGGCCGCACGAGCTCGGCTCAGGAGTCGATCGAGGTGCCTGCGGAAGTGCTCGGCCTCGGGCCGGTCACGATCCGCGCCAACGGCCGCAGCGGTAGCTCACCTGCCGACGGCGTCAACGCCGCCCCGGTGACGATCGAGGTCACCGCCGGGCGGTGACCTCGGCCGAGGTCGGGGGCGCGTCGACCAGTTCGCCGCCGTGGGCGCGGGCGAGGTGATCGACGAAGCCGCGGTTCGAGCCCTTCAGCACGAACACTTCGCTCGAATCCTCCGGGGCGCCGTGGGGCCGCACGATGCAGATCACTTCCGCCTTGCCGCCATGCTGCCGAACGTGGTCAACGAGCGCTGCTTCGCCGGCCGTGAGCGTGGCTGCGGGGGCTCCATCGCGTGGCGCGGCCGGGGCCACAGCTGCCCGGGCGGGCGGCGGCGGAACAGACGGGAGCGGCGAGGCTGGCGGCGGAGCGAACGCCTGGGGAGCCGCTGCCTGCGAAGGAGGTGCGACGGCGGGACGCGGTGCGTCGAGCCCGGTCGTCGATGCCGTGGGCAACGCGTCGGCGCGGTCGCGACGATCGAACGAGACGGCCGGCATCGTCGCCGGCATCGCCGGCACGTGCGGGGCCGCTGCGCCTCCCGTGGCGGCCAGGTCGTCGAGGCCGGCGCTCGGATAGACGTTGCGGTAGACGAAGGCGAGCCCAGACTCCTCGAGCTGTTCGTGGATGGAGGGAAGCGCGGCGAACAGCCCCTCGTTGTCCTCGGGATCGGCGGCGTTGCACACGCCGATGAGCGTGCCGTCGATCGCGAACAGGCCGCCACCGCTGCGGCCCTGCACCGGCTGACCGGCGACCTGCACGTTGGGCGGACCGAGATATTTGTCCACGGCGGTCACGCGGCTGTGATGGATCGTCGGATCGGCGCCGCCGTTGCAGCCCACGGTGACGACCGGATCGCCCGGCGTGGTCCGCCGATCGGGGCCGCCCACGCGGACGGGCTCGATCGCCGTGTCGGTGAACACGCTCACGAGCGCGAGGTCGCGCTTCAGATCCCAGGCCACGACCTGACCGGCGATGCCCCGCGGCCCCTGCTGACCGAACACATCGACCTCGACGCGGCCCTTCCCTTGCGAGTCACGGAAGATGTGGCCGCACGTGAGAATGAGAGCCTCGCCCTGCCGGCAGTCGATCACGGTGCCCGTGCCCCATGACACGCCTGCGGTGTCTTCGACGCGGAGCCGCGCCGTTGCCTGCATGAGGCGGCGTTCGAGATCGGCACGGTCGGCGTCGGGCAGCGAACCTGTCTGCGCCGCCAGATTGTGGACCGACGGTACCGCCGCGACGGCAACGGGCCGCGGTGACTGCGGTATCGCGGCGGGCGGCAGCACGGCCGGAACGTCAGCCCGGGGTGGACGCGGCAATTCGGTGGCGAGCGGCTCGGCTGCGGCCGCGACCGGGAGCGGGATGCCCGGGCCGCGGGGCTGCTCGGCGACAGCGGCGGCCGGCGGCGGCGTGCCGCCCAGCGGCGCGGCCGACGTGGCGAGCAGTTTTTCGAGTTCGGCGCGGGTGGTGGCGCCATTGATCCGCCCCACCTCGTGCCCCTTCACGAGCAGCACGTAGCAGGGCACACCCGTCACGCCGAACCGCTTCACGAGGTCGGTCTCACGATCGACGTCGACATGCCGCACGAGCCAGCCGGCGGCCGAGATCTCACCGATGAGGCCGGCCATCTGCCGACACGGGCCGCACCACGAGGCCGCAAAATCGAGGAGCACGACCTCCCCCGCCGCGGCCTGGGCCGCAGGCTGGGCTGGCACCGGCGCAGCGGCGGCAGTGGTCATCAGCATCGCGATCGACACGAGCATGGCGGCAAGGCGC
>JAPOJV010000237.1 GCA_029978085.1 bacterium
CATGCCGGATGTGGCACGCCGGCTTCAGGCTCCCCGTATCCCCTCGCCGGACGTTCGCCTTAGCCCTCCAGGCTACGGCTCACTCGGACCTGCCTGCGCTGCGCCATCCATGGCTTCGCTGGTCAGCTACGCCGTCTCCGGGACACGGGGAGCCCGAAGCCTCCCCAACTGGAAAGGGGAAGGCGGCGGAGACGGTCGGTGCGATGCGGAAGAGCCGACGGGCAGATACGCGGCTTACACCGAGCGCACCATCACAGTTGAGACGGGACTAGCGATCGCCCTCGGCGATGGAGCAGCGTACCGCCGGCTCCGACGCCGGGTTGGGCGAGCCAAGCCATGACAGACTGAAGTCTGTCCTACGCGGTCAGGCCGCGGCGGAGCGGGCGAGCACGTCAGCGGCTGCGGCGACGACGCTCTCGACGTCGATCGCCTCCATGGCCACGCGATCCGTCTTGCGGTGCTCCCATGCGGGCCGCAGCGAGGCCGGTGGTTCGACCGTGCGGTGGCCAGCGCCGTAGGGGCCGTTGCGCTTCGCGGGCACCGGGCCGAAGAGGCCGACGCAGGGCGTGCCCACGGCGGCTGCGAGATGCAGCGGGCCCGTGTCGCTCGAGATGAACACGCGGCCGAGTCGTGAGAGCTCGCCAAGATCCTGGAGCGTCGTTTGCGGGGCCATGAGCGCGGCGCCGCTGCTCGCGGCCACGATCTGCTCGGCGGCCTGGCGCTCGGCGGCGCCTCCCCAGACCACGATCGACGGGATGCCGTGGCGGTGCCCGAGTTCACGGGCCACGGCGGCGAACCGCTCGGCAGGCCAGATCTTCGAGGGCCAGCCGGCCCCCGGGTTGATCAGGGCCGGCGCCGCCTGGAGCCGTAGCGACGACAGCCACTCCTGCATCCGCAGCCGGCTCACGGGCCAGCGGGGCATGTCGAACATCGCACGGACTTCGTGCACGTCGAGCGCGGAGAGCAGGTGCAGGTTGCGATCGATCACGTGGGCGGCCGTGGCTTCGACGGGGTGCGTGTAGAAGCGCCAGGCCTGTTCGCGGGATTCCGGGTACGCGTGGCCGATGCGCACCGGAGCGCCCGAGAGCCACGTGGGGACCGCGCTCTTGAGCAATCCCTGAAGGTCGAGCGTGACGTCCGGGGCGAAGTCGAGCAGCTGGCGCCGTAGGCTTCGGATCGTGGCCAACGATTTCAGCCAGCCGCGCGGGAGCCGGAAGAGATGGTCGACCGCGGGGTGGCCGGCGAGCACGTCGCCCGCGCGACCCTCCACGACCCAGCCGATGCATGCATCCGGAAACGCCTGCTTGAGCGCGACGGCCGTCGGCAGGCCGTGCAGCACGTCACCGATGGCAGAGAGCTTGACGACGACAATGGAGCGGGGGGCGTTCATGGGGGCGGGATTTTTCGCTCTCCCGCGTCGCATGGCAAGAGCAGTTTGCCGCTCACAACTCCATGCGCGACAGTTCGCAGAGCGTGATGCCCGCCACCGTCTGCGGGCAACTCCACACGAGAAAGAAGTGGGCCTCGCGCACCAATCGCTCCGCCGGATGGCCCGCCACGAAGCCCGCGCCCTTCGTGGCCGTGAGGGCCGCCTGGGCGGCACGGATCACGAGGCCGTTGGCATCGGCCCGCAACCGATCGCGGTCTTCCGCCTCGGCGTCGCTCGCCGACCGGCGCAGCCGGGCCTCGAGGGCGTCGGCCTCCGCCTGCAGTGCCGCTGCAACGGGCATGAGCGCCGCCCGGGCCGCAGCTTCGCCCTCGAGCACGCCGAGCGCCGCCCGCGCGCTGCCGAGCGCGAGTGCCGTCGTGGCGAGGCCGCCGGTGCGTACGCCCCCGGTCGCCCGAGGCTCGATCACCGCAGCGGGGGCGACGTCGGCAAACGCGACGCTCGATGTGCGGCTGCCGGAGAGGGCGAGCATGGAGAGCGGCGGCGCGATCTCGAGCCCAGGGCGGTCGGTCGGCACGATGAAGAACAGCGTCTGCCCGTCGTCGCGCACCGCCCCGGTGACGATGGCATCGACGGAGTCGGCGCCCGTCCCCCACGGGCAGAGGCCGGAGAGCCGCCAGCCACAGTCGGCCACCCTGGCCACGAGCGCGGGCGTGCCGAGATGCCGCCGGCTCGTCGAGAGCTGTGCGATGCCCACGGTCGTCGTGCGGGTGCCGGCGGCAAGCTCG
>JAPOJV010000132.1 GCA_029978085.1 bacterium
CAAGGCGGCGACGTTTCGCAAGGCCGGCATTCCCGTGCCCGAGGGCTCGGCCCAGCGGGATCTCGCGCGGCTCGAGCGGCTCATCGGCGAGACGGCGGCGACGCGGCTCCTGATCCTCGGCGACCTGTTTCACGCGGCTGGCGGCTGCACGCCGGACGTGTTCGCCGAGTTCGCCGCGATGCGGCACCGGATCGCAGGCACGGCCGTGCTGCTCGTGATCGGCAACCACGACCAGCGGATCGGCAGGCTGCCAGCCCACCTCGGCATCGACTCCTGCCTCCGCACGCTCGACGAGCCGCCGTTTCACTTCGTGCACGAGCCGGCCACGCAGCTCGACGAGCCGGGCCGCACGTGCTTCACGATCGGCGGCCACCTGCATCCGACGGTGTCGGTCCGCAGTCCGAGCGGCGATCGGGTTACCGACCGCTGCTTCGTGGCGGAGGACGCGCTGCTCGTGCTGCCGGCCTTCGGCTCGTTCACGGGCGGCCACCGGATCTCACCGGCACCGGGCCTTCGGCTCTGGATCGCGAGCGATGACGGCGTGATCGATGTCACCCGGCTCGCCGAGTTCACCGCCCGCTCACGCCGGTGATGCGTTCGCCGCCGCCGCGCGGAAGCCGACGTGCAGCCGATCGAGCAGGTCGCGGGCCGTCATCGACACCTGCCCGAGGTCGTGAGCCGCGGCGTCGCCGGCGCGACCATGCACCCAGGCCGCCAGTCGGGCCGCATCGAACGACGGCATCCCGTGGGCGAGCAACGCGGCGACGACACCGGTGAGCACGTCTCCCGTGCCGGCGGTGGCCATGCCGGGATTGCCCGTCTCGTTACGGGCAGATCGGCCGTCACCCACGATGAACGTGCCGGCGCCCTTGAGCACGATGACGGCGTCGATCTCGGCGGCCAGCGCGGCGGCAGCCCGCTCCAGATCGCTTCGCGTGACATCCGCCGTGGCGGGCCGGCCGAGGAGCCGCTGCATCTCCCCCTGATGCGGCGTGAGCACCCGCGGCCCGGCATGTGTCCGTAACTGGTCCCGCTGAACCTGCGCGAGCGCCCACAGGGCGTCGGCATCGAACACGGCGGGCCCGGACAGATTTCGCCACAGATCGAGCACGAGGTCCTGCACGGGCCGCGTCCGGCCGATGCCCGGCCCGACAGCGCTCGCATCCGCTCGCGCTGCCCGCGAGGTGATCGCGTCTGCGGCGGCCGCTGCGAACCCCCCCTGCTCCTCCACGAAACCATGGGTCATCACGCACGGGTCGAACGCCGCTGCAATCGCGAGCACGATCTCCGGCACGAGCAATTCCACGAGCCCTGCACCACTCCGCAAGGCGGCCATTGCCGAAAGGGCCGGGGCGCCGGCCATCCCCGCCGCCCCGCCGATGATGGCCACGCGGCCATAGTCTCGCTTGCTCGACGCCGCCGCACGGGCTCGCAGTCGAGGCAGATCGGCGGGGGGTTCTGGTCTGCTCATGATCGGTGGGTTGCGAGATTGCAAGGTTCGGGCCGGCCGTCCGGCCGTGCCCCTGGCACCCGGCCGCACTCCTTTACCTTGACTGAAAACCGCCGGGCGGGCTACCTTCGCCCGCACTTCGGCCGTGATTTCGGCCGCCCAGGAGACATTTTGCCCCCATGTGTGCCGCACCCACCCCAGGCGACATCTTCGACGTGAAGAAGGTTCGCCGGCTCATCGAGCTCATGAAGGAGCACGATCTCTCGGAGCTCGACCTCAAACAGGCCGACAATCGCGTGCGGATTCGCAGGGGGGGCGAGGTCGTCGCCTACTCCGCGCCGGCGGTGGCCATGCCCCGACCGGCTGCTGCCGCCTCCGAACCGGCGGCCGGCGCCGCGCCCGCCCAATCGGCCGCCGACGCCCGCATGCTCGTGATCAAGAGCCCGATGGTGGGCACGTTCTACAAGGCCAGCGGCCCCGATTCGGCCCCGTTCGTGAAGGTGGGCGACCGCATCGGTCCCGAGAAGACGGTCTGCATCGTCGAGGCCATGAAGGTGTTCAACGAGATTCCGGCCGGCGTATCGGGGCAGGTCGTGGCGATCCTGGTGGAGAACGGCGCCCCGGTCGAGTTTGGCCAGCCGCTGATCAAGGTCGATCCAGAGGCCTGAGCCTCCACCGTCACCCCACGTCGAACGGAATCCATGTTCAAACGGATCCTCATCGCCAATCGCGGCGAGATCGCCCTGCGTGTCATCCGCGCCTGCCGTGAGCTGGGCGTGGAGACCGTTGCCATTTTCAGTGAAGCCGATCGCGATGCTCCCTATCTCGAACTTGCCGACGAGGCGATCTGCGTGGGGCCGGCCAAGGCGGCCGACAGCTACCTGCGGATCGACCGGGTGATCAGTGCCGCCGAGATCGGTAACGTGCAGGCGATCCATCCCGGCTACGGCTTCCTCTCGGAGAACTCCCACTTCGCGGAGGTCTGCCGGTCGTGCGACATCGGCTTCATCGGCCCGACGCCCGAGGCGATGGAGCGGGTGGGCGACAAGAACTCCGCCCGGGCGCTGGCCCGTGAGGCGGGCGTGCCCACGGTGCCCGGCAGCCAGGGCATCATCGGCAGCGAGCAGGAGGCCGTGAAGGTCGCCCGCGAGATCGGCTTCCCTGTGCTGCTCAAGGCGACGGCCGGCGGTGGCGGCAAGGGAATGCGGGTGGCCGCCAACGACCTGGCGCTGGCGAGCGCCTGGCAGCAGGCCTCGGCGGAGGCCCAGGCGGCCTTCGGTAATCCCGGCATCTACATCGAGAAATACATCGAGCGGCCGCGGCACGTCGAAATCCAGATTCTCGGCGACCAGCACGGCAATGTGTTTCACCTCTGGGAACGCGACTGCTCGACGCAGCGGCGGCACCAGAAGCTGATCGAGGAGAGTCCTTCGCCGCGGCTCCCGCAGGCCACGCGACAGAAGATGGCAGATGCCGCCGTGCGGCTCGCGAAGACGGCCAACTACTTTTCGGCCGGCACGGTCGAGTTCATCGTCGACCAGCAGGACAACTTCTATTTCATCGAGGTCAACGCCCGCATCCAGGTGGAGCACCCGGTGAGTGAGATGGTGACGGGCATCGACCTGCTCAAGGCGCAGATCCGCGTGGCTGCCGGCGAGAAGCTCGATCTCAAGCAGGAAGACATCAAGCCCCGCGGCCATGCGATCGAGTGCCGGATCAACGCCGAGGATCCTGCCCACAACTTCCGTCCGAATCCGGGCCGGATCGACCGGATCATCGCGCCGGGCGGGTTCGGTGTGCGGTGGGATTCCCACGCCACGACCGGCTACGTCGTGCCGCCTCACTATGACTCGCTCGTGGGCAAGCTGATCGTCCACCAGGCGACCCGCAAAGAGGCGATCGACACCATGATCCGGGCCCTCAAGGAGCTCCGGATCGAGGGCATCAAGACCACGGTGCCGCTGCACCTCGAGGTGCTTGCCAACACGGCCTTCCACGAGGCTCAGGTCGATACGACCTTCGTGGAACGGATGCTCGCCGGCTGAGAAGCGCAGCGGCGATTGGCTGCTGCTACACTGCTCGCTTTCCGTCATTTTGTTGCCCGAAAGAGGTGATCTGTCGATGTCGAACCGCGAGTCGCTCTCCCGTCCCCCGAAGGCCGCCCATCACTTCCGCCGCGTCGCGATCCTGTTTGCCGGCGGCCCTGCTCCGGGCGCCAATGCCGTCATCTCGACGGCCGCCACGTCGTTCATGCGGGAAGGCACGGAAGTCATCGGCATGAAGCACGGCTACTCGTCGCTCGCCGACTACTCGCCCGCCACGCCGCTCGCCGAGGGCCGCGACTACATCAAGATCACGCCCGAGTTCCTCAAGCGCACGCGGAGCGGCCAGGGCATCATGCTCGGCACCGCCCGCACCAACCCCGGCAAGCATGTGTCGCACCCGAGCCACCTCGAGGATCCCGAGCGGGTGGGCCCGCTGAAGAACGCCTACGAGGGCCTCCGGTCGCTCGGCGTCGAGGCGCTGATCTCGATCGGCGGCGACGACACGCTCAAGACGGCCAACAAGTTCAAGCTCTACCAGGACCGGCTGCCGGCCGACGCCCCCCGGATTCCGGTCGTGCACCTGCCCAAGACGATCGACAACGACTACATGGGCATCGACTTCACGTTCGGCTACTTCACGGCAGTTGACACGCTCGGCGGCGAGATCCGCAACCTGCTCTATGACGCGGAAGCGAGCCGGGCCTACTTCCTCTGCGAGACGATGGGCCGCAGCGCCGGCTGGCTCTCCTACGGCGCGGCGATCGCCGGCGAGGCGAGCCTGGTGATCAGCGTCGAAGACATCCACGGCAAGTTCCGCGGCGAAGAAACGGTCACCACGCCGGATGGCCAGACGCGGGTGAAGCCCGTCATGAACATCGACGAGGTGGTGGGCCGGATCGTGAAGACGATGCGGGTCCGCGAGGAGCAGGAGGGCAAGCAGTACGGCGTGATCGTGATGGCCGAAGGACTCGCCGAATACCTTCCCGCCAAGGCCCTCGAGGGCATCCCCCGCGACGACCACGGCCACATCTCGATCTCGCACGTGCAGCTCGGCCGCATGTTCGCCAAGCTTGTGTCCGACGAGTTCAAGAAGCAGACGGGGCGATCGCGGAAGGTGGTGGGACTGCAGCTCGGCTACGAGGCGCGGTGCGCGAAGCCGCACGCCTTCGACGTGATGCTCGGCAGCCAACTGGGCGTCGGCGGCTACCGGGCGTTGGCCGAACGGGGCCTCAACGGCGTGATGGTGAGTGTGTCGGGGCAGCTCGACCTCAACTACGTGCCCTTCGAGGAGCTCGTCGACCCCAACACGCTCGTCACGGTCGTTCGGTACGTGGAGCGCGGCAGCGACTTCCACAACCTCGCCCGGTTCCTCGAGACCTACGTCAACGAGTGACGATCTGCGCGTCGGAAGGCTCAGGGCTGCCCACGCCCCATCGCCGGACGCTCGCTCCGAACATCCTGTTCTTCGCTCGCTCGATGGCGGCCGCGCTCCGGCATCCTGCCTGCGCTTGCCGCCAAACGAGGTACTGATTGAAGGAGTACCACTGGGCGAGGCCGCCGGGCTGGCCGACATTGCCAGGAGGCACGCCCGCGTTGAACTGCCAGGCGGCGTCGTGCTCGAAGACATACGTGAGCTGCTCGGTCAGGACCGCCGTGAAGACGGTGGTGACCAGCGAGCGATTGCCGACGAGTGAACCGTCGGCTGGGGGTGGACCGAGTGGCGACACCTCGTTGCCGGAGGTGGTCGAGATGGCGAGTGTCCGGCTCTTGTCGTCATTGGCGAGCACCACCCCACCGAGAAAACCGGCGGTGCTGCCGGCGCCGGGGGCCTCCGGATTCACGATCGTCCACCGTCCGGCCGTCGGCATCGGGTCGGTGAAATTGTTCCAGCCCGTGTGGATGCCGGCGTAGACGGTGAGCCATTCGGAAGGCGTCCACGAGCCGAGCATGCCGGTGAACGTGAAGGGGGAATACTGCATCGAGAAGGCGTGGGAATAGAAGAAGTTGCCGATCGCCGGCACCTGCTCGAAGCCGAGGATGCTGTAGAAGTGCCCGAACCGGAGCGAGACGTCGCCGCGGGCGACGTCGGCATAGAGCTGCGGCAGCGCGAGACCGTAGTCCTTCGAGAAGGACCACGATGCGACGTTCTCGATGCCGTACCGCTGAAATGAATAGGCGTCGAGGCCGCGGGCCGTCGTGAAGATAGAGTCGGTGCCGAGCAGGAGATCGACGCGGCCTCCCCAGTCCCAGTCGCCGGAATCGGCGTCGGCCACCCGCTCCGTCGCGAGATAGCACTGATTGACCTGCCCCTGCCAGTTGCGGTCGGGAAATGTGATCGGGCCGTTGAACGGGCTGCCCCAGTTGTTGCCGCCGATGCCGGCATCGATCCAGCCGAACGTGGCGAATCCCCGGTCGGCGAACACGGGCAGGGAGATCCGCGGCGGCGGCGGCCCGGCCGGATTCTCCCAGGCGAGGCGGGTGGCGACCGGCGGCACGTCCGAGTCGGGAGCCGCCGCCGTCGGAAAGATCGTTCCGCTGGCCCGCGCCCCGTGACAAAGGGCGGGCTGATCAATACGCCTGCCCAAGCCTCCCCAGGTCCGCCCGCCCCCGCATTTGCAGCCAGGATCCACACGGAGAAAACGGAGTGGCCCGGCAGGTCGGGCCGACATACAAATAGGTGTCGGTCCCTGGCGGACGGAACGCGGCGCTCCCGCACTTCCGAGGGCTTTCGATGCGAGTCGATCGGTATGCAAAAGTGCTTCGGCACCTCGGCTGCCTGGCAGTCGCCGGGATGGCCGCACTCGCCCTCGCCCCGACCGCCCAGGCTGGACATGCCCCGCAGTTTCGCTGCGTGGCCGCCGAAGAGCCGCCCGACGCGGACGCAGCGACGCACCGCCGTGAGCAGGTCGATGCGGCGCCGCTTCGTGTGCTCGGAGGGAGCCGCCCATCTGTAACCGCTGCCGTTCCCCCGCAGATCGTGAAGATCCTGCGGCGAAACCTGGCGCCGCGCGGCGGCAAGGGTGCCGCCGGCGAACGGGTGGCCGATCCGCATGCGCTCCCCACGTGCACTGCCCTGAGCCGCTCCGGCCAGGCCGTGCTCATCGCCAACGCGGCCCATCTGCCGCAGCTCTGCCGGTGGCTTCTCTGATTCGCCCGCGAGCCTCTCGCCACGCGGGCGTTGCAGGTGACTGGCCGTCACGCTGACGGACCGGTCGCGTGCGACGTCACGTCCCAGGCCCGGTTCGATCATGCGCGTGCATGACCGCCGGCGGCCGCGCGGGACGAGATCATCACACACGGGGCCTCGCCGCCCCTGAGGAGCATGTCATGAAGAAGTTCGCCTGTGCAGTCATTGGTCTCTCATTGGTCGCCGGCATGCCGGCGCCGGTCGTGGCCGCCGCCCCGAATTCGGCAGCCGTGGAACTCGTCACGGCCCGACCGCGGACGACAGTCCGTCGCTACCGCAGCTATTCCGTCGCCCCGAGCGCCATCCCGGCCACGACGCCGGCGCCAGGGGTCGAGTCGGCGCTCGGCGTGCCGCAGGCTCCGCCGCGGGCCGCTCAGTCCAGCCCGTCGTCATCCCGCTCGAAGCCGACGTACATGCGCGGCGATGCGAAGGCCCGCGGCCAGTTCGGCCGGTAAGGCGTGACGTGCCCAGCGTAGGCCCGTCGCAGTGTGACGGGCCTACTGCTGGGTGAGCGTGCCTTTGGTGCTCGGGATGCCGGGCTGCCGGGGGTCGGGCTCCACCGCCATCCGCAGGGCCCGCGCGGCCGCCTTGAACACCGCCTCGGCGATGTGGTGCCCATTGCGGCCGTGATGCAGGATGGCATGAAAATTCATGCCCGCCGTCGCGGCCACGCTCTCCCAAAACACCTCGACGAGCTGGGCGTCGAACGTGCCGATCGTGGGCACCGGGAACTCCACGGCACACACGCAGGCCGCGCGGCCACCGAGATCGACGGCCACGGTCGCCAGCGACTCGTCCATCGGGATGATGGCATGGCCATACCGACGGATGCCGCGGCGGTCGCCGAGACACTCGACGATCGCGGCCCCGAGGGCACGCCCCACGTCTTCCACCGTGTGGTGGCCGTCCACGTGCAGGTCGCCCGTACAGGCAACCGTCAGGTTGCAGAGCGAGTGGCCGGCCAGCAGCGTCAGCATGTGGTCGAAGAAGCCGAGGCCCGTACGGATATCGGCCTTGCCCGTGCCGTCGAGATCGAGCGTCAGCCGGATGTCGGTTTCGGCGGTCGTACGGGAAACGGTCGCAGTGCGGGGCATGAGCGTGCTCACGGGGGAAATTCAGATCGTCTTCATCACGGCCAGGAAGGCGTCGATCTCGTCGTCGGTGCCGACGGTGATCCGCAGGCCATCGCCCCAGCCGGCGTAGTTCATGTAGCGGATGAGGATGCCCTGGGCCTTGAGCGCCTCGTAGACCGGGCGGTGCGGCCGTGACGGGTGTGTGCACCAGACGAAGTTGGCCTGGCTCTCGACCGCATCGTAGCCGAGGCCGCGCATCGCGTCGGTGAGCCGGCGGCGGGTGGCGATGATCTTCGCCCGGTTGTCAGCCAGCCACGCCTGGTCGTCGATCGCGGCGGTGGCGGCGGCGATCGACAGGGCATCGCAGTTGTAGGAGTCCTTCACCTTCTGCAGTTCGGCGATCACCGCCGGCTGGGCGACCGCGAAACCGAACCGCAGCCCGGCGAGCGCATACGACTTGCTGAACGACCGCGTGACGATCACCCGCTCGTTTTCCTTCACGAGCGCGAGGCAGTTCTCCGTCGCGAAATCGCCGTACGCCTCGTCCACCACCACCGCGCACGGCAGACGGTCGGCGAGGGCACGGACTCGATCCGGCGGCAGCAGCGTGCCCGATGGGCTATTGGGATTGGCGATGATGGCGAGCTTCACCTCGGCGCCAGCGCTCGCGTGGGGCGCCGCAAAGCCGTCGCCCAGCGACCAGTCGCGGTCGTAGTGAAACTCGTCGCACACGGCGCCCTGGATGCCCGCCAACGTGCGGTAGAGGATGTAACTCGGATAGGGCATCCGCAGGCACTCCCCCGCCCCGACGAACGCGCGGACGAGGATCGTGAGCAAGTCGTCGCTGCCGTTGCCGCAGATGATCCAGTCGGGATCGACGCCAAGCACCTCCGCCGCCCGCATGCGAAACACGGTGGCCAACGGATCGGGATACTTCGCGAGCGTCCGGCCTGCCGCCGTGGCCGCCAGCGCCCGCGC
>JAPOJV010000111.1 GCA_029978085.1 bacterium
CTGAAGCACGCCGTCCTCGACGAACACCGAGGCGTCGTTGCCGGAGCCGAACGTCAGCGATCCGGTGACGAGCGCCCGCTTGTTGCCCCGGATGTACATGTCGGGGTCGTTGCCGCTCTCTCCCTTGTTGACGTTGCCCGCGAACGTGACGGTCCGCCGCGTCGCGTCGTTACCGGTCACGACGAGCGAGCGAACAGTGTCGCCGCCGGTTGCGTCGATGTACATGTTCGGCGACGAGATCACGAGGTCGCCGGCATTGAGATTGATCTGGCTGTCGGCGCCATTGCGAAACGAAAAGGCGCTCACGCCGATCGTCTGCGTGTTCGCGCTGTTCTGGAAAATCTGTTGGGCCTGCGAGCCGAGGTAGGGATCGAAGCCGAAGGTGTTGCCACCGAGCGTGAACGAGGCGGCGCCGCTGGCGAACTGCAGCCGGCCGATGCTCAGGTTCCAGTCGTTGAAGTTGTTGTTGGGAGACGTCCGCGTGGAGCCGGAGAAGACAAGCACCGTGCTTCCACTGCTGGTCGGCACGCCGCTCGACCAGTTGGCGGCCGTATTCCAGTTGTTATCGGAGCCGGCGCCGGTCCACGTGGAAATGGTTTGGCCGCTGGCAACGGCCTGAAGCAGGGCGCAGAGAGCCACGGCTGTTGGGAGGCGTCGAATGAAACTCATGGCTATACCCGTCGGTAAGGACCGAACGCGACAACTCCGTCACAGTACCGCGCGTTGAGGGCCTCCCCGCCGCTTCAGGCCGAAAATGTGACGAATCCGGCACGAGCAGGGACGAATCCGGCATGATCCCCTGCGCACGAGGGAGGGCGGGCGCGAGCCGAGGGAATCTGACGCGTGGCTCACGAGTCGCGTCTTCGACGTGCCGCTCAGCGATCAGGTGAACCCCGCCGCCGGTACGTCCTGATCGACACCATCTGCTGCACGCAACGCAGACGCCTGTTGCTCCCGGAGTCTGCTCATGCCACGTGTCGAGATCCTCATCGTCAGCTACCGCGGCGACCGCGATTGGCCGGTGCACTGCCTCAACTCGGTGCGGAAGTTCTGCGCGGGACTCGGTGGCGTGACCTGTATCCCGCTCTGCGCAGCCGCGTGGAGGCTGTTCATGGGCGTCCCTTCGACGAGTACGTGTTGGGCTGTGCGCCGACCTTTCCCTGGGGGGCAGCGAGTTCATCGCCTTGGGGCAGGTGGCGCTCTCGGAGTCGTGGCGGGATCGTTACCACATCATCGACAAGTCCGTGGAGAAGCCACCGCCGTCAAAGCTCATGCGGTTCTGAAGCCATGGCGGGTTCCATGGCCGGGAGCATCTTGCGCAACGCGACGGCGGAGACGCCCGGTACCGCAGCCACATAGTCCGGACGGACTTTCTCTCCACAGAAGTTCACGCGCACCGCGTCGCGGACCCGGTCGAGATCCTCCCGTCGCAGCACGAGATCGACGTCTTGGGTGAACCTCACGGCCGATTCGTCGGCCTGCTCCACCCAGGCCATTACGGCATTGCCGCCGATCACGGCATAGGGCACGCTCGCGGCCTCGAGCGCCCCCGTGGATCGCAGCAGCCTGTCTCAAGCCTTCTTCACGGCCCGCTCCATGCGGTCGAGTGCCAAGAGCCCGTCGTATTCGATCATCGGTGAGCCCCGCACTCTCCCGCTGCAGAATACTCGTAGCCGCAGATTGGTAATCTGCAAAATCAGGCGGGCCAAAGAAAAACCCGCAGGGGAACAAAAAACCCGCAGGGGCCCAAAAAAAGCCCGCAGGGGCCATAGCGGACCCTGCGGGCATACAAAGAAGTGGCGGGGGCAGGATTCGAACCTGCGACCTCGAGGTTATGAGCCTCGCGAGCTACCGGGCTGCTCCACCCCGCGTCAGTGTGCGGTGGTTGTCGGCACGACCAGGCGGAGTTGCACTCCCGTGATCGCGATGACTTCTGAATAATAGCTTCGGCCGCCGACGAAGAGAAGCGTGGAGTGGTGCCGCCCGCGAAATCGGTGTTTTCTGGCGTGTGATCGGTTTTCGGGAGTGTGATCAGGGATGAAGCCGCCTCCGCCACAGCCGGTGCCCCCGCACGGCCCGGCCGGTCCGCCGCCGGGCGGCCCGACGACGCTGGTGGGCGGCTTGCCGTGGCAGCAGGCGACGCCCCTACACCAGCCCGCGGCAGAGGAGACGCCGCCGACCTTCGTGGTGCCGATCGCGGTCGATCAGCAGCCCAGGCGGTCAGCCGCCGCAGCGATCACAGGTGCCGATGGCCGCAGGCACTGGCTCTCGAACTACCTCGGCGACGAGGACGTGGCAGCCGTCCTCGACTGGCAGGCCACGACGTGGCAGCGACTCAAATCGTTTGCTCAGGAGAGTCCGGCGCTCGCCGTGAGTCTCGCGGCGCATCTCGTCGTGCTCTTGGCCCTGGCCCTGTTCATCGTGCGGGCGGAGCGTGATGACACGATCGCTCTCGATCTGGCATTCGGCCCGGTGACCGAGGTCGAGGCTCCGAAGCAGGGCGAGGATCTCGCTCCCGTGACGATCGAGGAGCCAAAGCCCGAGGAGGTGAAAACGGAGAAGCCCGTTGCGGAAGATCCCAAGCCGGAGCCGCCGCCTCCCACGCCGGTCGTCGATGCCCCCGGCGCGGAGCCGGCCGAGGCGGCGTCAGACGCACCCGCGATCACGACGCTGCTCGACGGCCGCACCGAGGCCAGTCAGGCCAAATTCGTGAAGGCGTTCGGCGGCAGCGACGAGACCCAGTCGGCCGTGGCCCGGGCGCTCGGCTGGCTGGCCCGCCACCAGGACAAGAAGACAGGGCTCTGGAGCCTGCAAGGGCCGTATCTCGACGGCGGCTCGCAGGAGAACCAGCTGGCCGCGACCGCGATGGCGCTGCTGGCGTTCCAGGGCGCCGGCAACACCACGACGGAGGGGAAGTTTCGTGACGTCGTGCAGCAGGGCTGGAAAGCGTTGCTCAAGCAGCAGCTGCCCGACGGCCGCTTCGACATCGAGCCGATGCCGAGCCAGCACGGCCTCTATTCACACGCCCAGGCCACGATCGCGATCTGCGAACTCTACGGGATGACGAAGGACGCGGCCTATCTCGGTCCGGCCCAGCAGGCGCTTGGGTTTGCGACCCGGGCCCAGGGGCCGAACGGCGGCTGGCGATACGAGCCGGGCAAACCGGGCGACATGTCGGTGACCGGCTGGTACATGATGGCGTTCAAGAGCGCCGAGATGGCCGGCATCGATTTTCCAACGGAGACGCTCGCGGGCATCAACCGCTTTCTCGACACTGTGGCCGTCGATGGTGGCAAACGATACGGCTATCGCTTCGAGAAGGTGGCGGGACTGGTCGAAGACGATGATCGCGAGGCGATGAATCGGCAGGCGGGGCCGGTGACGGCGGCGGTATCGGCCGAAGGCCTGCTCGCGCGGCAGTATCTCGGCTGGAAGCGGGACGATCCGCGGCTCGTGGCCGGCGTGGAATTGCTGCTGGCGGCGAATCGGGTCGATTTTGCCGAGGAGAAGGACGTCTATGCGTGGTATTACATCACGCAGGTCGTGCACCACCTTGGTGGCGAGCCGTGGGACCGGTGGAACGGCGTGATGCGGGAGGTGCTGCCGGCGGCCCAGGCGAAGGGGGGCGGTGAGGCCGGGTCGTGGGATCCGGCGCTCGACAAGTGGGGGCCGTGGGGCGGGCGGCTGTTCACGACCTGCTTCTGCACGTACATGCTCGAGGTCTATTACCGGCACCTGCCGATCTATCGCGCGGTGGGTAGCCCGGTCACGCCGTGACCGGAACGCAAGTCACGGCGTGACTTGCCCACACCGGAACGCAAGTCACGGCGTGACGGGCCTACATATCGACGGCCCACTGGCGGAGCGCCTCGTAGGCGACGATCGCGGCGCAGTTGGAGAGATTGAGGCTCCGCACCTGCGGCCGTGACGGGATCGTCAGCAGCCGGTCCGCCAGCGGCGTCGTGAGCGACCGCGGCAGGCCGGTGGACTCGCGGCCAAACACCAGCACGTCGCCGCGGCGGTACTGCACCGAAGTGTACGACCGCACGGCCCGGGCGGAGAACAGCCACTGGTCGCCGGCGTTGGATTCCCGCAGCCGCTCCTGCAGGTGGTCCCACGAGTCGGCCACCTCCCACTCCAGTTCGTCCCAGTAGTCGAGCCCCGCCCGCCGCAGGTGGTAGTCGTCCACGGCGAATCCCAGCGGCTTCACGAGCCACATCTTGGCGGCGATCGCCACGCAGGTGCGGCCGATGTTGCCGGCGTTGGGGGGAATCTCCGGCTCGTGGAGGACGATATGAAGGACGGGGTCGTAGCGCATGGGCGTTCGCCGGCAGGGGCAGGTCTGCTATTGTTTGGGGGTGGAAACGCCGACGAAAAGGCCGGCGGACAGAGTTTCTCGTGAGGAGCGGACGTGGTCGAGTTGAAGCGAAATCCGACGCGAGCGGTGCGGATCGGCCGGATCACGATCGGGGCCGGCCATCCAATCGCCCCCCAGAGTATGACGGCGACACACACGCAGGACGTGGAGGCCACGCTCGCCCAGGTGAACAACCTGCACGCGGCCGGCGCCGGCGTGGTGCGGATCGCCGTCGACTCCAAGAAGGATGCCGCAGCCCTGCCCGCCATCCGGGCGGGCACGGCGGCCAACCTGGCGATCGACCTCCAGGAGAACTACCGCCTGGCCGTCGAGGTGGCCCCGCACGTGGACAAGCTGCGGTACAACCCCGGCCATCTGTATCACCACGAGCCGACGAAGCCCTGGCAGGACAAGGTGAAGTTCATCGCCGACGTGGCTGCGGCCAATGACTGCGCGTTGCGGGTGGGCGTGAACTGCGGCAGCGTCGATCCGGCCAAGAAGGAGCAGTTTGGCGAGGACGATTCGATCGGCCCGATGCTGGCGAGCGCCTTCGAGCACTGCGAGTTGCTCGACTCGCTCGGCTTCACCCGCTACTGCGTGTCGCTCAAGGATTCCGATCCGCAGAAGGTGATCGAGGTCAATCGCCGGTTCGCCGAGGTGCGGCCCGACGTGCCGATCCACCTCGGCGTGACCGAGGCCGGCATGCCGCCGGACGGCATCATCAAGACGCGGATCGCCTTCGAGCAGCTCATCAGCCGCGGCATCGGCGACACCGTCCGCGTGTCGCTCACCGTGCCCAACGCCGACAAGCCGCAGGAGATCGCGGCCGCCAACGCGATCCTGGCCGACATCGCGGCCGGCCGTGTGCGGAGCGTGGTCGATTACGGCCTCTCGTCGCTCAACATCATCTCCTGTCCCAGCTGCTCGCGGGTGGAGAACGAGGCCTTCATCGAGCTGGCCAAGCAGGTGAAGGAGATGACGGCCTACGCCAGCGACCACAAGATCACGATCGCCGTGATGGGCTGCCGGGTGAACGGCCCGGGCGAGACCGACGACGCCGATCTCGGCCTGTGGTGTGGGCCCACGCACGTGAATCTCAAGCGGCGGAGCACGGAGCTCGGCGCGTTTCCCTACGACGAGATCCTGCCGAAGCTGCGGGCCGAGCTCGACACGATCATTGCGGAGCGGTCGTGACGGCACAGCTGCAGATCATCGACGCGGCCGGCGGCACGTGCAGTGCCGGCACGACGGTCATGCCGGCGGTGCTCCCGGTCGATCCGGCCACCTGCCGTGGCACGTTCGCGATGGTGAGCCTCGGCTGCCCGAAGAACCTTGTGGACAGCGAGCGGATGCTCGGCCTCCTGCGGGAGGACGGCTGGCAGCTGGTGCCCGATCCGCAGGGCTCCGATCTCGTCGTCGTGAACACGTGCGCCTTCATCGACGCTTCGCGGGCCGAGTCGTATGCCGCGATCAACGAGATGCTCGACCTCAAGAAGGCGGGCGCCACGCGGGGCGTGATCGTGGCCGGCTGCCTCGCCGAGCGGCAGAAGGAAGCCCTGCTCGACGAACTGCCGGGAGTCGATGCCGTGATCGGCGTCTTCTCCCGCGACGAGATCGCCCGTACGGCCGAGCGGCTCATCGGCCGGCTGGGCGAACAGCGGAGCGTGTTTCGGCCGGCGCCGGCCCGGGCCCTGGACGATTCCGGCCGGATGCGGGTCACGCCCCGCCACATGGCCTACCTCAAGATCTCCGAGGGCTGCGACCGGACGTGCACGTTCTGCGCGATCCCGAAGATGCGGGGCAAGCACGCCACGAAGCCGATCGAGGAGGTCGTCCGCGAGGCCCGCGAGCTGGCCGCCGACGGCGTGAGGGAGCTGGTGATCGTCGCCCAAGACACGACGTATTACGGCATGGATCTCTACGGCGAGCCGCGGCTCGTCGAGCTGCTCGAGGCGGTGGAGCAGGTGGAGGGGATCGAATGGATCCGCCTCATGTATCTCTATCCGCTGCACTTCACCGACCGGCTCGTCGATCACATCGCCGCCAGTCAAAAGATCGTTCCCTATCTCGACATGCCGCTGCAGCACGCCAGCGACCCGGTGCTCAAGCGGATGCAGCGACGCGTGAATCGGGCTGCGACCGAAGAGCTGCTCGCGAAGCTCCGCGGTCGGATTCCGAATCTCGTGCTCCGCACCACCTTCATCACCGGCTTTCCGGGCGAGACGCGGGAACAGTTCGAGGAGCTGGTGGAGTTCGCCCGGCAGTGGCGGTTCGAACGGGTGGGCGTGTTCACCTATTCGCTCGAGCCCGATACGCCCGCAGCCCGGCTCGACGGCCACATGCCCGACGAAGAGAAGCAGGCCCGCCGCGACGAGCTGATGCGGGTGCAGCAGCGGATCGCCCACGAGCATGCCCAGCGGCAGGTGGGCCGCGTGCAGCCCGTGATCATCGACCGCCAGAGCGAGGAGCGGGAGGATGTCTGGATCGGCCGCACGGCCGCCGACGCACCGGACATCGACTGCGTGGTCTACGTCACGGCCCCCGGCACGTCGGCCGCCAAGCCGCTCACGGGAAGAATCATTCCCGTGGAGATCGTGGCGGCGAGCGGCTACGACCTGGCGGGTGTGCCGGTGGAGGGCTGATGGCCTCTGACCGCGTGCTCACCGTGCCGAACCTGTTGTCGCTCGCGCGGCTCGTGCTGGCGATCGTGCTCTTCGTGGTAATGGAGCGTGAGGCGTGGGCGCTGGCGACGGGGCTGTTCGTGGTCGCGGCCTCGACCGATTGGGTGGATGGCTGGTATGCCCGGCGGTTCGGGCAGGTGAGCCGACTGGGGCGGATTTTTGATCCGCTGGTGGACAAGGTGATCGTCTGCGGGGCGTACGTCTTGCTCGCGGAGCGGGGCGGGGCCTCGGCGATCGCGCCGTGGATGGCCGTCGTCGTGATCGTGCGGGAGCTCGTCGTGACGGCCATACGGGCCGAGATGGAACGGCTGGGCGAGGACTTTTCGGCGGGGCCGGCGGGCAAGCTGAAGATGGTGCTGCAATGCCTGGCCATTGGGCTGGAGCTGGCGGCGCGGGCCTGGCCGGAGCTGGCGTTTGGCGGGATCGCCCTGCGGCCCGCGGCGAGCGTCGTCGCCTGGGCAGCCATCGTGGCCACGGTCTGGTCGGGCCTGGAGTATCTGCTGCGATGCAGGGTGCTGATCCGGAGTCCGTGACGGCCAGCGAGTGGCTCGAGCCCGGGCCGCTCGCGCTGGCGGCCGGCGCCGTGGCCGCGGCTGCGTGGGTGACCACGCTCATCTGGAGCCGCTGGCGGCGCGGTGAGCCGCTCGTGGCCTGGCGGCCGCATGACGCCGTGCCCTGGACCGGGGCCGACGTGGCGACGGTGCTGCTCGCGTATTTGCTCGTGGCCAGCCTCGGGCAGGAACTCGTCGGTGAACCGGCCTCGCTCGTGCGGCGGCTGGCCGTCAATTCAGTGGCGCTGGCGGCGGCCGTGGCGTTTGGCGTGACCGTCCTGCGGGCCCGCGGGGCCACGTGGGACACGCTCGGCTTCCGGGGCCGCTGGCCCGACGACCTGCGGCTCGCCGCGGCGGCACTTGGGCTGCTCGTGGCGCCGCTCCTGGGACTCGCCGGGCTGCTCGACCAGCTCGTGCCCTACCGGCATCCGCTCGTCGATCTGCTCGCCGAGCGGCGGGATCCGGTCGCGCTGGCGGTGGTGATCGGCTCGGCGGTCGTCGCGGCCCCGGTGGCCGAGGAGTTTTTCTTTCGCCGGGTGCTCCAGGGCTGGCTCGAACGGCGGCTGCCCGACGGTGGCTGGACGGCCGTCGTGCTCTCCGCGGCGGCCTTCGCCCTCGCCCATCAGGGGCAGGGGCTGGCCTACGTGCCGCTGTTTCCGTTTGGCATCGTGCTTGGGCTGATCGCCCGACAGACGGGGTCGATCGTGGCCTGCATCCTCGTGCACGCGCTGTTTAACGCCATCAGCGTGGGGATTCTGCTGGTGACGTGAGATGTGGCCCCCGTAGTCCGCACACTCCGTGTGCGGTTGGAGGATCGAGGGCCGTCAGACCGGCTATTCGTCGGGTGGTTGGCGGACCTGCAGGGAGGTAGCTCGGGCCTGTGGTGTTTTCGCCGTGGGCCACATGCGGAGCATGTGGACTACGGGGAGATGTCACCCACGGGGGACGCCTGAAATTCGTCTGGTCGGCCGGGGCGATTCTCGCGACAATTCGGGCGTCATGGATGACAAGCCCAAAAAACCCAAGCGGCGGCGGACGCTGCTCACGAACATCGGCGATCTGGCCGCCTACGCGGCCGTGCGGGTGGCCATTTGCATCGTGCAGGCACTGCCGCGGCCGCTCTGTGAGCGCGGAGCGCGGCGGCTCTCCGCAATTCTCGCCAATCGGCTGCGGATCCGCCGCGAGGTCGTCCGCGACAACCTGCGGCTCGCCTTTCCGGCCTACACCGTCGAGCAGCGACGCGAGACCGCCCGGGCGATGTGGGAGCATCTCCTGCTGATGGTGGTGGAGATCGCCCATGCCAATCGCGTGATCCACAAGACGACCTGGCGGAAGCACCTCCGCATCCATGGCATGGACGAATTTGTCCGCACGCTGTGGCTCGAGCGGCCCAAGGTGATCCTGTCGGGGCACTACGGCAACTTCGAGATCGCCGCCTACTTGTTCGGCCTGTTCGGCTTTCGGATCTTCTCGGTGGCCCGCGAGCTCGACAATCCGTGGCTCGACCGGTTCGTCACGGAGTTTCGGGAGTCGCGGGGGCAGGTGATCCTGCCCAAGAAGGGGAGCGCCCCCGACGTGGCCCTCGTGCTCGACGAGCGGGGGGCGATCGGCCTGCTCGGCGACCAGGCGGCCGGGCCCAAAGGCTGCTGGGTGGAGTTCTTCGGAAAGCCCGCGAGCGTCCACAAGGCGATCGGCGTGTTCGCGCTCTCGGCCGAGGCGCCCGTCATGGTCTGCTCCGCCACGCGGCGGGGCGGCCTCTTCGATTACGACCTGAGGATCGACGGCACGGCCGATCCTGCGGCGGGAGGCCCCGAGACGGCGGGGATCAAGGAGCTCTCGCAGTGGTACACGTCGATCCTGGAGCAGGTGATCCGTCGGCAGCCCTCGCAGTATTGGTGGGTGCACCGTCGTTGGCGGGGCAAGCCCGGAAAGGCTACAGTCAAGCGTCCGTCGCCTGACCGTCATGCGGCGGCCTGACGTCCTCGCCCGCCTTCCGTCGCCATGTCCGAGTGGATCGAGATCGCCACCGCGGACGAATGCCCGCCCGGCACGAGCATCGAGCGGGTGGCCGGTGATCGGATGATCGCCCTGGCCAACGTGGATGGCCGGTGGCACGCGATCGACGGGCTCTGCCCGCATCAGGGCGGACCACTCGGCACGGGCAGGCTCTGCGGCACGGTGCTGACGTGTCCGTGGCATGGCTGGCAGTTCGACGTCGTGACCGGTCGCCACACGATCTCTCCCACGACGCGGCAGACCGTGCACGAGGTCCGCGAAGAGGGGGGACGCGTGTACGTGCGGCTGGCCGGCGGCTACGCAGCCGCCGGCATGGAGCAGCCCGGATGATCGAGTTCCGCTGCTTTCGCAACGACGACCCACC